>DASSGA010000097.1:0-11529 GCA_035693805.1 bacterium | reverse complement strand
ATTCGGGAGTGGCCTGCTGAAGATGCTGGCGGTCGGGTTGGGGAAGGTCCCCGGGGCGGCCCAGATCCATCGGCAGGGGCCCGCGCAGATGGCGCAGGCGATCGAGGACATCGCCCGCGTGTTCATCGATTCGGGCAAGGTCATCGGCGGCTTGGCGATCATCGAGAACGCCTACGATGAGACGGCGGAGATCGTCGCGGTCCGGCCGGAAGAGATGATCGAGAAGGAGAAGGAGCTCTTCCAGCGGGCGCTGGCGATGATGCCGCGCCTGCCGGTCGAGGACATCGATGTGCTCATCGTCGATGAGATCGGCAAGAACTACAGCGGCAGCGGCATGGACGTGAACGTCATCGGGCGCTGGCGGCTGCCGGGGATGCCGGAGCCCACTTCGCCGCGGGTCCAGCGCATCGTTGCGCTGCGCCTGTCCCCCGAGTCCGATGGCAACGCGCAGGGGGTCGGCCTCGCCGACTTCGTCACGCGCCGGCTGGTGGATGCCATGGACCCGGTCAACACGTACATGAACACCATCACGAGCACGTTCCTCCAGCGGGGCTTCATCCCCATCACCATGCCGACCGACCGCGACGCCATCGCCGCGGCACTGTCCAGCCTGGCGCTGCCGGATGCCTCGCAGGCGCGCATCGTCCGCATCCCCAACACCCTGCACCTGGACCGCCTCTGGGTCTCCGCGCCGCTGCTGCCGGAGCTCCGGGGGCGCTCCGAGATCACCGTGGGTTCCTCCGAAATCCTCCGCTTCACCGCCGACGGTATGCTCGCCGACCTGGCGTGACGGAACCGCTCCAGGCGGCGGCCTCGCTCCTCGGGCGTTCGCACCGGCTGGTCGCGCTCACGGGCGCGGGGATCAGCACGGAATCCGGCCTGCCGGACTTCCGGTCCCCTGGGGGCTTCTGGGCGGGAGTGAACCCGCTCGAGGTGGCCAGCCTCACCGCGTTCCGCCGCCGGCCGCAGGCGTTCTACGACTTCTACCGCCGGCGCCTGGCGACGCTCGCCGGAGCGGCGCCGAACGCCGCCCACCGGGCCCTCGTGGATCTGGAGCGCTTCGGGCTGCGCGCGGTGGTCACGCAGAACGTGGACGGTCTGCACCAGGCCGCGGGGAGCCGGCGCGTCATCGAGCTGCACGGGAACCTGCGCGAAGCGGTGTGCGTCGAGTGCGGCCGGGTCGTCCCGATCGGCGCCATCACCGAGGCCCTCGACCGGGGCGAGTTGCCTACCTGCGGGGGCTGCGGGGGGCGCCTCAAGCCGAACGTCGTGCTGTTCGAAGAGCTTCTGCCGCCGGCCGCGTATGCGGCGGCGGAACATGAATGCGGGCAGGCGGACGTCCTGCTCGTGGCCGGCTCCTCGCTCCAGGTCACGCCCGCGGCCTGGCTCCCGGAGGTCGCCAGGGCCCGCGGGGCTGGAGTCGTCATCGCCAACGACGAATCCACGGCGTTGGATGACCTCGCCGATGTTGTACTGCGGGGCCGGGTGGGGAAAATGCTGCCGGCGCTGGTGGCCGCCGTCGCAGCGGTGCGTGGGGAGAGGGACGCCTCCCCCTGACGCAGAATTACTGAGAGGTTACCCCACGCACATAATCCGTCTCTCCCTTCGAGGGCGTGCATGTCCCTGGCTGAGATCGGTGTTATCGGCGGGACCGGGTTCTATGCACTGCTGGAGGGCGCGGAAGAGCGCCGGGTGGAGACGCCCTACGGCGCCCCGAGCGACGTCGTCACGCTGGGTGAGGTGGCCGGGCGGCGTGTCGCCTTTCTGCCCCGGCACGGGCGGCATCACACGCTGCCGCCGCACGCGATCAACTACCGGGCCAACATCTGGGCGCTCCGGTCGCTGGGCTGCACGCGGATCCTTGGCCCCTGCGCCGTAGGGAGCCTGCAGCCGGAGATCCGACCGGGGGACCTGGTCATCTGCGATCAGTACGTGGATCGGACCAACGGACGGAAGGATACCTTCTATGACGGGCCGATTATCACCCATGTCAGTATGGCAGAGCCTTACTGCCCTGAATTACGGGCCGTCGCCAGAGCGACGACCCGTGACATGGAATGGCGGGCGCACGAGCGGGGGACGGTCGTGGTCATCCAGGGGCCGCGCTTCTCCACCCGGTCCGAGAGCCGGTGGTTCCGGGAGGCGGGGTGGGAGGTCATCAACATGACCCAGTATCCCGAGGCGGCGCTGGCCCGGGAACTGGAGATGTGCTACGTGAACATCTCGCTGATCACCGACTATGACGTGGGGGTTGAAGGGGAGGCCGGGATCGAGCCGGTGACGGCGCAGGAAGTGCTGGTTCGGTTCCGCGAGAACACCGCCCGGCTGCGGTACCTGATCATGCGGATCATTCCGCTCATTCCACAGGAGCGCACCTGCGTGTGCGCGACCGCCCTGCGTCACGCGCGGGTCGAATAAGGGGGAAACAGAGTGGCACAGACCATGCACGCCGGCACGATGCGACACGACGCCGCGGGCCGCAGTCTGGGCATCGGCGTCTTCCTCCTCGGGGTCCTTCTGCTCATCGCCGTCTTCGTCCTGGCCTACCTCGATTTGGTCGCGGCGTCCGACGGCACGATCTTCCAGAAGATGTTCAACCTGCCGATCACGGTCACGTTCAAGGCGGCGCTGCTCCTGGTGATGGGCATCGTGGCCTCGGCGATCGCCAACAAGGGCATCGCGCTGTACGAGGCCGCCCGCACGCGGGACGGATAGCCCGACGAACTACTGGAGACGGGATCCGGCGCGATCGGCCCGGACCCGTCTCTCTCTTTGGGATCGATCGGTGGAGGCGAGGGGCATGGCGGAGCTCATCGATCTACGGAGTGACACGGTCACCCAGCCGACGGAGGAGATGCGGGCGGCGATGGCCCGCGCCCCGGTGGGCGACGACGTCTTCGGCGAGGATCCCACCGTCAACGAGCTCGAGGCGCTTGCAGCCGAGAAGGTCGGGAAGGAAGCCGCGGTCTTCGTGCCGAGCGGGACGATGGGCAACCTCATCGCCGTCCTGGCGCAGACGCAGAAGGGCGACGCGGTCATCCTCGAGGCGGAGGCCCATACCTTCCGGTTCGAGGCGGGTTCGATCTCGGCCGTCGCCGGCGTCGTGCCGAATCCGGTCCAGGGGATCAACGGCTACATCACGCCCGATCAACTGCGGGATGCGGTGCGGGGCCCGAACATCCACGTCCCCCCGGCGCGCCTGCTGGCCCTGGAGAACACCCACAACCGGGCCGGCGGGATGCCATTCAGCCCCCAGGAGATGGACGCCACCTGCCTGCTGGCGAAGCAGTTGGGGCTGGCGGTGCACCTCGACGGGGCCCGCATCTTCAACGCCGCCGTCTCGTTCGGCGTCCCGGCGACGGACCTCACGCGGAACGCCGACACCGTCATGTTCTGCGTCTCGAAGGCGCTGTCGGCCCCGGTCGGCTCGCTGGTCGCCGGCCGCCGCGAGGTCGTGGAGCAGGCCCGCCGCTTCCGGAAGATGGTGGGGGGCGGCATGCGCCAGGCGGGGGTGATCGCCGCCGCCGGCATCATCGCCCTCACGACGATGGTCGACCGGCTGGCCGAGGATCACGCCAACGCCCGCCGCCTCGCTCAGGGGCTTGCCGAGGTCTCCGGTCTGTCGGTGCACCTGGAGCGGGTACGCACGAACATGGTCCTGGTCGAGGTCAACCCCCCCCTCACCGCGGCGGAATTCTCGACCCGACTGAAGCGAGAGGGGGTGCTCGCCCTGCCCGTCGATCCGGCGACCGTCCGCATGGTGACCCACCGGCACATCACGTTCGCCATGGTGGAGCGGGCCGTAGCCGCCGCCGCCCGGGCGGTGGTCTAGCCGGGCGGGGGGTCCCGGAGGGTTTCGGCGGTCCAGGGTGAAGATTACGCCCCGATGGGACGGTGGAATCACGAGACCACAGGGTTCACCGAGGTGCTCTTGCCGGCCCAGCCGTCGAACGTCGGCCTGGCGCGGGGGATCCTCCGCTCGCTGGCCCTCCACGGCGGGTTCTCGGAGACCCAGGCCAACGACCTGGCCGTGGCTATGTCGGAGGCCTACGCCAACGTCATCCAGCACGCCAACACCACGTGGGTGACGCTGCGGTTCGCTTTGGAGCCCAACGCCCTCACAATCGAGGTGGAGGACGACGGGGAGGGCTTCGACACCGCGATCCTGGACCACCCCTACGAGCCTGAGCGGGACGTGGGGCGAGGGATGCACCTCATCCGCAGCCTCATGGACACCGTCGAATGTCAGAGCAGTCCGATGGGGACCATCGTGAGGATGACCCGTCTGAAGGAGACGCCGCTGCGCGAGGGGCTGCCCTGGAAGGTCGCGGCCCGGCCGTTCCGAACGATCGGTCACATCCGCCGTACCATCGACCGCTACCAGCGCGACCTGGCGCTGATGCAGGGGGACACAGAGCCGATGGACGAGGATCTCGACGACCTCGCCATCCTGGAGCGCTTCCAGGCCTCCGACGACAAGGAGAGCTTGATCAGCGATCGCAAGCTCCGCATCAAGACGCTGCAGGCCACCCTCGAGATCCTGCGGGAAGACCTCGGCGAAGAGCAGGTCGGCTAGCGGCCCCCGGCGGTCAGGCGCTCCCACACGAACTTCACGTTCGTCGGAAAGAACCTCCCGTACCCCCAGGACCGGAACGCTTCGGGGACGAGTAGGGTCGCGTCAGGGACCGCCCCGCGCCGCGCCAGATCCTGCGCCGTCTCGTCGACCGCGGCGATGTAATCCCGCATCCGCCCGATGTCATCCATGGTGCCCAGCGGCCCGTGGCCGGGGACGAGGGTGGTCACGTCCTGGCGCTCGATCGTGTTCAGGCTCTGCAACCAGTCGTCGGGATTTCCGTCGATGAGAGAGGGGTGGAATCCGACGAACAGCAGGTCCCCCAGGAAGGCGATTCCGTCCTGCGGCAGCAGCATGATGACGTCGTCCGGCGTGTGGCCGGCCAGCGCGACCAGCTCCACCCGGCGCGCGGGTCCGCGGATCACCAGTTTCCGCTCGAAGGTCAGCTGGGGCAGGACGAGGCGGAGGCTCGGGAGTGACTCGACGATGACCCGGGCATACTCGACCCAGTACCGCAGCTGCCGCTGCTCCCCGGGATCCACGGCCGCGCGCAGCTGCTCCTGCCACTCCAGGAGGCGCTGCGGGGCGAGGTCGGTATCGGAGCGGATCTCCTCGACTTCCTTGGTCGCGATGAGGTTCCGAGTGCGGTCGGTGGAGATGACGACGGTACCGGGGAATTCCTGCGTGCCGCGGATGTGGTCGTTGTGGTAGTGGCTGTTCACGACGTAGGCGACGGGGCGCCCGGTTAGGATCTCGGCGGCGCGCCGCAGATCCGATCCCGCCTTGGGCGTCAGGAACGTGTCGAACACGAGGGTGCGATCGCCCAGGTCGACGATGCCGGTGTTGCAGGTCGCCGCCGCGGTCTCCGTGGCGAAGGCCACGTGGACCCCCTCGGCAAGCTTCCGGAGCATGAAGTGAGGGGAGGCGGGGAGGGACATGGGCCACCAGCGTACGCACACGCGTCCTGGGGTGTCAATACCGGGGCGTCTATGCTATACTTCGGGCTGTTGTGAAGGGCCCAAGCAGAAGCCATCCGCTTCTCACCGGCCGGGGCAGGGCGCCCGCGCCGGTCGACACCGACAGACAGTGAGCACTCCTGCCGGGGATGGCATCCGCCATGCCCGGCTTTTCCATCTTTGAGAGGAGGCAAAGTCTATCGCACCCGAACCACGAGTGAATGAGCGGATCCGGGCTCGTGAGATCCGCGTGATCGGCCCTGAGGGCGAGCAGTTGGGCGTGATGACGGTCCGCGACGCCCTCCAGAAGGCGCAGGAGGCTGCCCTCGACCTGGTCGAGGTCGCGCCCACGTCGCAGCCGCCCGTGTGCCGGATCATGGACTTCGGGAAGTACAAGTACGAGCTGAGCAAAAAGAGCCGCGGCTCGCACCATAAGGGTGGAGACCTCAAGGGGATGCGCTTCTCGCCGAAGATCGGCGAGCATGACTTCCAGACGAAGGTCAAGCACGTCCATGAGTTCCTCAAGGAAGGCAACAAGGTGCGGGTCTCGGTGTGGTTTCGGGGGCGCGAGATGGCCTATCCGCAGCGGGGGCACCAGCTCCTCCAGCGGGTCACCGAGATGATCGCCGACGTGGGGGCGGTGGAGCGGCCGCCGCTGTTCGAAGGCCGCAACATGATCATGATCCTGACACCGAAGAAGTAGGCTCGGAGGGCACGAACGATGGGCAAGGCCAAGACGCACCAGGGAACGGCAAAGCGCATCACCGTTACGGGCGGCGGGAAGCTGCGCCGGGGACGGCAGATGGCGGGGCATCTCAAGGTGACCAAGTCCCCGCGGCGCCTGCGGTCACTGCGGAGCCGGACGGAAGTGTCCGCCCGGGACCGCCGCAAGGTCGAAGCGCTGCTGCCGAACCGGTAGGAGGGACGGACCATGGCACGGGTCAAGCGGGGGATGGCCACTCGCCGCCGGCACAAGAAGATCCTCAAGCTGGCGAAGGGGTACTACGGCGCGAAGAGCCGCTGGTACAAACTCGCCAACCAGTACGTCGTGCGCGCGCTGGCGCAGGCCTATCGCGACCGTCGCGTGCGCAAGCGCGATTACCGTCGTCTGTGGATCGCGCGCATCAACGCGGCGGCGCGCACCAATGGGCTGTCCTACAGCCGTCTGATCAACGGGCTGCGCAAGGCCGGGGTCACCGTGAACCGGAAGGTCCTGGCCGACATCGCCGCGCGCGATGGCCAGGCGTTCACCGCGCTCGTGGCTAAGGCGAAGGAGGGGCTGAAGTCCTAGCCGGGATGGCCGGGGCGCTCGTCCTGCAAAAGCGGTCCCCTCTCGCCCGGCTTGAGCTCAATCCCGCGCAAACGATCATCGCCGGCTTCGCGGCGATCATCCTGGCCGGGGGGCTCGTGCTGTCAATGCCCTCGGCGGCCGCGGACGGGCAGCCGACGCCGTTCCTGACCGCCCTGTTCACCGCCACCTCGGCGACCTGCGTGACCGGGTTGGTCGTGGTCGACACGGCCGATCACTGGTCGACCTTCGGCCAGCTCGTCATCATGCTCCTCATCCAGTTCGGCGGTCTCGGCTACATGACTGTGGCCACGCTCATGGCGATGGCCATCGGGCGGCGGATCGGGCTGCGCGAGCGGTTGGTCCTGCAGGAAGCGCACAACCTGTACACGCTGGGCGGCATCGTGCGCTTCACCCGCACGGTGGTGCTCATCACGGCGGCCATCGAGGCGATCGGGGCCATTCTGCTGATGCTGCGCTGGCGGCCGGATTTCGGGCTCGCCCGCGCCGCATACTTGGGGATCTTCCACAGCATCTCCGCGTTCAACAACGCGGGCTTCGACCTGATGGGCGGGTTCCGCAGCCTGACGGGCTACGCCGGCGATGTGTCCGTGAACCTCACGATCGCGCTGCTCATCATCCTCGGGGGGCTAGGCTTCACCGTGCTCGTGGACCTCGGCCGGCCCAAGCGGTTCACCCTCCACGCGAAGGTCGTGCTGGCCACGACGGCGATCCTGATCGTTACCGGCACCGCGCTTGTCCTCCTTCTGGAGTTCCGCAACCCCGACACGCTCGGCCGCCTGCCGGCCTGGCAACGGGTGCTCGCCGCCTTCTTCCAGAGCGTCACGCCGCGCACGGCCGGGTTCAACACGGTGGACGTGGGCCGGCTCCTCGACCCGACGCTCATGCTGCTCATCGCGCTCATGTTCATCGGCGCCTCTCCGGGCGGCACGGGCGGCGGCATCAAGACCACGACCTTTGTCGCGCCCATGGCGGTCATCGTCGCGATGCTGCGCGGCCGGCCGGATCCGGAGCTCTTATGGCGGCGGCTGCCGCCGGTCGTCGTCTACAAGGCCGTGACGATCGCGCTGGTCGGCCTGGCGTTCGTCGTGACGATGGCCACCGCGCTCGCCTTCACAGAGCGCGTCGAGTTCATCCGGGCGCTGTTCGAGGTGACGTCGGGCTTCGGAACGGTCGGGCTCTCGACCGGCATCACCCCGAGCCTCAGCACGGTCGGGCGCATCATCATCATGCTTACGATCTTCACCGGACGGGTGGGCCTGCTCACGATGGCCTTTGCGCTCACCCACCGGCAGCAGCCGGCCAACTTCCGCTTCCCAGAAGAGCGGATCATGATCGGCTAGGAGCGAGGCGAAGCGACGATGGAATTCGCGGTCATCGGGATGGGTCGGTTCGGCAGCAACGTGGTGCGCACCCTGCACGAGCTGGGGCACACCGTGCTCGCGATGGATCGGGACGAGGAGTCGCTGCGGAAGGTGGCCGAGTACGCCACCCATGCGGTGCAGATCGACTCGACGGACGCGGAGGCGCTGCGCGCCGTGGGCATCACGAACTTCGACGCGGTCGTCGTGGCGATCGGCGCGGACGTGCAGGAGAGCATCCTGACCACGCTCATCCTCAAGGAGATGGGCTGCCGCAAGGTCGTGAGCAAGGCCGTGGACGAGCTGCAGGGCCGTGTCCTCGAGAAGGTCGGCGCCGATCAGGTGGTACGCCCGGAGCGCGACATGGCGGTGCGGGTGGCCCGCAACCTGGCCAGCAGTCACGTGGTGGACCTCCTCGAGCTGTCGCCGAACTTCCTCGTGGAAGAGGTCAGCGTGGGACCGAAGCTGGCCGGCAAGAGCCTCGGCAACCTCGACCTGCGTACGCGCTTCGGCGTGAACGTGCTCCTCATCAAGCGCGACAGCCAGATCCTGATCACGCCCACGGGCGAGACGCAGCTCCTGCACGGCGACGTGCTGGTCGTGGTGGGCGAGAAGGGCGCCCTGGGCCGCCTGGAGACCGTCCTCTAGCCGGTGCGGATCAGCAGCACGAAGAATCCCCTCGTCAAGCGCCTCCGCGCGCTCGCCGAGCGCCCCGCCCGGGAGGCCGAGGGGCGGATGGTGGTGGAAGGCGTCCGCCTCGTCGCCGAGGCCCTCACCGCGCGCGTGGACGTCGAGCTCCTCCTCTACGACCCGCAGGCCGCCACGAAAGATGTGCGCATCGCCGAGTTGGTCGCCGGGGCCGCCTCCGTGGGGGCGCGCACGATCGAGGCGACCCCGCACGTCATCGCCGCCTGCAGTCAGGTGGACACCCCGCAGGGCATCCTTGCCGTCGTTGAGGTCCCTGCGGTTGATCTCAGTGTGATCCTCGAGGCGCCCGACCTGCTGCTGGTTGTCGCCGACCGCGTCCGGGATCCCGGGAATCTCGGGACGATCGTCCGGGTGGCGGACGCCGCGGGCGCGACCGGGGTCGCCGTCACACGTGGGAGCGTGGACCCCCACAACCCCAAGGCCGTGCGCGCGACGATGGGGTCGCTGTTTCACCTGCCCGTGGCAGAGGTGGATCGGGACGATCTCGTGCGCCAGCTGGCGGAGCGTGGAATCCGCATCCTCGTGGCAGATCAGCGCGGCGCCGAAGACTATACCGCCGCCTCCTACGCCCCTCCGGTTGTCGTCGTCCTGGGTGGGGAGGCTGAGGGGGTCCATCCTCTCTGGCGGGAGGCGGCGGTGACATTGGTCCGAATCCCCATGTACGGTCGTGCGGAGTCGCTCAACGTCGCGATCGCGGCGGCGCTGCTGCTCTACGAAGCGAGGCGAACCCAGGAGGGATGAGATGATGCAGCCGGTGTGGGCCCAGCTGGACCGTCTGCCCGAGCGCGAGGTGCGCCCGGGCGTGTACCTGCGGATCTTGCCGGGGGAGAAGGTGATGTTCAGCGCGGTGCGCTTCAAGCCTCACTCCACGGTGGCCACCCATCAACATCCGCACGAGCAGATGGGCATCGTCCTCGAGGGTGAGCTTGAGCTGTGGATCCGGGACGAGCGGCGGACGCTGCGCCACGGCGATATGTACACCGTCCCGCCGAACGTCCCCCACGGCGCCGAGACCAAGACCTCCACCTGCCTCGTGCTCGACGTCTTCCATCCCCTCCGGGAAGACTACGTGAAGCTCTTTTGAGCAGCGGATTCCCGCTCTTGCGCTGCTGTGTTATACTCGGGCCAATCGCGATGAGGCAGGCGGGCTGACCCAGCGCTCCGCAGTCGCAGGAGGGAAGCTGTGGCGCAGACGGTATGGACGGCTGAGATGCTCTGGGAGCTGTTCGAAGCGACGGGTTCGATCTGGGCGTATCTGATCTACCGGCGGTTCGCCGCGTTCGGCAAGGCGCAGTTGAAGGTTTCGTCCAACTGAATGGCTAGGCGACGACGGAGAGGAGTACCCGGCTTCGGTCTCAGAGAGAGGGGAGGCCCCCGACTGCAAGCCTCCCCGGGACTGATCCGGCGAAGTTCACTCCAGAGCCGATTCCTGAACCCCTCCATCGGGCAGTAGGGAGTCCGGAACTCCCCCGAGATGGGAGCATGAGGGCTGCGGTCCGGCGAGCGCCGGGGCGCAGAACCGAGGTGGTACCACGGAAGCGCCGCTTTCGTCCTTGGGACGATGGCGGCGATTTTTGTGTGTCCGGGGGCGACGATGGACGATTTCGATCGGCTCGTGCAGGAGGCCGAGGCGGCGATCCGCACCGCGGTCACGGGGGAAGCGCTGGAGGAGGTCCGGCGGACCTACCTCGGGCGCAAAGGGATCATCGCCGGCCTCTTTGACGCGCTGCCCGCGGCAGCGGCGGCGGAGCGGCCCGAGCGGGGGCGGCGGCTCAACGCCCTGCGTATGCGTCTGGAGACCCTCCTCGAGGCCCGGATGCAGGAAGTCGCGGCGGCCGCGGGGGAGGCGCGTCTGGCCGCGGAGGCGATCGACGTCACGCTGCCCGGCCGGCGGCCACACCTGGGCCGGCGCCACCTCCTGCGGCAGACGCTCGATGAGGTCGAGCGCATCTTCCTCGGGCTGGGCTTCGAGATCGTGGACGGCACCGAGGTCGAGACGGATGAGTTCAACTTCGAGCGGCTGAACATCGGCCGCGACCATCCGGCCCGCGACGCCCAGGACTCCTTCTACATCACCGACGACCTGCTGCTGCGCACCCACACCACCGTCGTGGACGCGCACGTCATGGTGGGCCGGACCCCCCCGATGCGCGTCCTCACGACGGGGCGGTGCTACCGCCGCGACGCGCCGGACTGGAAGCACATGCCGGTCTTTCACCAGGTCGACGGCTTCATGGTGGGCGAGCGCATCACCATGGCCGACCTGAAGGGCACGCTGACGTCCTTCGCCCGCCAACTCTTCGGCCCCGACGTCCGCACGAAGTTCGTACCGGGCTACTTCCCGTTCACCGAACCGAGCGCCGAGATGCTGGTGCACTTCAACAACCAGTGGATGGAACTCGGCGGCTGCGGGATGTTCCATCCGCGCGTCCTGGAACTGGCCGGGATCGATCCGGAGCGGTACACGGCCTTCGCCTTTGGGCTGGGGGTCGACCGGCAGGTGATGGTCCGGTACGGGATTCCGGACATCCGGCTCTTCTGGGACAATGACTTGCGGCTGCTGAGGCAATTCTGATGCGAGTACTGCTCTCCTGGCTGCGGGAACATGTGGAGATCCCGTAC
>DASSGA010000096.1:0-4604 GCA_035693805.1 bacterium | reverse complement strand
TCCTCATCCCGGTTCATCCGGCCACAGGCGCGACACAGCATGGCGACGACCCTCCACGGAAAACCGTCCTGCCGTGACCGTGCCCCGAGTGGAGTATGCCCAGACCTGCGCGGGCATGAGCGTGATGGAGGCGCTCAGATTGGTGGAGGTGCTGTGATGGACGCGCGAGAGCTCGAAGTCGTCTATGCCCGCTACGTCCGCGCTCAACGCTGGCTTCGTGTCACCGTGATCGGCTGGCTGGCCAGCGTGGCCGTGCTCCTCGTCGGTTGGGCCGTGAGCATGGCGATGCTGCAGACCGGCCTGTCGTTGTTCAACACCGTCTTCACCCTCCCGTAACGCCGCCCGCTCACGGGGGAAGGATCCGGACGGCCGCGTCGAGATCGTAGAGCCGCGACGTCATGTAGTGCTCCGGCGCCACCATCGCCAGGGTGTGCAGACGGTGCGTGCGTGTGCCGACGCGCGCCGCAAGTGAGGCCCGGGCGCGCTCCAGTTCCCAGAGCAATACGCGGCACGGTTCGCCCGGACAGGCGTCGGCACGACCCAGGCGGGCGCGCGACGCGCCTTCGAAGTAGGCCGCATAGGGACCCTCGAGATCGAGGGGCTGCGGGAGCGGATCCCGGAGCCATTCCCCTCCCCGCTCCCGTCCGTACCGCACCGCCCCGATGATGATCGCCTCCGATCCTCCGGAGGTGCGGTAGCGGAGCCGGTCGGGCCGTTGGGCCTCGAGGCGGGTCGCCACGACGTTGCCGCTCCCGTCCGTGATCTGCTCCTCTTCCCGCCAGGTCTGGTAGCGGCTCATCTGGCGCTGGACCTGCCCGAGCAGCCGGGCCGCGTCCGGCGAGGCCTCCTGAGGCACCGCCCCCACGATCAGGGGGAACCTGGTCTCCGCCGATCGCCCCCCCTCGCGCACAGTGACCCTGACCTCCCACCACCCGGGGCCGAGGACATCGCCGGAGGCGGCGTATCCGCCCGAAGCAGCCGGAAGACCGAAGGCACGATCCTCAAAGTGGTCGAGCGCCTTGAGGACGACCTGGACGTTCGCTCCTACCACCGACCGCCCGCCGTCGATGCGGGTAACCTCCGCGCGAACCTCGTTCCAGCCGGGTTCCGCCGGCGAGAGCGAGAGGTTCACGCGCAGGTCACCGGCGATGCCGCCAAGGACGATCGTTCGGGCGGTGCGCGAGGCCTGGGTGACCGCAGCGGGCGGCGTCGTGGTGAGCACGCCGACCACGAGCAGGATGACCACGCCGAGCGCCACCTCCACGACCACGCTGCGGCGGAATCGGTCGAGCGCGGGTCCATCGCGGCCTGAGGCGATGCGCGGGCGGTAGACGAACCGGTTCAGGGCACCGAGCGTAATGATGCACAGCACGAGCGTCACCTTGACGAGCAGCGCCCGGCCGTACAGTGACGCGACCAGCGCAGGGAACACCTGGACGGTCCGCCGCGCCGCCATCACCCCTGTGACCACCATGACGGCCAGCGAGATCCCTGCGACCTGCGAGACCCGGGGCACGAGGCCCCCGCCGGCCACGGCGCGACTGGCGGGCGGGATCGCGCGGAGGGTAAGCAACAGCGCCGGGAGCCCGCCGATCCACGCCGCCGCGGCCGCGAGATGCAACCAGTCGACGAGGACCGCACTGATCCCTCCCGCCACCGCGTGCGAGGTGAGCGTGAACCCCCACAGCAGCAGTGCCGCCGCGGCCGGCCGGATCCAGTGGCCCTCCGGGATCCGCACGTCCGGGACACCCGGGAGGATGATCGCGGCGATGACGCTCGCAAGGCCGTAGACGGTGCCGACGAGCACGATCAACGTCACATGGGTGCTCTGCAGGGCGCTCGGGCCGCCGAGGACGACGATCACCGTGGTCACGACCACGAACCAGACCAGCGCCGCGGCGCGCAGGATGCGCCAGGGACCGCGCGCCGGCGCGAGCAGGATCAGGGCCATGAAGGCGCGGACGAGGAGGCTCCACCCGGCGCGGGTGCTTTCCACCAAAGGCACAAGCACCGCCCGGCGCGCGAGTGGTTCCACGGCGCCGCCCAAAATCGCCGCGCTCTGCGCTACGAACTCGAACAGCACGGCGACGACGAGGATGCCGCCGGCGATCACGCGAAGCGCCTCCAACCCCGGCAGCGCTCCTTCGCGCACGAGCCGCGCGGTATCAGGCGGAAGCGTCGGCAGCACCGGCCGAAAGACGAGGGCCTCGAACACCACCACTCCGGCGAGAACCAGCCCCGCCAGCAGCGTCGTCCACCGCGCGAGGACGAGGGAGGGCACGACACGGTCCCCGGTGTCCGCCCGCCCCTGGGGCGCCGTCGCTTCGCCGACCGCGAACAGGAACGCTCCGGACGTCACGTGCCCATCGACCCGGGATAGCACGCGCCAGCGCACGGTGTAGGTGCCGGGCGGGAGTCGATCGAGGACCACGCGCATCCGGAGGCCCCCCGCGCTGACCTGAGCCGGACGGCCGACGCTCCGGCCCGACCCGTCCATGACGTCGGCGCGGCTGAATGCCGCGTCGACCGATTCATTGAACGCGAGGACGACGTCCGATGGGGGTGACGGCAGCACGGCGTTGGCGCCCGGTGAGGATCCCTGCAGGATGCCGTGGCCGGAGGCGGGAGCCACCGCCGTGAGGAGCGCCGCGGCGATGAGTAGGATGCGGACTATCCGGACCCGAAATGACAGAGGACGGCCCCTCCGGGTGGCGAATTCGACGCCAATGGCAACGTTCATCTGGCCGGCGCTCCTCTGGTGGTTGCTCCTCCTGCCGGTGCTCGCCGTGCTGTACATCCGCGCGCTCCGGCGGGCTCGCTACCCGGTGACCTACTCCACTGCGGGCACGCTGCGCCTCGCGACAGCGCGCACCGCCCGGCGCCGCCACGCCGCGGCGACGCTGTTCCTCCTCGGCCTCGGCGCCGTCGTGGTGACCATGGCCCGGCCCACCGTCCCGCTGCCCGTTCCGTCGGACCGTGCCGCGATCATCCTGAGCATGGACGTCAGCGGCAGCATGCGATCGCAGGACATCGCGCCGAGCCGCCTGCAGGCCGCGAAGGATGCGGCGAAGGCCTTCCTGGCGGCCACGCCCGGCCGCGTCCGCATCGGGCTCGTCGTCTTCGCCGGGTACTCCTCACTCCTCTCGCCCCCCACGACCGATCACCAGCGCCTGGGGACGCTCATCGACGACCTGGGCACGGCGCGCCGCACCGCGATCGGTGAAGGGCTCCTCGAGGCCGTCGCGGCGTTGCCCGGCCGGGTTCGCCCGAACCTGGACGGGACGATGCCGCTGGCGCCCATCGCGCCGCCTCCCGGCGTCGTCATCCTGCTCTCGGACGGCCGTAACAACAGCGGGATCGACCCCATCGAGGCGGCCCGGATCGCGAAGGCGCAAGGTGTGACCGTCTACACGATCGGGCTGGGCGCGCGCACTGTCTCCGACCTGGGCTGGTCGATCGGCGGGCCGATGGACGAAGAGACGCTACAGACCATCGCCTCGATGACGGGAGGCGCGTATCACCACGCCTCCACCGCCGACGCGCTGCACGGGATCTACCGCAGCCTGGCGCGCGCCATCGCCTGGGACCGGCGGCCGACGGAGGTGTCGGCGATCGGAGCGGGCGCCGCCGCGCTGCTCATCGTCGCCGCGGGCGTCCTGTCCTGGGCCGCCGTGCCGCTGCGCCCCTGATTCACCGGCTCCCGAGGAAGCGCACGCCGGAAATCAGGAAGTAGGCGCTCATCATGATCACGAAGACCCCGCACACCCCGAGGACGACCCGGTACACAGTCGGCGGGATCCGTCCCCGCCCGGAGCCGACGACGAGGGCGAGGAAGCTGTTCCAGGCCAGATCCAGCATGGTGTGTCCCGCGTAGAACACCACGACGAGAGCGATCCATCCGAAGCGGCTGAACAGCACGAAGTAGCTCGCCCCCACGGTCAGCCACCAGAGCAGCCAGTACGGATTCCCGACGGTGGTCAGCACGCCGGTCCGGATGAGCGACAGGCGCGCACGGCCCGGGGCAGCCGCGGCGGCCGGGAGCGCGACGGCATCGCGCCACGCCGCTGACGCGATCCCCCACCCCATCCAGGCGAGCACGAGACCGCCCAGCACCCCGATCGCGCCGATCACCGCCGGCTGCTTCAGCACCTGAGCCAGCCCGACGGCGAGGATGCCGAGCATCACGATCTCGGCGGCGGCGTGCCCGACGGTGATGAGCGGACCCGCGACGAACCCGGCGCGCGCCCCCTCCGAGATCGCGACGGCCGACACCGGCCCCGGCATCAGCACGCCGGACAGGCTGATCAACCACCACGTGAGCGCGATGCCGGCGAGCTCAGACATGCGGGAGCACCGCCTCGGCGAAAGCGCGCAACCCGTCGAGGTCGTCGAGGTCGAGCCACTGCAGCATGATCCGCTGCAGACCGGCCGACGACAGCTCACGCAATTGGGCGATGACGTCCTCGCCCGTTCCGACGAGCACGCCACGCGACCGCATCTCCTCGCGCGTCCGGCCCCGGTGCTCGAGCTGGCGCGTCACCTCCGCGGGCGATCGGCCGAAGACGAGGCCCGTCATCATGGACCGCGCCACGGCCGTCGCGTCC
>DASSGA010000095.1:0-13001 GCA_035693805.1 bacterium | reverse complement strand
CGGCGTCGAGGAGGTGGAGGTCGAGCTCTCCTTCGCCGAACCCTGGACGATGAAGCGCATGACCGAGCGCGGGCGTGAGCAACTGCGGCAGCACGGCCTCAGCGTCCCTCGCCTGGGGGGAGGGGAGGTCACGTGCCCCTTCTGCGGGTCGACCAGCACGACGCTCGAGAACCCATTCGGCACCACGCTGTGCCGGTCGATCTACTATTGTCGCGACTGCAAGAACCCCATCGAACGGTTCCGACCCCCTTCGGACTGACGCAGCGATCCCGCTGAGCGGGAACCCACCATAGGATCTCGGCAGGAGGAGGCACACGTGTGATGGCAGCTCGAGAACGCGCGGTGGATCCCAACGGGAGGCCGCTTGTGCCGGGGATGAAGGTGAGGGTCGTTGGCGAGAGCGGCCAGCCGGAGGGCACGATCGTCCGCGTGCTGGACGATTATCAGGTGGTGACGGTCGTCGTCCCCGAGGGTAGGGGCCAGGCGGAGCGCATGTACCGGGTCGCGGACGTGGAGGCCCTCTGAGGGCGCCGTTTGTTGCTAGTTTACATAACGGACATTATCGGAAGTGCAGGGGCCCCACTTATCCAGATGAACGATTGAGGTGGCTAGGAGTTCTCGGCGAGTCTCCGGAATCAAAGAACCGTGGAGCCCTTGAGCCCGTTTGCAAGTACGACCCCGGCATCGAGCGATCGCATTCCCCGTTGCCCAGAGTGCGGCCAGCTCATGCGTCCCGAGCCGTACGGCTGGTGGGCATGCGCCACGCACCCCTGGCGGATGGCGCCGGACCTGAACCACCCGGATCACGACCGCCTCGTCGGCCCTTCGGTACTGCGTTAGTGGCCATGCGGGCCAGGCTACCATGCCCTAGGACCGGGACGCGGAGGACTCTCCGGCTCCGGCAATCCCGTCGATGAGACCGTAGGCGCGCGCCTCCTCCGCGGTAAGCGTGAGGCCACGGTCGGTGTCCCGTTCGATCCGCTCGATCGGTTGCCCGGTGTGGTGCGCCAGGAGCTCGTTCATCTGCGCGCGGAGGCGCAGCAGGCCGCGTGCCTCCAGGTCGATCTCCCTGGCGCTGCCCCCGAGCTTCCCCTTCGGCTGCTCCAGCACGACCTGCGCCGAAGGGAGCGCCGTTCTCCTGCCGATCGCACCCGCCGCCAGGAGCAGCGCCGCACCGCCTGTCGCCGCGCCGCCACACAGTGTTGCCACCGGCGGCCGGATAGTCTGCATCGTATCGTAAACGGCCAGCGCAGCGCGGAGATCTGCGTGGGCGCAGGTGATACGCAGTGTGATCTCCGCGGCGGGATCGCGGCTTTCCAGGTGCAGGAACTCTGCGATGATGCGGTTCGCCTCGGCGGCATCCAGGGGATCCCGAACGAAAACGATGCGCCGTTCCCCCAGCCGGTCGAAGATATCGCCCTCACCAGGAGAGGAACCCATATACGACCCCCAGAGTCCTCGTACGAACAGGTGTTTGCCAATTGTGGATCGAAGTGCTATGCTGTCAGCGCACGTCGAGCCGCCGGGGGGCGCATCCATGGGCAAGGGACTGACGCGACGGCAGAAGGAGATCCTCACCTTCATCCAGCGGTACAGCGATGCGCACGGATACCCACCCTCGGTGCGCGAGATCGGCCAGGCGCTCGGTCTCACGAGCAGCTCGACGGTGCATAGCCATCTCACCGCCCTTGAGAAGAAGGGCTACCTGCGGCGCGATCCGAGCAAGCCGCGGGCCCTCGAGATCCTCAAGGACGAGCGGGAGGTACCCACCAAGAAGGTCGTCTCTCTCCCCGTCGTCGGCATGGTCACCGCCGGCCTGCCCATCCTGGCGCAGCAGAACATCGAAGATTACTTCCCGCTGCCGCAGGAGTTCGTGCGCTCAGAGGACTGCTTCATCCTGAAAGTCCGCGGCGACAGCATGATCGACGCCGGGATCCTGGACGGGGACATGCTCGTTGTGCGCCGGCAGCCCACGGCAAAGGATCGTGACATCGTGGTCGCGCGGATCGAAGACGAGGCGACGGTGAAGCGGTTCTTCAAGGAAGACGGCCGCATCCGCCTCCAGCCGGAAAATACCCGGATGGAACCGATCTACGTGCGCGACGTGGCGATCGAAGGTATAGCGCTCGCCGTCATCCGCCGGCTGAGCTAGGACTCCCCTCTTCGACCTCGAGGATCTCCTCGGGCCCCCGAAAGCGCAGCGTCCAGCGGTTGAGGACGTCCCGGCCGACGAGCATGTGCGTCCCCAGCCCCGCCGCCTGGACCGGTACCTTGATCCCCGCGACTTCGAGCTCTATGCCATAGAGCAGCACGCGCTCCGAGCCGGTTACCCCCCGCACGCGGAGCTCCCCGACGACGGGCAGCCGCAGTTCTCTGGCCAGCCGGACGGGGATGACGCTCATATCCGCGCCCGTGTCCACGAGCGCGGGGGACACGGCGTCAGCTCGTCCCCCTGCCCCGCCGACCCTGACGGGAAGCACCGGCGCCGGGGGCGACTTCGCGCGGTCGTACGGAAAGCGCTGGCTCACCGCGCCGCCCGCCAGGGCGTCGGGATCTCGACGACCTGCTCTTCAGCGGTTACCTTGGGCATGGCAATCGAGCGCATCCCGTACTTCGCGAACACCCGCTGCGCGAGTGCGCCGAAGTCGGGGTCGTGGTCGACGACCTTGCGGTTGATGATGGCGACGTATTCGTCGCGGAAGCGCCGCAGCAGGCGCTTGCGGTTCGCCTCGAACCAGTCCAGATCCGGCCGGATGGCCTCGATGCCCTCGGGCTCCCGGGCCGCTGACGTGTCCGCTTCGGTCGTGCCCATCCCCAGCGCCCTCGCCAGCGCTTCGCGCGCGAACGCCGTCAGACTCATCCCGCGCCGCGCCGCTTCGGCCTTGGCTTCCCGGACGAGCTGCCTCGGGATGCCCCGCAGGTAGAGGGTTCCGGTATCCTGGGGCTGCGCCATTCCGATGCTCACCTCTGTTAGCATGATAACATTGCTAACATTTCGACGTCAAGAGGCGCTATTTGAACTGGTCGTCGACGTCGACCTGGTAGCCCGCGGCGAGGCGGTTGGTTTCGTTGGCCATCCCCACGACGGCCATGAGTTCGGCGAACATGGCATCGGTCATGCCTCTCTTGCGCGCGGCCGCGGTGTGGGAGGCAATGCAGTAGCCGCACTGGTTGGTCACACTGACGGCCAGGTAGATCATCTCTTTGAAGAGCGGGTCCAGCGCGCCTGGGGCCATGATCTCCTTGACCGATTCCCAGGTCCGCTTGAGCGAGAGAGGATCACGCGCCAGCGCTTTCCAGAAGTTGTTGATCCAGTCGGTCTGTCGGGTGGCCATGATGTCATCGAAGATCGCGCGCACTTCGGCGCTGGCCTCTTTGTACTCAATCAGTCTCGCGCCTGCCATGCTGGCTCCTCCGTTTCCTGGAGTTCCACCGGTGGGCGAGAGCCCGAAGCTGCTCCGCCTGGACCCTCGGGAGCTCCGCCTCGACCCGGATGCCGTCCTCGGCGTAGTCCTGCCGGAGCACGCGGCCGTGGGTGAACATCTGGGAGAGCGCCCCGGCCTGGGTGTATGGCACGGTCAGACGGATCTTCACGAGCCCCTCGGGCAGGTGCTGGGAGATCACGCGCAGCAGGTTCAGCAGCCCAACTTTGTGCAGGGCCGAGATGGCGACCGCGGGAGCGCCAGGCCGGGACTCCCTGCCGGCCGAGGCCGCATTCCCCTCCCCCGCTTGCGTCACCACGGCTCGCGTCTCGGCCGGCGACATCTGGTCGGTCTTGTTCACGGCGATGATCGTCGGTTTGTCCCCCGCGTCGAGCTCCGCGAGCACCTTGTCCACCGAGCGCATCTGATTCTGCCAGTCGGGGTGGCTGCCGTCGACGACGTGCACCAGGACGTCGGCTTCCGTGACTTCCTCGAGCGTGGCGCGGAAGGCGGCAACGAGCTGCGTGGGCAGGCGCGTGATGAACCCGACGGTGTCGATCAGCAGGACCGGCCGGCCGTTGGGCAAGGTGACCTTCCGCACCGTAGGGTCGAGCGTGGCGAAGAGCTTGTCTTCGACGAATACGCCGGCGTCGGTGAGCGCGTTCAGCAGCGTCGACTTGCCCGCGTTGGTGTAGCCGACCAGCGCGACGGTCGGGAAGTGCGCCTCGCGCCGGGCCTTGCGCTGGAGCGCGCGGTGCTGGCGGATCTCCCCGATCTGGGCGCGGAGGTCGGTGATGCGCCGGCGGATCCGCCGGCGGTCCACCTCGAGCTTCGTCTCACCGGGGCCCCGGGTGCCGATCCCGCCGCCCAGCCGCGAGAGCGCCGTCCCCCGGCCGGTCAGCCTGGGCAACAGGTAGGTCATCTGGGCGAGCTCGACCTGGAGGCGGCCTTCGTGCGTTTGCGCGCGGCGGGCGAAGATGTCGAGGACAAGCGCCGTGCGGTCGATCACCTTCAGGTCGAGGGCGTCCTCGAGATTGCGCTGCTGGACCGGCGTGAGCTCGTGGTCGGCGATGACGAGGTCGGCGCCGAGCTGACCGGAGAGCCGCTTCAACTCCTCGACCTTCCCGCGGCCCAGAAACGTGGCCGGGACCGGTTTCGTGCGGTGCTGCACGAGGGTGCCCACGACCACGGCCCCGGCCGACTCGGCCAGGCGGGCCAGCTCCTCGATCTCGGGATCGCGTCCCGGATCGACCCCGTGCACGCCCGTGAGCAAGGCGCGTTCAGGTCCGGATTCGCGCACCGCGACCGATCCGCGTCCCTGGCGGATCCGGCTGTCCAGATCCGATCGTCGTGGCGTCACGAGGGGCTGAAGGCGTTCAGCAGTCGGTCTAAGGCCTCGTCGAGCCGCTTATCCGGGATAGTCATCGACATCCGCACGTACCGCTCCCCCTCCCGGCCGTATCCCGCACCCGGCGTGAGGACGACGCCGGTGCGCTCCAGCACCCTGGCGGCGAACGCGGCACCGGATTCCCCTCCGGGGGCAGGGATCCAGACGTAGAAGGTGGCCTTGAGCTCCGGCACGTTCCAGCCGAGGCGGCGCAGGGCCCTCATCACCCGGTCCCGGCGGCCCTGGTAGACGCGCAACCGGTCCGCAACCGGCTCTTGGGGGCCGGTGAGGGCGGCGATGCCCGCGTGCTGCACCGCCCGGAACACCCCGGAGTCGATGTTCGTCTTGATCTTCCCCAGGATGCCCACGGCCTGCGCGTTCCCGGCGACGAACCCGACCCGCCAGCCCGTCATGCAGTAGGTCTTGGACAGCGAATGGAACTCGACGGCGACATCCCTGGCTCCGTCCGCCTGCAGGATGCTCGGCGGCCTGTAGCCGTCGTAGGCGATCTCGGAATAGGAGTTGTCGTGGGCCAGCAGGAGGTTGTGACGCCGCGCGAACGAGACCGCCTCGTTGAAGAACTCGAGCGTCGCCGTCGCCGCGGTCGGGTTGTTGGGGTAGTTCAAGAACATCAGCTTCGCCTTCTTGAGCGCATCCGTAGAAATGGACCCCAGGTCGGGCAAGAAGCCGCGCTCGGCCCGCAAGGGAACCGCGTACGGGACGCCTTCCGCCATGATCGTCGCCGAGCGGTACACGGGGTAGCCGGGATCGGGGACGAGTGCCACGTCGCCGGGATTGAGCATCGCCCAGGGCAGATGCGCGAGCCCTTCCTTGGAGCCGATCAGAGCGAGAACGTCGGTGGAGGGCTCGAGGGTCACGCCGAAGCGCCGGCGGTACCAGTCCGCGACGGCCCGCTTGTACTCGATGGTCCCGCCGTAGGGCGGATAGCGGTGGCTGCGGACGTCGGTGGCGCCCTCCATGAGCGCGTCGATGATGTGGGGCGGCGTCGGGAGATCGGGGTCCCCCACGCCGAGATTGATGACGTCCACGCCCCGGGCCGTCAACTCCTCCTGCTTGCGGTCCAGGTCGGCGAACAGGTAGGCGCCGATCTGCTCCAGTCGTCGTGCCGCCTGCATGCGTTCCTCCTTCGCCGGCGACGATGCCCGGTGATGAGTCCAGGCTACTCTATCATAGCGTGGATCGCGCGGGCCACCTGTTCCGCGTCGAGATCGTCGACATCGATCCACCGGATGCGCGGATCGGCGCGGAACCACGTGTACTGGCGCTTGGCGAACCGCCGCGTGCGGCGCTTCAGCGTGCGGATCGCCTCTTCGAGTGGGATGCCCCCGTCCAGGTGGGCGGCGATCTCCTTGTAGCCCAGTCCGGTCATCGACGGCAGCGACGGGGCGTAACCCCGGGCCAGCAGGCCGCGGACCTCCTCGACCAACCCCGCTGCGATCTGCGCGTCGACCCGGTCATCGATCGCCCGGTAGAGCGCCTCACGCGCCATCGTCAGCCCGATCTGCAGCGTCCGCCGGAGCGGTTCGCCGCGCTCCTGTAAGGTCGAGATGGGCCGGCCGGTGCGCGCGAATACTTCGAGGGCGCGGATCAGCCGCCGCGCGTTGCGGGGATGGATCCGCGCCGCGGCCGCGGGATCCACGGCGGCGAGCCGGGCGTGCAGGGTCCCCGGGGCGTGCTGCTCGGTCTCCTCGAGGCGGCGCCGCAGTTCGTGATCGGGCGGCACGGCCGGGATCGTGAATCCCTCCACGACGGCCCGGATGTAGAGACCGGTTCCCCCGACCAGCAGCGGAACCCGTCCCCTCCCCCGCACCTGTGCGCTCGCCTCGGCCGCGAGACGGCGGTACGTGGCCAGCGTGACCACCTCGTCGGGGTCCGCGATATCCAGGAGGTGATGGGGAACGGCGCGGCGCTGCCTGGAGGAGGGCTTGGCCGTCCCGATGTCCATGAAGCGGTAGATCGTGCGGGAGTCGGCGGCGATGATC
Source organism: bacterium (assembly GCA_035693805.1). GTDB lineage: Bacteria > Sysuimicrobiota > Sysuimicrobiia > Sysuimicrobiales > Kaftiobacteriaceae > Kaftiobacterium. Next base: position 6,189 of record DASSGA010000095.1, on the reverse strand, counting down.
TCGGCGCCGATCCGCTGGGCCAGCGCAACCGACGCCGCTGTCTTCCCGACGGCGGTCGGCCCGCAGATGACGATCAGCGGCGCAGGAACCATCGCTCTACCTGCTCCAGGGCGAGGGTCACCATCGTGGGCCGGCCGTGGAAGCAGGTGAAGGGATCCTCGGTCGCCGCAAGGTCGCGCAGCAGGTGCAGCATCTGCTCGGCGGTGAGCGCGTCTCCCGCCTTGATCGCGGCGCGGCAGGCGGTGGTGATCGTCAGCCGCTCGAGGTGGTCGCGGGCGGCGCCCAGGCGGTGGCCCTCGGCGGCATCGGCGAGGAGATCACGGAGCAGGCCCTCGGCGGAGGACGAGACGGCGATCTGTGGGATCGCGCGGATCAGCACGGTGTGTTCTCCGAACGGCTCCAGCTGGAACCCCAATTGCTCGAGCGCCGCGCGGTGCGTCTGCAGGATCGCCCACTCCGCCGCATTCAGGTGCACGGGCTGCGGCGTCACGAACCCCTGCCCCACGCCCTTCCCCCGCACACGGTCGCGGAGAATCCGCTCGTAGAGGATCCGTTCGTGCGCCGCGTGCTGATCGATGACGATGAGGCCCTCGTCGCTTTGCGCGAGGAGATAGGTGCGGTGGAGCTGCCCGAGCAGGCGCATCGCGGGGAGCCGGCCCGCGGCCGTGACCACGCCGGTGGCCGGGGTCATCGCCTCCGACACCCGCTCGCCGTCCAGGGGCAGACTCAATGCGGTGCCCGTGAGCGGGACGGTCACGGCCTCGACCGCCCGCGTGAGCTGCGCGGCGCGCAGCGCCTCGCGGATGCCGCGCGAGATCGCGCCGAAGACCCGGTGTTCATCGTCGAAGCGGACCTCGAGCTTGCGGGGGTGGACGTTGACGTCCACGTGGCCGCGCGGGAGGTCGAGGAAGAGCGCGTACGCGGGGAACTTCCCGCCGGGCACAATCTGCTGGTAGGCCTGCTCGACCGCTCCGCTTGCGACGCGGCTGTGCACCGGCCGGCCGTTCACGAAGAGGAACTGCAGGCGGCGGCTCCCCCGCGCGAGCTCCGGCCGCCCGAGCCACCCGTGGAGGGAGAGCTCGCCGACGTGCTGCACGAACGGCAGGCATCGAGAAAAGACCGACTCCCCCAGCACCGCGGCGGCGCGGTCCGCTTCGTCACCCGCCGGGTAGTGCAGCACTTCTTCTCCCTCGTGGATCAGGCGGAAGGCGACGCCCGGGTGGGCCAGGGCCAGCCGGTGCACGGCGTCTACGATGAGGGCGAACTCGCGCGACGGGGACTTCAGGAACTTCCGTCGCGCCGGCGTGTTGAAGAACAGGTGGCGGACCGAGACGACGGTTCCCGTCGGTCCACCGACGTCGCCCTCGGAGTCCACCTCCCCGCCCGCGACACGGATGCGGCGGGCCGCTCGGGCCCCGGCCACCGCGCTGGTGAGCTCGAGATGCGAAACGGCGGCGATGCTGGGCAGGGCCTCACCGCGGAAGCCGAGCGAGCGGATCTCGGTGAGATCGTCGGCGCTCTCGATCTTGCTCGTGGCGAAGCGCCGCACGGCCAGGGGGACGTCGTCCGGATGGATGCCGCTGCCGTTGTCGCCGACCCGGATGAGCGTGGAGCCCGCCCCTTCGACCTCGACCGTGATCTGGGTCGCGCCGGCGTCGAGGGCGTTTTCGATGAGCTCCTTGACCACGGAGGCCGGACGCTCCACGACCTCGCCGGCCGCGATCCGGTCGGCGACGACCTGCTCCAGCACATGGATGCGGCTTCCGTGCGCACGGCTCACGGCTGCTTGGGGCCGTGGCGTTTCATCCGGACGACCTTGCCCCCGTGCGGGGTGGCGTGCATCGAGGCCAGCCGCTGGCGCACCTGCTCGCGCAGCGTGTGGAGGGCCTGCATCGCCTCCAGCGGCGTCATCGATTCCAGGGTGAGCGACATGAGGGCTTCTTCCGTCGGCGAGACCGGCTGGAGGGGCAGCGGCAGTTGCAGCGCCCCGCTGGCCCGCGAGGGGACGGGTGGGAGGAAGGCCTCGCCGGGTTCCCGCACCGTCTGCGACGCCGCCTCCAGCTGGCGGAGGATGCGCTGGGCGTGAGCGATCACCGCCGCGGGCAGCCCTGCGAGCTGCGCGACATGGATGCCGTAGCTCCGGTCCGCGCCGCCGTCGGCGACTTTGCGGAGGAAGACGACGCGGTCACCCTCCTCTTTGACCAGGACGTTCACATTGTGCACGCGCGGCAGCAGGGTGCCCAGCTCCGTCAGCTCGTGGTAGTGCGTGGCAAACAGCGTCCGGCAGCCGCCGTGGTCGTGCAGATACTCGACGACGGCCCAGGCGATGCTCATCCCATCGTAGGTGCTCGTCCCGCGGCCGACCTCGTCCAGAATGACCAGGCTGCGCGGGGTGGCGTGGTGCAGGATGTTGCCGACTTCCTGCATCTCAACCAGGAAGGTGCTGCGACCCGTGGCGATGTCGTCCACGGCGCCGACGCGGGTGAAGATGCGGTCCACGAGGCCGACGCGCGCGGAAGTCGCCGGGACGAAGGCGCCGATGTGCGCCATCAGCGTGATCAGCGCGCACTGGCGAAGGTAGGTGGACTTGCCCGCCATGTTCGGCCCGGTGACGATCAGCACCGCGCGCTCGTGCGAGGAGAGGCGCACGTCGTTCGGGACGAACCGCTCCCCTACGAGCATGCGCTCCACGACGGGATGCCGGCCGTCCGTGATCTCGAGCACGGGATCGTCAGCGATCTGCGGCCGGACGTAGGAGGAGGCCGCGGCGACCTCGGCCAGCGACAGCAGCGCGTCGAGATCGGCCACCGCCCGCGCGGTCTGCAGCAGCGCGTCGGCCCGTGCCGCCACCTGGTCCCGGACCTCGACGAAGAGGCCGTACTCGAGCTCGGCCATCCGGTCTTCCGCCCCGAGGATGGCCGCCTCGCGCTCCTTCATCGCCTCCGTGATGAAGCGCTCCCCGCCGGTGAGCGTCTGCTTCCGCACATAGTCACCGGGCACGAGGTGCAGGTTCGCTTTGCTTACCTCGATGTAGTAGCCGAACACCTTCGTGAAGCCGACCTTGAGCGACTTGATGCCGGTGCGCGCGCGTTCGTCCGTCTCGAGGCGCGCGATCCAATCCTTTCCCTCCCGCGTCGCCCCGCGCAGGGCGTCGAGATCGGGGCTGTACCCGTCGCGGATCACGCCGCCCTCCTGGACCGTGGCCGGCGGGTGCTCGACGATGGCCCGCTCGATGAGCGAAGCGACCTCGTCGTGGCCGTGGATAAGTCCGGCGCACTCCCGCGTTTGCGCGGCGGCGGCGTGCTGCAGCGCGCCGGATAGTCCGGGGAGACGCCGCAGGGAGAGCGCGAGTGCGGCGAGGTCTCGTGCATGTGCAGACCCATGGCCGACGCGCCCGATCAGGCGCTCGAGATCGGCCACGCCGCCGAGGACGCCGCGCAGCGCCGCCCGCATCCTCGACTCGCGCACAAACTCCTCAACCGCATCCAGCCGGCGCACGATGGCCTCCACAGAGGTGAGCGGCTGCAGCACCCACTGCCGCAGCCGGCGGGCGCCCATGTTCGTCTTCGTGTCGTCGAGCACCCAGAGCAGCGTGCCCTGCACCCCGCCGTCTCGCTGGTTGCGCACGATCTCGAGGTTCCGCCGCGTCGCCTCGTCCAGCACGAGTCCACCGTCCGGGGCGTAGGTCGTGATGCGGCGGATGTGCGCGAGCGGGCTGAACTGCGTATCCTTCAGGTACTGCAGCAGCGCGCCGGCCGCGGCGATCGCCGCCGGGAGATGCGCGCAGCCGAAGCCGTCCAGGCTGACCACGCCGAGATGCTCCTGCAGGCGCTGCCGTGCGCTGAGTTCGTCGAACTTCCAGGCGTCCAGGACGGTAAGGGGGAGACCGGCGCCGGTCAGTTCCTGGACGGCGTTCCGCGCCGGCTCGGAAACCAAAACCTCGCGAGGTCCGAGACGCGCCAACTCCTCGGCGAGCCGCATCCCACGCGCCGGTCCGGCCAGCTCGGTGACCTGGAACTCACCCGTCGAGAGGTCCGCCGCGGCCAGGCCCCACGCGTCCGGCCCCTGACAGACCGCGACGAGGAAGTTGTTGGCGTGGTGCGGGAGGAGGTTCTGCTCGATCACGGTCCCGGGCGTGATGACGCGCACGACGTCTCGCTTCACCAGTCCCCGGGCTTTGCGCGGATCTTCCAACTGATCGCAGATGGCGACCCGATAACCACGGTCCACCAGCCGCGCAAGATAGCCTTCCACGGCGTGGTGCGGGACGCCGCACATCGCCATGCGCCGGCCCTTGCCGATCTCCCGGGAGGTGAGCGTGATCTCAAGCTCGCGGGCGGCCACCGTGGCATCGTCCCCAAAGAGCTCATAGAAGTCGCCGAGCCGGAACATCAGCAGCGTGCCCGGGAAGCGGGCCCGGAGATCCTGATACTGGCGCATCATCGGCGTGAGATCCATCGATCCATGAGAGTTCGTCGGTTCGTCCGGGCTATCCTCGCCGTGAAAAGTCGAGCGTCACGCTACGGAATGGAGGGCACGGTGGACGAGGATGCGCCCTCCAGGGGCAGAACCGTGGAACGGATTTTGCTTTATCCTTGGGCAGGACACTGATGGTGATGACCGACAGGCGGGGTATTAAGGCGCGCCGGATCCTCCTCGCCGGCACCGGGGTCGTCCTGGCCCTCTTCCTGGAGCTCGGCCTCGCCGCGCTCGGTTTCGACGCGATTCCCAGACCCACGTGGTTTGGCGCGCTGGGCATCGCCGTCGGGCTGCAGGTCGTGGTGTGGTTGATCCTGCGCCTGGGTTGGGACCGCTACCTGACCTGGGATCCGCACTACCTCTACGTCCCGATGGCGGCGGCGATCTTCAGCCTGAACTTCTTCGCCTATCTTGCGCCCTCGTTGCGCATGGTGCTGCTGATGGCCTGGTTCGCGATGCCCGCCTTCATGGTGGGGCTGGCCGGAGCCACCGGCGTCCTCGTCATGTCGATCCTCATGGCGATGGGCTACCTGATCGCGGTCTCGCTGCTCATCACGCACGGCCATGCGCTCTCCCTGCCCTTCGAGGCGGCGGTGGCCGGCATCTTCATGATCATCAACGGCTATTCCGCGGTCGTTTACGAGCGGCTGCGCCGGGACCGTACAGAACGGCGTGTCCTGCGCGAGAAGCTCAACGAGATGGCCATTACCGATCCCCTTACCGGTTTGTTCAACCGCCGCCACTTCGAGGAGATCCTGCGGGCCGAGATCGCGCGCATCCGCCGCTACGGGGGCCATTGCTCCCTGGCGATGATCGACCTCGACTTCTTCAAGAACTACAACGACGCGCTCGGGCACCTCGCCGGAGACGCCCTCCTGAAGGAGCTCGCCGCGCTGATGATGAGCCACCTCCGCGTGAGCGACGTCTTCGCCCGCTACGGCGGTGAGGAGTTCGGGCTGATCATGATCAACACGCCCAAGGATGAGGCCATCCTGGCCATGGAGCGTCTGCGCGTGCTGGTCGAGGGCTACCCCTTCCGGGGCGCCAGCATCCAGCCCTTTGGGCGCCTCACGGTGAGTGTCGGGGTCGCGGGCTGCCCCGAGGACGGCCTGGACTACGAAGAAGTCGTCCGCAAGGCGGACGCCGCACTGTATGCGGCCAAGCGGCTGGGCCGGAACCGGGTCCAGGTCGCTGTCCTGGCCTGAACTTCCCGCAAACTGCCCCGAAACTTCCCCGGTTGCCATTCCCGGCCCGTGGCATGCGAGTTGCTGTTTACTTCTGGCAGAGATCGCCGGAGGAGCCGACTCGACAGGGGGTTCGTCGGATGGTGCACTACGAGGCCGTTGACGCAGCGCAGACCCGGTTCCAGAAGTATGACTGGCGGCTGCAGGTCGTCTTCATCGGTTGGTCCATCAGCGTGGCCGTCCTCATCCTTGGGATCCGCCTCATGGCGACGAACGCGGGGCTGCTCTCGGTCGGCCCGTAGGCGGCGAGTTTCCAGATGGGCTGGGCACTCCGGTGCCCGGCGGGGGACCACAGGGGGTCGGAGCGATGAGCTCCGGCCCTTTGTCTTTTCGCCCGTCGGAGAAACTGGCATCAAAATTGCTCCGAATCTGCAGCATGTCGAGCCGGGTGGTGTGCGATGAGCGGGCGTTTGAAGCTGGATGAGGTGAGCTGCGAGGTGCAGGACGGGAGGCTCCGGGCCCGGGT
>DASSGA010000094.1:0-12711 GCA_035693805.1 bacterium | reverse complement strand
CACCGCGAGCAAGGCAAGAGCGGTCCAGATGCCGCGGCGGCGGGCACGCAGCAGGTCGCCTCCGCAATCATCGCCTCGACCATGACCACCGTGGTCGTGTTCCTGCCCGTGGTCTTCCTGCGCGGCAGCGTCATCACGACGCAGCTATTCTTCCAGTTCTCCGTGGTTGTCGTCTTCGCGCTGCTGTGCTCACTTGTCGTGGCGATGACGCTCATCCCATCGCTGGGGGCCCATCTGCCGCGCCTCTCTGAGCCCTCGGCCGACCGGGAACGCGCCGGGGGGATGCTCGGGACTTACCGGCGGATCCTGGGCTCGGTCCTGCGCCGTCCCCGCCGGGTCTTCGCGGCCAGCGCGGTTATCTTTCTCCTGGGGATGGGGAGCCTGATGCTGCTGGGCCGGGAAACGGTGCCCCAGGCGGATGAGGGGGAGTTCTTCGCCTCCGTGACCCTCCCCGTTGGCACGCGCCTGGAGTTCACGGATCAGGTCATGGGCGGCTTCGAGGCCGTGGTGCGCGAGGCTGTGCCGGAAGCCGAATACGTGACCGTCAGCGCGGGCAGCACGGCGTTCGGGGGGGGCACACATCGCGGCAACCTCCGCATCCGCCTCGTCGATCGCGGCAACCGGACGCGGAAGACCGAAGAGATCGCGGCGGACCTGCGCCGCCGGCTGCAGGTGCCGGGCGGCCGCGTCTTCGTCCGGGCGAGCAGCGGGGCGCTGGGCTTCCTGCGCTTCGGCGGGGCCGACCCGATCGAAGTCGAGCTGCGCGGGTTCGATCTGCAGCGCGGGATGGCGGTGGCGCAGCAGATCCGGGAGGTGCTGGAACGCATCCCGGGAGTCATCGACGCGAGCGTAGCGCGTGAGGAGCAACTGCCCGAGGTCGTCGTGCGCATCGACACCGAGCGAGCCGCGGCCTTCGGCCTGACCCCGCCGCAGATCGCGAGCGCGCTGCGCACCGCGGTGGCCGGCGGTGTGGCCACCACGCTGCGCTCGGCCGGACGCGAGACCGACATCGTCGTGCGCCAGGAGTCCGGTGCGACGCTGACGGCCCAGCAGGTCCTCGCCGTGCCGATGACGTCTGTGACCGGGCGGCGCGTCCTGCTCGGCCAGGTCGCCGACCTCGCCCGGGGTGAATCCCCGACACAGATCGTCCGCCGGAGCCGCCAGCGCATCATCAGCGTCTCGGCGGGCATCAGCGGCCGGGACTTCGGGAGCGTGATGGGCGACGTCCGCGCCGCGCTGATCGGGCTGCCCCTGCCCGAGGGGTTCTCCCTCGCGCTCGGCCAGGAGTACGAAGAGCAGCAGCGCGCGTACCGGCAGCTGTCGCTCGGATTCCTGGTCGCGGTCCTGCTCGTGTTCGCGGTGATGGCGGTGCAGTTCGAGGCCCTGCTCGAGCCGCTCATGATCATGGGCGCAGTGCCGTTCGCCCTTAGCGGCGCGCTGCTCACTCTGTTCCTCACCGGAACCACGCTCAACATCCAGTCGCTCATCGGGCTCATCGTGCTCGCCGGCGTCATCGTGAACAACGCCATCCTGCTGATCGACTTCACGATGCGGCGCCGCCGCGAGGGGCTGACGATCGAGGACGCCGCCGTGGACGGGGCCACCGCGCGGCTCCGTCCGGTTTTGATGACGACGGTGACGACCGCCATGGGGCTGCTGCCGACCGCGATCGGGATCGGGGAGGGCGCCGAGCTGCAGGTGCCGCTCGCCCGGGCCGTCGTCGGAGGGCTGCTCCTCGGCACGATGGTGACGCTCATCTTCATCCCCACGCTTTATGTCACCGTGGAAGGGTACCGCGCCCGGCGCGCGGCCCCGGTCCCGGAAGAGCGGGCGGTCCGCCCCGCGCCGGTCGCGGGCGCCGACGACGGCGGCGGTCGCTCGTGACGTCGATCTGACCCCGTGAATGCTGTCTCCGGACCGGTCTCCGGGGGCACCTCTTCCATGCAGGCCATCTGTTCGGGAGGTGTCTTCCGCCATGCGTACGCGCAGATCCAGGCCGGCGCGCTGGGTCCTGGCGCCCGCGTTCGTCATCCTGTCGGCGCTGCCGCTGGCGGCGGCGCCGGCCGTCGTGATCACCGCGGGCGTCGGGATCGGGCCGATCACCATCGGGATGCCGGTGGCGAAGGTGGCCCCCACGCTCCGTCTTCAGGCGACGCCGAAGGTTTCAGGGAACCGTGTCGTCTACGACTATGCGAAAGCCGGCCTCACCGTGTGGGCAACGGACGATGCGGTGGTGCGAGTCGCGACCCGCAACCCGTTCCACAAGACGTCGACCGGGGTCCGGCCGGGCCAGCCCTGGAGCGAGTCGCTGTTGAGCGTGTGCCGCGGCGCCGCCGTCACTGCTGAGACCGCCCGGGGCTACGAGGTGAGCTGCACATTCGTCGGGATCGGTTTCGAGGTGGCCGGAGACAAGTTGGCGTCGATCTCCGTCTTCAGAGCGGCGGCCCGCAAGTAGCCTAGCGCGCGTATACCGCCACCTGCCAGATGAAGGTCTTCCTGGCCGCCGTCCGGCGCAGGCCGTGAGCGGCGAGGAGACGCTCGATCTCCGCCGGTGGATGGACATAGCTCCGGAACGGCGATCGCCGCACCCACATCACCGCGTTGAACAGTCGGATCCCCACCCGGTTCCACCATGTGCCACGCGGATAGACCGCGCCGTAGAGGCGCCGGGCTCGTGCCGCGGAGACGTCGACGAGCGCGTGCATGTCAGGATAGCAGCAGATCACCCGGTCGAGGGTGACGATGTCATGGTCCGGGATCTGCGCTCCGAGCGCCGCGAAATCTCCCTGCAGATGCGTCACGCGATCGGCATAGCCGCGCCGCGCGGCTTCCGCTTTCTGCGCCGCGAGGTAGGCCCCCGCGGCGTCGACGCTGGTGATCCGCGCCACGCCCGCCGCGACCAGCTCATGCTGGATCACGCCGACCCCGCCGCCGACGTCGAGCAGCGTGGCCCCGGCCACCGGCGTTCCCCGCAGCAGATCGAGCAGCGTCCTGGTCGTACCCCGCGCCCCGCGGCGCCGGTAGCGGGCCAGCTCCCAGGAGGCGACCTTGCTGTTGAACTCCTTCTCGATCCCGGCACACTGTCCGCAGCATGGCATAGTGGGGGGCATTTCGCCCGACCGGGAGGCCATCCCTACAGCGCGAGAGAATCGAATGGAGGATGATCATCCGGTCCACCCTGCCCGGCTTTCCGGTCGCGCGCCTGCGGAGGATCCTGCGCGGGCTGCCCAGGGCAACGGGGTACGTCGTCGACGTGAAGCCGCTGCGCTACAGGACGTCCCCGCATCTCGCCGGCCTGTGTGACTATGAGACGAAGGCCATCACCGTGCAGGTCCCGGAGCCGTTCCGGCCCTTTCGGCAGCGCATCCCCTACCGGGCGAAGCGCCTGAAGGCGCACGGCGCCCGCGGCGATGCGTTCCGCTTCCGGTGGTTCTCACACAACGTGCTGTTCCGGACGAAGACCGACGTGATCCGCTTCCTCTACTGCCACGAGTACTACCACTATTACCTGTATGAAGTGCTCGGCCGGAAGGGCTCGGCCGAGACCGCCTGCGACCGGTTCGCCCTGGCCCACTTCCGTCGTCGTGCAGAGAGCGCATCCCGTGGACGACCAGTGTGATTGACCCTGAGGACGCCAGGGTACGAAGCGCCGCCTTTGAGTGGTTGAAGGAGCAGGTCGATCGACTCGGCGACGTTCTGCCCCGGTCCCTTCTCGCCCAGGGCTTCCTGCTCAGCGGCGTTCGGGTCCCCCTAGTCGGTCCCCAGGGGATTTTCAAGCCCAAAGTGCTGCGGGAAGCGCCGCTGTCGATCACCACGGTCCCCGGCGGCCCGTATGACGATACCTTCGGTCGAGATGAATTACTGCGCTATCGGTATCGGGGCACGGACCCCCACCACCCCGACAACCAGGGTCTCCGTCGCGCCATGGCTCGCCGTCTTCCGCTCGTCTACTTCCACGGCATCGCTCCGGGGAAGTACCTTGCGACATGGCCGGTGTTCGTCGTGGCGGATGATCCGCCGGGACTGGCGTTCTCGGTCGCCGTTGACGATGCAGCGCATCTGGGCATGGAGCCGATGGTCGAGACTGATGTACAGGAGGACGCAGACAGCGCCCGGAGGGTGTATGTAACTGGAATCGTACGTGTTCGGCTTCACCAGCGTGCCTTTCGCGAGCGCGTGCTGGAAGCGTATCAGCGCCAGTGCTCATTCTGCCGCCTGCGCCACGAGGAACTGCTCGATGCCGCCCACATCATCCCCGATGTAGAGCCCGCCGGGGAGCCGCTCGTCAGAAACGGGCTCGCGCTATGCACCCTGCATCATGCGGCTTTCGATCGTCACTTCCTCGGATTGCGGCCTGACTATGTGTTGGAAGTCCGTCGGGATATCCTACAGGAGCGCGATGGGCCCACGCTTGTGCATGCGATTCAACGCCTTCATGGCAGCGGCATCATCGTGCCGCGACAGCCCCACTTGCAGCCGAGCCGCGAACTACTCGGAATTCGCTATCAACGTTTTAGAGAAGCTGAAGCCAGCCCCTGATGAAGACGAAGCTCGCTGGCGCGCCGGCGGGCGTCCGCCCAGCCCACGCCGGTGCCGGTCGCCTCCCGGAGCCGGTCGGCGAGCTGCGCCTGATGATATTGAACGTGGCGGATGTTGACGAGCTGGTGCTCCAGCTTGGGAATCTTGTACCAGCTGAACCCGCTCCGGGGACTCTTCAGGTCGAGGGCGTCGACGGCCTCGTCGACCATGGCATCGCAGATGCGCCAGTACGTCAGGATCTCCGCTTTGGTGTACGGTCGGTACGTCTTCCGTGCCCGGTCCATATGATGGATGCCCCTCTGGTTGTGCTCCCAGGGACGGAAGACTCGGTTATTCGCCTGCAGATACAGATGGGTGTAGTAGAGCGTGTGATACGCGATCCGCCAGAACGGATTGGCATGCCCCCCCCGGCTGACCCACAGGTCGTCGGGACAGCGCCGGATGGTCGCCCGCAGCATGGCCAGGGTCGCGTGGTACTGGCTCTTCACGGCGGACCGGAGTGCTTCCAGGGACATGCTGCCGCCCCCTGCTCGCCTCCGTTGACGCATGGCGCACCTCCTCGCTGAGTGAAGCATGAACTGGAAGGCTATGTGCCGTGAAGGGGACGGTCCGTTCGAACCCGCGTTGCCGGCTTGTCCGCCCCCTACCGCAGGATTCCATCATCACCCTGTCCAAGTACCGGAGACTTCCCTGTGGAGGGCATGTCGAGTGCGGTGCCTCGCGTGTGGGTTCGAGAATCCCGCAGGCATGCGATTCTGCGGAAACTGCGGAAGACCCCTTGGAGATGCGCGTGCCTCCATCGATCGCCGGGTCGTCACCATCCTGTTCGCCGACGTCATCGCCTCCACGCAGCTCTCCGGCATCCTGGATGCCGAGCGCCTGCGGGAGCAGATCGGCGGGTTCTTCGGGATCGCGCGCGAGGAGATCGAGCGCTTTGGGGGGACGATCGAAAAGTATATCGGCGACGCCGTCATGGCCGTCTTCGGCCTCCCGAGCGTCCACGAGAACGATCCGGAGCGCGCGGTGCTGGCCGCGTGGGCCATCCTGGGCCGCACGCGTGCGTATGTCGGCGCGGGGGTCATCCCCGACATCCGGATCGGCGTGAGCACGGGCGAGGTGATCGCCGACCCGCGTGCGGCCGAAAAGGGCGAGTTCATGATCACCGGCGAGGTCGTCATCCTCGCCGCGCGTCTCCAGCAGCACGGTGGGCCCGGCAAGATCCTCGTGGATGAGCCGACCCGCGAGAGCACCCGCCATCTCTTCGACTATCAGCGCACCGTGCTGCAGGTGAAGGGCAAGAGCGACACGGTGGTGGCGTATGTCTGCGGGGGACCCCAGGAGCAGCAGTCGTCCGGGCGAGGCATTGCCGGGATCGGATCCCCCCTCGTCGGGCGCGAGCGCGAGTTCGCCGCGCTCGCGAGCCGGGTCGAAGGGGTCGTCGCGGGCCAGGGCGGGATCGTTGGGATCATCGGGGATGCAGGACTCGGCAAGTCCCGGCTCGTGGCCGAGGCCGGTCGCGCCTTCGCCGGGCGCGACATGCTCTGGCTGGAAGGTCGCGCGCTGAGTTACAGCAAGTCCATCAGCTTCTGGCCCGTGATGGGGCTGCTCCGTGCCGCGGCGGGGATCACGGTGACGGACTCGGAGACCGAAAGTTGGGCCAAGCTCGAGGCCCTGGTCATGTCGGTGCTCCCAGACCACGCCGCAGAGGTGATCCCATATCTCGGGACACTGGTCGGGCTGGAGGTGCCGGAGCGCTGGCGCGAGCGCGTCATCTATCTGGACGGGGAGGCGATGGGCCGCCAGATCCACCGGAGCACGCGTCTGCTCTTCGAGCGCCTCGCTCGGGCTCGCCCGCTGGTGGTCGTGCTCGAGGATCTCCAGTGGCTCGATGACTCTTCCGTCGGTCTGCTCGAGCACCTTTTCCCGCTGGTCCAGCAGGTCCCCGTACTGTTCTGCGGTCTGTCCCGGCAGGACCGCGCGGCGCCGGCCGCCCGGCTGCGCACTCTGGTGAAGCGCGAGTACGCCGACCGGTACACGGAGATCACCCTCGAGCCCCTCGATCCGGCCACCAGTGCCGTGTTGATCAAGAATCTGCTGAGGACGAGCCAGATGCCCGCGCCTTTCGTCGAGAGCGTCCTGCGGCGAGCCGAGGGAAATCCATTCTTCACGGAGGAGATCATCCGCACGTTGATCCACACGGGCGCCATCGCGCGCGACGGCGACGACCGCTGGCTGGTGCGGGCCGGGGCCGGCGGGGTCTCCCTTCCCGGGACGCTGCGCGGGGTGATCATGGCGCGCATGGACCAGCTCGACGAGTCACACCGGCGGCTGCTCAGGACGGCGTCGGTCATCGGGCGCAGCTTCCACGACCGCGTCCTGCGCGAAGTCGCCGAAGACGACCAGATCGGCCCGAAGCTCACCGCGCTGGCCGAGATGGAGCTGATCCGCGAACGGCGCGCGGCACCCGAGCGCGAGTATGTCTTCAAGCACGCGCTGATCCAGGAAGCGGCCTACGAGAGCATCCTGCTGGGCCAACGGCGGAGTCTGCACCGGAAGGTCGGGGAGGCCATCGAGCGCCTTTTCGCCGACCGTCTGGAAGAGTTCTATGGCCTGCTCGCTCACCACTTCACGCAGGCCGAAGATTGGGAGAAGGCGCAGGCGTATCTGTTTCAGGCCGGGGACCAGTCCGGCAAGGTCGCCGCCGACGCCGAAGCCCTCGCGCATTACCAGCGGGCGCTCGACGCGTATCTACGCAGCTTCGGTGACACGCTCGATCCCCTGCAGCGCGCCGGACTCGACCGCAAGGTGGCCGAGGCGCTGTCCCGCCGGGGCGAACATCAACAGGCCATGCAGCACCTGCAGCGCGGGCTCGCCGGTCTGGGCCGCCCGCTGCCCATCCCGCGCTGGACTGTGCGGCGTGAGATCGCGAAAGAATCCGTCCGGCAGGCCGGATACCGTCTGCTGCCCGGGATCTTCCTGGCTCGGCGCCCGTCCGAATCGCCCGCCGTGGCGGAGGAACGCTGCCGCCTGTACGAGGCGATGGCGTGGGTCGACTATTTCGTGTACGTTGAGCGCGTGCTCCTCGAATCGCTCCTCGCGCTCAACCTCGCCGACCGGCACCGGATGCCCCTGTGGCAGGCGTCGGGCTCGTATGGTCTGGGACTGGTCGCCCAGCTCCTGAACCTGCCCCGCCTGGCCTTCTTCTATCTCCGACGCGCCGAATCGATGCTCAGCCACATCCGGCATCCGCTGGTGCACGGCGGCGTCTATCTCGGGCTGGGATTCTACGAATTGCACGCCACCGGCCGCTGGGCGGTCGCGCTGGACCATTTCCGCCGCTCCGCGAGCCGGTACCGGGAGGGCGGGGCCCTGCGCCAGTGGGGCGCATCCGCGACGATGGATGCCTGGGTCAGCCGCCTGAGCGGGCACCACCGCCAGAGCCTTGACCGGGCGCAGGAACTCGTGCGCATCGGCGAAGACGCCGGGGACCCCGAGGTTCACGGCTGGGGCCTGGCGCAGTTGGGCGCCACGTACTGGCACCTGGGTCGGCTGGACGAGGCGGCGGCGCACCTGCAGCGGGCCGTGAAGCTCTTTCGAGACGCGGACGACGACCTGTGGCAGACGATCTCCGGTTGCGACCTGGCGCGTCTCTATCTGCAGCTGGGCAGGATCGAGGAAGCCGAGCAACTGACCCGGGAGGGCGAAGCCCTGACGGCCAAACGAGGGTACCTCGGCTACGATCGGACCCACAGTCGCATGGCGTCGGCCGAGGTCTGGCTGGCGGCAGCCGAGCGCGCCGGGCAGGCGGGAGGCATGCAGGCGCTCCGAACGGCCGAGCAGGCGTGCCGACTGGCCGTCAGGCAGGCGGAAGCGGATTGCGTGATCAAGCCGGCTGCCTTTCGGATGTGGGGGAGCGTGCAGTGGCTGGGGGGCCGGCGAGCCGCGGCCCACCGGTGGTGGCAGAAAGCGGTGGCGGCGGCCGAAGCGCTCGGGGCACGGTACGAGCTGGGCCTGACGTACCTGGAGATGGGACGGCGCACCGGACAGGTCCAGCCGCTGCAACGGGCGCAGTCGATCTTCGCAGAGCTTGACGCGCAATGGGGCGCATCGCAGGCGCAGCGGTATCTTTCGCAGGCCGGCTAAGGCAGGTCAACCTGGGACACGCGGCCGATCCATCGCGCGCACGCGGCGCCTGCCCACCCGCTGAGCCCACCGAGCGCCACGATGACCGCCACGGCGGCGGGAGAGGCCGACGCCGGCGCTCCGATCACCACGAGCCACAACGCGACGACAGCGGTATACAGCCCGGCCATCGCTCCGCCCACGGGGCCCGGCCGGCGCAGCGGCGTGTGGTTCACGGCGAGCGCTGGCAGAAGCATGAATCCCAGCGTGAGCAATCCGAATCGGGCCTCCGGGGCGCGTGAGAGGACCATCGTGGTACCCTGCAGGCCGGCCACCCACGGGGTGAGCACACGGTGCAGTACCTCCTGTACCACCCAGATGCTGATCGCAAGGACCCCTGCCGCATCCACCCACCAGCGACTCAGCGCGACGCGACCATACAGCAGGGCCGCCGGGACCATGACGCTCGCCAGGGCGGCCGTGACGTACGGACTCGAGGTCACGACGAACGGCGGCATCGGGAAATCGGGGCGGAAGGCCAGGATGACCGGAGCCCGCAGGCTGTAGTATGCGGCGACCATATACCCGGCCAGCAGGAGGATCTCGGCGGACTGGCACACCCGGGCAGGGAAGACCCCTCGCGCGCGTGCGTGGCGCCACCCGAGCACACTGCCAAAGGCGAGGATGATCGCACCGATCACGCCGAGCACGTGGGGTGGGCTCCACAGCGTGCGGTCGCCAATCAGCTCATGCCAGACGGCATCGACCACCGCCGCCGCGACCATCACCGAGCCGCCGGTCCAGACCAGCGCGTATGGGTCGCTCCAGAATCCCCGGGCCGGAGAACGGGTCCCGAGCAGCATCGCGGAACCCAGTGCCGCGGCCAGCGCCGTCCCCAGGTACACGGCGAGGTGCGGGGGGATCCACGGCGAATCACGTCCGACTGTGGCGTGCCAGTGAATATCCCAAGCCGTCCCAGACCCCATCAGGGCGATGGCGGTCAGGACTCCGATCAAGGCTGCGCGTTCGACTGCGGCGACCCGCTCGATTCGCTGCACCCACCAGCGTCCCCGCGGCCGCGCTCTCGTGACCGGTTGCATCAGATGCTCCGTGGCACGCCCCGGCCTTCGCGGAAAGCGACGGGACTCCTTCCGGGTCGGCTCCCCCGATGAGCGTTCGCCTCGCAGGCGCGCTTCTGCGCCGGCAGCCCGCGCTCCGGCGCCTCATCTGGCGCAGGGCATATCAGTACCTATCCGCGCGCTATGCGGATCAGCCCTGGACGTTTACGAACTATGGCTTCGCGTTTGGTGACGGCGACCCCGGGCGGCCCCGGCTGCGTCCCGAAGACGAGCCCGAGCGGTTCGGCGTCCAGCTCTACCACCGGGTGGCATCGGGGAAGCTGGGCGGTCTCGACGTGCTCGAGATCAGTTGCGGGCGGGGCGGGGGGGCGTCGTACATCGCGCGCTGTCTGCAGCCGCATCTGACCGTGGGGCTGGATGCCTCTCCGGGCATGATCGCGTACTGCCGGCTCCACCACCGCCTGCCGCGGCTTTCCTTCTGTGTGGGCGACGCCGAGGTGTTGCCGATCGGGGCTGAGGCGTTTGACGCCGTGGTGAACGTCGAGGCGGCACACTGCTATGGGTCGCTCCCCCAGTTTCTCTCCGAGGCGGCCCGCGTGCTGCGGCCCAACGGGTGGCTGCTGTTCGCCGACATGCTGGGCCGAGGTGACATCCCCGCAGTACGCGCCCAAATCACGGCGAGCGGGTTCACCACGCTCGAGGAAGAGGACATGACCTCAGGGGTCGTGCGGGCGCTGGACGAAGACAGCGATCGAAGGCGGCGGATCGCTGCGCGTGCCCCGCGCCCGTTCCGCGGCGCGTTTGCCGCCTTCGCCGGCGTGCAGAGCACCGCCGTATACCGGATGCTCAGCAGCGGCGATACCGCCTACCTGCGATTCGCCTCGCACCGGAACCTAAAGTAACCGCCCGGAGGGTAAGAGAGGGAGTGAGGGGGAGGGAATCCTCCCTCTATGGGAGAACAGGACCCTCCGGAGGGTACAAGAGGAGGGGAGCGGGGGAGGGAGGGAATTCTCCTCCATGGAGAATAGATCCCGCCGCCGCAGCGATAGGATAGTCCTGCCGGCCTTCGGCCTCGCGGCTGAGCTTGTGATTGCTCTTGCGGTCTTTGCGGGCACCTCTCTCATCGTTTCCGCTCTCCGGTTCAGCTTCCCTGACTCCGAGACGTTCTTATTCATCTACGTTCCCGTCGTCGGCGCGGCCGCGTACGTGGGGGGCCGTAGATCGGGTCTGGTCCTGGCCTTCCTTGCGATTGGCTCGACAGGGTACTATCGTTTCACACCCGCGCTCGATCTCACCCCGGGGAACCTCCTCAGCGTTGGGCTGTTTGCGCTGGTTGCCGTTCTGACGGCTCTCGCACCCGCCCGCCTTCGCGACATCGAACGTAAGGCCGAAAAGGCAGATGAGCACCTCATGCTGCTGGCGGATGCGAGCGCCCTGCTCGGTGAGGGGTTCGAGCACGAGACGTCGCTCAAGCATGTCGTCGACCTGACCGTCCCTCGCTTCGCGGACTGGTGCGTTGTGGAGTTGGTCGAGGACGACGCCGCCAGAGTCGTGGCTCTTGCTCATGCCGACGCAGCCAGGGGGAGCGTGCTGGAGGAACTCTATCGATCCCATCCGAGAGCCCCGGGTGTACCAGGCGACGCCCGGCAGATCGTTCGAACCCGCCAGGCTGAACTGGTCAGTGAGATCTCGAACTCACCCGGGGAAGCCACGGCGCAGGATCCGCAGCATCTCTCCCTGCTTGGTGCGTTGGGAACGAGGACCATTCTCCGCGCGCCGGTCAGGCACAATGAAGAGATCGATGGCGTCCTTGCTTTTGGCCGGGGATATTCACGACCCCGGTTCGATCCGGCCGATCAGCTGTTTGCTGAAGATCTCGGCCGCCGGTGTGGCGTTGCCGTCGCGCTCGGGCGCGCCTACGCCCGCCAGCGCGCGATCGCCGAGACGCTCCAGCGGAATCTCCTCCCGCAGCGGCTCCCGGAGCTTCCCGCGGTGGCGGTGAGCGCCCGGTACCTTCCAAGTGACGGGGACATCGGCGGGGATTGGTATGACGTGATTCCTCTCCCGGACGGGCAAATCGCACTGGCGATGGGCGACGTCGCCGGCCGCGGGGTGGACGCGGCCGCCCTGATGGGGCAACTGCGGACGGCATTGCAGGTGCTGGCGCTGGAGGGATATACTCCTTCCGTCATCCTTCAGCGCCTGGATACTCTCCTTCACCAGCTCCCCCTGACCCAGATGGTGACGCTGGTCTATATGGTCGTGTCGACAGAGGCCATGCGCATCCGATTCACGAATGCCGGACATCCCCCGCCCTTGGTGGTGGCGCCCGACCGAACAACCCGGTATTTGGTGGAAGGCAGCACCGTGCCCCTGGGGGTGAGGGGGCCTCTCATTCCTGCGGAGGCGGAGGTGCCCATTCCCGCAGAATCCACGGTCGTGCTCTACAGTGACGGGCTTGTTGAACGACGGGGGGTGGCACTCGAGCACGGACTCGCCGCACTGGAGGGGGTCGTGCAGCGGGGGCCGATCGATCCCGAGGCTATCTGCTCCAGACTGGTTCAGGAGCTGGCCGTCGGCCGATCGATGCACGATGACGTTGCGCTCCTGGCCTTGCAGGTTGGGGTCGATACTGCGGGGGCAGGCCGCCTCAATCGATGATAAGCTCACGAAGGTTGACGGACGCGTACCGGTCTACCACTCGTTCGACGAGGCAATTCTGAACAGCCACAGGAGGCCATCGGCTCCGACGCCTCCCAGATAGGTCAACCGTATCCACGGTCATGACGAAGTTACTGCTGTCCGGTCTCTGCCTGGCGCTGCTGGCGGCGGGTTGGATCCTCATCGATCGTCAGCAGGACGTGACTTCCGCCAAGGCGTTTGCTGATCAGGCAGAACAGGTGCGCGGAAACACATTCGACGCCGTGGAATTCTACAGCCGTATAGGGTTGAGGGGCGAAGTCCCTACTCC
>DASSGA010000093.1:0-5107 GCA_035693805.1 bacterium | reverse complement strand
CGACCCGTGAAGGCGATCATCCCGGTCGCAGGGTTCGGCACCCGGCTGCGCCCGCACACTCATACGCAGCCCAAAGCCCTCATGCACGTCGCCGGGAAGCCGATCCTAGCGCACATCATCGACGAGCTGGCCGCCGTCGGGGTGGATGAGGTCGTGCTCGTCACCGGCTACCTCGGGGAGAAGATCGAGGCGTTCGCCCGCCAGCACTATAAGGCGATGAAGCTACACTTCGTGACGCAGGAGGAACCCCTCGGCAACGGCCATGCCGTCTACGTCGCCCGCGAACACTTGAACGGATCGCCGGTGGTGCTGATGTTCGGCGATACCATAATCAAAGGGGATCTGGCGGGGCTGGTCGGCCGGCGGGAATCGCTGGCCGGGGTGAAGGAAGTTGACGACCCCCGTCGTCTGGGGGTCGTCGAGCTGGACGCCAACGGCTACATTGTGAGGTTCGTCGAGAAGCCGGAGCACCCGCCGACCAACCTCGCGCTGATCGGCGTGTACCACATCGACAACTCAGGGGCCCTGGCCGACGCGCTGGACCGCCTGGTCCGAGAGCAGCGGCAGGCGCGCGGCGAGTTCTGGCTCGCCGACGGGCTGCAGCTGATGGTGGACGCCGGGGAGAAGATGCGGACGTTCCCGATGGAGCATTGGTACGACTGTGGGACGGTCGAATCGCTGCTTATCGCCAACCATGATCTGCTCGACCTGAGCGCGCCCAACCGGACGAAGACACACGACACGACCATCGTCATCCCGCCATCGTTCGTGAGCCCGACAGCTGAGATCCATGGCTCGGTCGTCGGTCCGCACGTCTCGATCGCCGAAGGGGCGTCCGTGGTGAACTCCGTGATCCGCGACTCCATCGTCAACGCGAATGCCGAGGTCGCCGACGCGCTCCTCGAGCACTCCATCGTCGGGGAGCGCGCCATCGTCAAGGGCCGGCCGGCCCGCGTCAACGTCGGCGACTCCTCCGCGATTGAGCTCACCTGAAGGTAGACGCCCAGCCCGTCTGTCTCGTGTCGCCGCTCTGCTCTGATTGACAGCTCTTTCCGAGCCACGGTAGAATGACTCGTTGCCATGAAGACCCTGCTTCCTCTTGATTTTCAGAAGACCCGCCAGTGGCACGTCGTGGACGCGGACGGCCAGGTGCTCGGCCGGATGGCCACGCGCATCGCCACGCTGCTGCGGGGCAAGCACAAGCCGGTCTTCACGACGCATCTGGACACCGGGGACGGCGTCATCGTCATCAACGCCGAGAAGGTCCGCCTCACGGGCCGCAAGGCCCAGAACAAGATGGTGTACCGGCACAGCGGCTACCCCGGCGGGTTGAAGGCGGAATCGCTGGGCAGTCTCCTCCGGACGAAGCCGGAGCGCGTGATCTCCGACGCCGTGCGCGGCATGCTGCCGCACACGCCGCTCGGGGAACGCATGATCCGGCGTTTGAAGGTGTACCGGGGCGCCGAGCACAAGCACGCCGCGCAGAAGCCGGTCAAGGCGTAGCTCCGAGCGAGGTGAGCGCAGTGGCAGTGGACACGATCTCGAACGGGACGGGGCGGCGGAAGAACGCCGTGGCCCGCGTCCGCCTGGTCGCCGGCAGCGGCAAGATCACAGTGAACGGGAAGCCGGTGGAGGAGTACTTCCCCCGCCAGGCCCTGCAGACGATCCTCCAGCAGCCCTTCACCGTGGCCGACACGCAGGGTCGCTACGACATCGTCGCCACGGTCACGGGCGGCGGGATCGCCGGGCAGGCCGGGGCCGTGCGCCACGGCATCGCCCGCGCGCTGGCGCGCAGCGATGAGTCGCTGAAGTCGCCGCTCCACAAAGAGGGGCTCCTCACCCGCGACCCGCGGATGAAGGAACGGAAGAAGTACGGCCACAAGCGGGCGCGGAAGGGCTTCCAGTACTCGAAGCGGTAGTATAGTCGCACGGGAGAGGTGTGGGAAGGCAGGGATCCGGGTGTCCGGGTCTCTGCCTTCCTGTGTTTGGGCAAGCCATAGATACCACTCGGGGCGAGGCTGCGATGCGACTGACGGGGATCCTCACGATCTGCGCCATCCTCACGACGACGCTGGTCCTGACCGCGCCATCGGGTGCGTCCGCGGCCTCTCTGACGCACGTCGTCCGCGCCGGCGAGAACCTGTACCGCATCGCCTTGCGCTACGGCGTGACCGTGGAGGCGATTGCCCGCGCGAACGGCCTCGTTGACCCGGAGCGTATCCAGCCCGGGCTGGTCCTGACCATCCCCCGCATCGTGAGCGACGACCAGCCCGTGCGCAGGGTCTCCGCGAAGCCGACGAAGGCCGCCGTGCCGAAGGCCGTCACCGTCGCGCGCTCGTATCGCGTGCAGCGTGGCGACACCCTCTCCGCGATCGCCCGCCGGTTCGGCACCACCGTAGGCAGGCTCAAGGCGGCCAACGGGCTGCGCTCCGACCTGATCCGTCCCGGTCAGGCCCTGCGCATCCCCGGCCGCGGCTCGGCCCTGCCGCGCCGCCCGGCCATCCCCGTGCAGCCGGTCGTCATCCCGCCGCTGCCCGTGCACCGCACCACCGAGGTGCTCCCGGTGCCCGAGGTTGGCTCGGAACTCCTCGCGCCCCAGGCTCTGCGCCTCCGCCGCGGACCGAAGTCGTACTTCGCCACCCTGACCCTCGTGGCTCCGGAGACGCCGCTGACGATCGTCAGCGAGCGGGACACGTGGTACGAGGTCCAACTGCCCGAGGGAGAAACCGGGTGGGTGCACGAGGACGACCTTCGCATCGTCGAGCGGGTCACCCCCGTTGATCCCTCGACGATCCGCGGCGCAGACATCGTGCGCGATGCGCAGCGGTACCTGGGGGTCCGCTACCGGTGGGGCGGGACCTCGGAGCGGAGCCTGGATTGCTCGGGCTTCGTCTACATCGTCTTCAGCCAGCGTATCGCCGGGCTCGCGCGCCTGCGCTCGTACGACTACTACATGATGGGGGCTCCGGTGAAGGGCGAGGACCTGCTGCCGGGGGATCTGGTCTTCTTCACAACGTACGCGCCCGGGCCGTCCCACGTGGGCATCTACGTGGGCGAGGGCAAGTTCATCCATGCCTCCTCGGGTGCGCGTCAGGTCGTGATCTCGCCGCTCACGGACCCATACTACGCCTCGCGCTACCTCGGAGCCCGCCGCCTGCTGAAACCTTAGGGCGCGCCTCGCAGGGGGTCGCGTCGCTGCGCTCGCGGTGACGGGTGGGAGGGAAGGACGCCGCTCCCTCCAGAAGATGCTGAATCGTGGCGCACCGTGAGCCCGCTGCCGTTCGCCGCGTCCTGATCCTCGGTGCCGGAGGACGCGATTTCCACACCTTCAACGTCTTCTTCCGCCCGCGCCCCGCGTATCAGGTCGTCGGCTTCACCGCCACGCAGATCCCGGACATCGAGGGCCGCATCTACCCTGCCGCACTGGCCGGCGAGCGCTACCCGCACGGCATCCCCATCTACCTGGAGGAGGAGCTGGAGTCCCTCATCCCGCGGGAGCGTGTGGACGTGGTCGTCTTCGCCTACAGCGACGTTTCACACGAACAGGTCATGCACCTCGCCAGCCGCGCTCTGGCCAGTGGCGCGTCCTTCGCGCTGCTCGGCCCGCAGGACACCATGCTCACCTCGCGCCTGCCCGTGGTCAGCATCTGCGCAGCGCGCACCGGCGCGGGGAAGAGCCAGACCACGCGCCGCGTCGCCGCCATCCTCAAGAAGCTCGGGGGCCGCGTCGCGGTGATCCGCCACCCCATGGCCTATGGGGACTTCACCCGGCAGCGCGCGCAGCGCTTCGCGACTCTGGAGGATCTCGACCGGCACGAGGTGACGATCGAGGAGCGCGAGGAGTACGAGCCGCACATCCAGCAGGGCACGATCGTCTACGCCGGCGTGGACTACGCCGACGTCGTGGCGCTCGCGGAGCGAGACGCCGACGTCATCATCTGGGACGGCGGCAACAACGACTTCCCGTTCCTGCGCTCGGGCCTGCAGATCGTCGTGCTCGACCCGCACCGGGCCGGCCACGAACTGCGCTACCATCCGGGGGAGACCAACCTGCGCATGGCCGACGTGCTCGTCATCAACAAAGTGGATACCGCGACGCCCGACGATGTGATGACGGTGCGGGCGAACGCGGCAGGGGTGAACCCCGACGCGGTCATCGTCGAGGCCGCCTCCCCGGTCACGGTGGACGAGCCGGGGCTGATCCGCGGCCGGCGGGCGCTTGTCGTCGAGGATGGCCCGACGCTCACCCACGGCGGCATGGCCTTCGGCGCCGCCACGCTGGCGGCCCGCAACCACGGCGCGAAGGCGCTCGTCGATCCCCGGCCGCATGCGGTGGGCAGCATCCGCGAGGTCTTCGAGCGCTACCCGCACCTGGGGCCGGTGCTCCCGGCGATGGGCTACGGCCCCGAGCAGGTGCGCGAACTGCAGACGACGATCGAGCGCGCGGGAGCGGACGTGGTGGTCATCGGCACGCCGGTGGATCTGCGGCGCATCATGACGCTGCGCATGCCGGCCGTGCGCGTGCGCTACGAGCTGGAAGAGCGGACCCGGCCCGACCTGGAGGACATCGTGCGGGAGTGGAGGCAGAGACGTTGAAGAGGGAAGGCGCGATGGCCCTGCCCACATTCACCGGTCGCGACCTGGTCTCCATCGACGACCTCACCGCCGACGAGCTGCGCGCCGTCCTGGCCCGCTCCGCTGACCTGAAGGCGCGTCTGCGCGCGGGGGAGCAGCCGCCGGCGGCGAGGGGCAAGACGCTGGCGATGATCTTCGAGAAGCCGTCGCTGCGCACGCGCGTGACCTTCGAGGTGGGGATCGTGCAGCTCGGCGGCCGCGCCGTCTACCTGTCCGGTCACGAGATCGGGCTCGGCACCCGCGAGTCGGTGCCCGACGTGGCCCGCAACCTCTCGCGCTGGGTCGACGGCATTGCCGCCCGCGTCTACTCGCACGCCACCGTCGAGGGGCTGGCCCGCTCCGCGACGGTGCCCGTCATCAACGGCCTGAGCGACTTCGAGCACCCCTGCCAAGCGCTGGCCGACTACTTCACGCTCTGGGAGCGCGGCCTCGATCTCTCGTCCATGCGGCTGGCCTGGATCGGCGACGGCAA
>DASSGA010000092.1:0-4408 GCA_035693805.1 bacterium | reverse complement strand
GGCGATTCCGGCGTGGCACATCTTCATCCGGACCGCAGTCGTGTACCTCGCCGTGTTCGTGGGGCTGCGGGTGATGGGCAAGCGTGAACTGGGGCAGATGACCGTGTTCGATCTGGTGGTCATCCTCTTGATCGCCAACGCGGTGCAGAACGCCATGGTGGGTCCAGACACGTCGCTGACCGGCGGCGTCCTGGCCGCGCTCACGTTGCTCCTGCTGAACTACGCGGTTTCGATGCTCCGGCTGTCAAGCCCGTTCTGGGGGCGGCTGGTGGAGGGGATGCCGACCGTGTTGGTCCAGGACGGCGAGTTCGTCGCGCCTCACCTGCGGAAGGAAGGGGTGGAGCGTGCGGAACTGGAGATGGCGATGCGCGAGCACGGCGTGGAGTCGGTGCAGGACGTCCGGCTGGCGGTCCTGGAGACCGACGGGTCCATCAGCATCGTGCCTAAGGACTCACGCGTGCTTCGCACGCGCAAACGCATCCGCCAGTTCCGCCGGCACTAGAACTGGACCTTGACCGGCTCCCGCGAGGTCGCCTCGGCCTCGAAGTACTCCTTGGGCCCAAAGCCCGCCATCCGCGCCACGAAATTCGTGGGGAAGGCCTCCCGCATGTTGTCGTACTGCATCACGGTGTCGTTGTAGAACTGCCGTGAATACATGATCTTGTTCTCGGTGTCGGAGAGGTCCGCCTGGAGCCGCTGGAAGTTCTCACTGGCGCGCAGCTGCGGGTAGTTCTCGGCGACGGCGAAGAGCGACCGCAGGGCCTGGGTGAGCATGTTCTCGGCCTGCGCCTGCTGGGCCACCCCACCCGCGGCGATGGCCTTCGCCCGCGCCTCCGTCACGTGCTCGAACACCGCGCGCTCGTGCCCCGCATAGCCCTTGACCGTCTCGACTAGGTTCGGGATCAGGTCGTAGCGCCGCCGCAGCTGGACGTCGATCTGCGACCAGGCGTTCTCGATGCGGTTGCGCAGGACGACCAGCCGGTTGTAGGCGGCGACGATGAACAGGACGAGCAGGGCGAGGATGCCCAGCACGATCAGCATGCCCATAGCGTGCTTCCTCCTCCGGGTTCCCGGCGGCCCCTGAGCCCGCCGCTGAGCCCCACCATGGGGATAGGACATCCGGTGGTGACCTCCTGCACGTCCGGCCATCTGGACAGGGCGCGGGGAACCTGTCACCATCAAGCCTGCACGTTCGTGAGGAGGCACCGATGGTCGACCCCCGCATCGCGAAGCTCGCCAAGGTCCTGGTGCACTACTCCCTCAAGATCCGTCCCGACGACCTGTTCCGGATCAGCGGGCCGGCACTCGCCGCGCCGCTCATCGGGGAGGTCTACCGGGAGGCGCTGGCCGCCGGCGCGCACCCGTTCGTCCGGGTCAGTCTGGAAGGACTGGAGGAGATCTACTTCAAGGGAGCAAGCGACGAACAACTGCGGTTCATCTCTGAGCTCCAGCGGCTCGAACCCGAGCAGATCACCGCGTCGCTCGGGATCTGGGGCGAGTGGAACACGCGCGAGCTGACCCGGGTCAATCCGAAGCGCATGGCGCTGCGCCGGGAGGCGACCCGCGACCTCCAGCGCCGGTTTCTCGAGCGCGCCGCGGCGGGGGAGCTGCGCTGGTGCGGCACCCAGTACCCGACCAACGCCGAGGCGCAGGATGCTGAGATGTCGCTGGCGGAGTACGAGGACTTCGTGTTCACCGCCGGGATGCTCGACCGCGAGGATCCGGTGGCCGCGTGGGAAGCGGTGCGGAAGGAGCAGGATCGCATCGCCCAGTTCCTCGGCCGGCGCAAGCGGCTTCATGTGAAGGGGCCGGACGTCGACCTGGAGCTCTCCGTGGACGGACGAACCTGGATCAACGCCGCCGGGGAATCCAACTTCCCAGACGGCGAGGTCTTCACCGGGCCGGTCGAAGATTCCGTGAACGGCCGCGTGCACTTCAGCTTCCCGGCGATCTACGAGGGGCGCGAGGTGAACGACGTCGAGCTCCGCTTCGAGAGCGGCAAAGTGGTCCACGCGCACGCCGCGAAGGGCGAGGACTTCCTCCACGCGATGCTGGACACGGACGCCGGGGCGCGCTACCTTGGCGAGTTCGCCTTCGGCACCAATTACCACATCCAGCAGTTCACGCGCAACATCCTCTTCGATGAGAAGATCGGCGGGACGCTGCACATGGCCCTGGGGATCGGCTACCCGGAGACGGGCTCGAAGAACACCTCCGGGCTGCACTGGGACATGATCTGCGATCTGCGGAACGGGGCGGAAGTCGTCGCGGACGGGGAAGTCGTCTACCGCAACGGGCGGTTCCTGGTCTAGGGAGGTCTCGAGCGCGGCCGGCGCACTTGCTCGATCAGGTCGTCGAACCTCCGCTGGGTCTGCTCGGAAACCTCGTCGGCCATCTCCGCGTAGGCTTGGTGCTCCATGGTCTTCACCCGGATATTCTGCAGCATGTTCGCCTCGATCTCGCGGAGGAAGCCGATCACCTCGTCGGTGGGGAACTCCCCGAACTCGCCGGCCTTGAGGCGCCGCACGAGCTCTTCCAGGCTCTGCATCTCCACGAGACAGAGCTGCTCGTAGATCTCCCACAGCCGCTCGTTCACTCGTCGTCCTCCGAGCCGCGTCGTCGGTGGCCCGTGTTCGCGCCGCGGATGCGGTGGACCTTCAGGAAGTTCGTGCGCCCGCGGACGACGACCGGGGCGGATCCGACGAGGATGATCGTGTCGTCGCGGGCGGCGAGCCGCCGGCGGATCAGCTCCCCCTCCACGTGGGTGAGCATCGCGTCCGTGTTGTCCATGAACGTCGTGGCGAAGGCGCGGATGCCCCACCACAGGACGAGCCGGCGCGCGACCCCCTCGTCCTCGGTGAAGGCGATGAGCGGGGCGAGCGCCCGCTGCTTGCTGACCAGCTCCGCCGTCCGGCCGCTGCGCGTGATGACCACGATGGCGCGGACGTCGAGCTCACCGGCGAGCGCGGCGGCGGCGCGGGCGACGGAGACGGCGGTGCCTCGGCGCGATCCGGCGTGGGCGGTGAAGATGGCGCCGTTCGTGGACTCCACCACGCGCGCGATGCGGTCCATCGTCGCCACCGCCTCCACGGGATAGCGGCCGACCGCGGTCTCCTCGGACAGCATCACCGCGTCCGTGCCGTCGAGGATGGCGTTCGCCACGTCGGAGGTCTCCGCGCGCGTGGGGCGCGGGTGGTCCACCATCGAATCGAGCATCTGCGTGGCCGTGATCACCGGGATGCCGACGTCATTGGCCTGCTGGATGATCGTCTTCTGCAGGACGGGGACCTGCTCGGCCGGCAGCTCGACCCCAAGGTCCCCCCGGGCGACCATGACCGCGTCCGCCTCCCGCAGGATGCCGTCGAGCGCGGTGATCGCGCCGGCCTTCTCCAGCTTGGCGACGATCGGGACCTGCCTCCCCGCACGCGCCATCGCCCGCCGGCAGAGCTCCAGGTCCTGAGGTCGCTGCACGAAGCTCATCGCCATGTAGTCCACGCCGAGCCGGAGGCCGAAGGCCAGGTCGGCGTGGTCTTTGTCCGTCATCGCGGGGACGCGCAGGGTCACCCCGGGCACGTTCAGCCCCTTGTGCTCCTGCAGGGTGCCGCCCCGCACGACGCGCGTGCGCACCCGTCCCCGGCCGGCCCCTTCGACGACCAGCTCGAGCGCACCGTCGTCAAGGAGGATACGGTCGCCCTTATGTACGTCCCGGGCGAGGCCCCCGTAGGTGGACGTGATGATTTGAGGCGCGTCGCCGGCGGAGTTGGTGGAGATGGTGAGGTGCTGGCCTTCGCGCAACTCGAGCGGACCGCGGGGGAGCGGCCCAACCCGCACCTTGGGACCGGCGAGATCCTGCAACACCGCTACCGGCCGGCCCAGCGCGCGCTCGGCCTCCCGCACGAGCGCGTACACGCGGCCGTGCGTCTCCTGCGTGCCGTGGGAGAAGTTCAGGCGCACCACATCCACGCCGGCATCGAGAACCCGGCGGATGCTCTCCACGCTGTCGGTGGCCGGGCCGAGGGTGGCGACGATCGTCGTCCGGCGGTCCCAATCGCGCGGCGCCCGGGGGAGTTTCACACTGAGGGGGGTTCGGCTTGAGCGGCCCGCAAGTCCTTGCTATGATGTGGTTTGCCTGAGCCGGCGTAGCTCAGTGGTAGAGCAGCGCACTCGTAATGCGCAGGTCAGCGGTTCAAATCCGCTCGCCGGCTCCAGGGCTCTGGTGATCGACTGCCATACAAGACGCTTCCCGTAGCCCGAGATGGAGCGGGAGTCACTTCTCACGCGAGACTTATCCTGCTGTCCGGCGCAGGCTCCTTCCCTTGATCGGCAAGGCGTTCGTGGACATGTCAGCGCGAGAGCGGTATCGGGTTGATGACACACGTCCAAGCGTCGAGTTCTGGTAGTACCCAGA
>DASSGA010000091.1:0-6748 GCA_035693805.1 bacterium | reverse complement strand
CGCGCGCGCGCCTTCCAGGATGGCCTCGCCCCCGTGCCCCTCGCCGACGAGGCCCACGACTCTGACGTCGACCCCAAGCGCGCGGGCCGCCCGCCCCACGTTGAGCCCCTTGCCGCTGGCCAACTCCGCCGCCGACTCCGCCCGGTGCACCCGTCCCACGCCGAAGCCGCGGACGACGACGATGCGGTCAAGACAGAGGTTGGGAGACACCACCAGCAGCATGCCTCAGCGCCTTTCCGTGGCCGCAGGCGGGAACAGTTTGAAGGCTTCGAGCGGCTCCCCATCGGCCTCATAGAGATGGGGCCGCGTCGCTGCTGCGGCCGTGACCAGGGCCTCCAGGCCGGGGCGCAGGTGCCGGCCCAGGAGCCGTCCGCGTCCGTGCCAGACGAAGAGCACATAGGGGCCGGATTCCAGGCTCTCATAGCGGCGGCGGACGAGGAGCCGCTTGCCGGAAAAGCGGCGCAACCGGGGTGGGAAGATCCAGGCTTCCTCGCCCCCGCGGGAGCGAGTCTCGGCAATCGGCTCGGGGAGAAGCCGGTGACGCTCCAGCAGGTTCGGATCGGTCGCGGCGTCGTAGTCGAGCAGCGCGAGGGCATCATCGAGTCCGGGAAAGCCCGGATGCATCTGGGCCGATGTGAGCGGCCGGTCTCCCCACCGCCGTTCCAACAGCGTGTACACATCTGAGGGCTGTTGAATCTCCAGCGTGAGCGCTGTGCCGGGGCGATGAGGGATGCCGGCAGGCACGTGGAAGCCTTCGCCGCTGCGCTGATGAAACACGGGCGAGAGGTCCAGCGCCGTTCCGCGCCGGATCGCCTCGGACAGCATCTGCGGCGTCACGCCGGGGTAGAGCCCCGCGTGGGTGTACGGGACCGCGCCCGGCGGAGCAGGCAGGACGTAGTAGGCCTCATCCTTCCCCCACCGCTGGCCGGGAAACCGGTGGGGATGGCGGAGCACGTCGGCGTCCCGGGCGTGGACGTGGAAGACGATCGCCTCACCGGGATCGAGGATCTTCACGAGCACGGGGAAGTCGACGCCGTACGTGTCGGCATACGCGGGGCCCAGGATCTGCGGTCCGCGCAACTCGAGGGCGCGGCGGAACGTCATGCCGCGCAGCGCCCGCCGGCCCGACCGGGGCGTGGAGATGGCCAGGCGGCTGTGTCCTTCACCCGGACGAGGGAAGGGATTGGTCGCCGCCACCGTGGAGGCAATCCAGCGCTCCGGACGCCACAACCCCGATCGCGGCAGGTACGTGCCGCCCGGCCGATCGGACAACCCGAGCCGTCCGCCGTCTCTGTACAGCCGTCTGACGTACGTCGGCTCGAATACCAGCAGGCCCGTCTCCAGCATTCTGTCCAGCAGATCTTCGGGGCGCGTCACCTGCGCAGCGAAGCGGTGTCCATGAAATGCAGCGTCTCGTCCATGCCGCTGATGCCTGTGCTCCCGCCCATGGCCGAGACGCACATCGCCCCCACGGCGTTGGCGAACCGCGTGGTGCGCTCCAGATTCCACCCGGCCAGGTATCCCGTGAGGAACCCTCCACAGAACGCATCACCGGCGCCTGTGGTGTCGATGACCTCGACGGAGAACGCCGGCACACGGCCGCGCCAGCTTTCTCCGTCGACGTACGCGCCGTCCTCCCCCAGTTTGACGGCGACAGTGCCCACACCCAATGCGCGGAGGTGGGCGGCCATGCGCGGCGGGTCCTCGGCGCCGGTGACGCGCGCCAGCTCGTCCCGGTTTCCAAACAGCAGGTCCAGGTGCCGCAGGCACGGGGCCAGCGTGGCCATCCACCGGCCGCGCGCGTCCCAGGCCATGTCCAGGCTGGTCCGGCATCCTGCCGCCCGCGCCTGAGCAAACAGCGCCGCGGCCTGCACGCCATCCAACCCTGGAAGGAGGAAGTACCCGCCGAGATGCATGATGCGGCTGCGGGCGAGCAGCGCCGGCGGAACATCCTCCCGCCTCAGGTGGGTGTTGGCGCCGGGGAGATGGAGGAACGAGCGCTCGCCGCTGCTGGCCACCATCACGACCGCCGTGGACGTGCTGATCGTTTCGTCGCGCCCGACGTGGACCTCGACCCGGTTCTCCCGGAGGACATCGATCAGGTAGGTTCCGAAGAGGTCTGCGCCGACCCGCCCGACCACGGCGGTGGGGACGCCCAGCTTCGCCAGGACGACGCCCGTCGTATGCGCGAGACCGCCGGAGTGCACCTCGAGGCGATCGACGACCACAAGCCGGCCCGGATCCGGCCAGGTGTCGACCGGGCGAACGATGACGTCTGCGACGAGCACTCCCACGCAGGTAACATCAGGCATGCCCACGCGGCCCCAGCCCGCGTGTTGCTTCAGTAGGCACGCCCGCGTTTCCTGTCGAATCGATGTGATCGGGTATGCGATGAACGAGGTACGGCATCCTCCCCGCGGCACGTTTCTCGGTGTGTACGACATCGAGACGACCGGTGATCTCCGGCAGACCGCCGAGTTCATCGCGCGGGAGGAGAGCGCGGGATCGTGGTCGGGTGAAGGGCCGGCGACGGAGCGCTACGCGCGCTCGGTGGCCTGGGTGCACACCATGCAGGAGACCGGCCCGGGCAAGGGCTCTGCGGCGATCGCGTTCCCCACCGCCAACCTGCCGGAGCGCGGCTCGCTCTTCCCCGCCATCTGGCTCTACCTCACGGCGGGGCCGTTGTTCGAGCGCCCCTTTGCCGACGTCGTCCGTCTGGCCGACGTGGTCCTGCCGGAGGAGATCCTGGCGACGTTTCGAGGTCCCCGGTTCGGGGTCGAGGGCACGCGGGCGCTGGCAGGCCAGGCGCGCGAGGCCCTGCTGTTCGGCGCCATCGTCAAGCCGGGAGCCGGGCTGGGACCGGAAGAGGTGGCCGAACGCTGCCGCGCCGCGGCGCGGGGAGGGATCGACCTCATCAAAGACGACGAGAAGATGAATAACCCCGACTACTGCCCGCTCGTCGAGCGGGTCCGTGCGGTGTCCCGTGCGCTGCGTGAGGTGGAAGACGACACGGGCCGGCGTGTCATTTACTGCGCGCACGTCAGCGGCCGGCCCGATGAGATGGTGGCTGCAGCCCGGGAGGCGGTGCGGGCCGGTGCGACCGGCGTCATGGTCAACGTCTTCGCATCAGGCTTGGCCTCGCTGCAGATGCTGCGCGAGGATGAGGGGATCGCCGTGCCGATCTACGTGCACTCGGGAGGGCGGTCGCTGCTATCACAGCGGCCCGCGTACGGGATTGACACCCGAGTGTTCGCGGAGTTTGTGCGGCTGCTGGGCGGGGACTATCTCGACCTGTACGCGCAGGGAGGCTATCTGCGCACCGACCCTCCGGCAGAGGCCAGAGGCCTGGCCGAAGTGCTGCGCGCGGCTTGGGCCCGTGTTGCGCCGGTGCTTCCCGCCTGTTCCGGGGGACTCACCGTGCGGACGCTGGCGGCGAATTATGCCGCATTCGGCCGGGACATCCTGCCGATGGCCGGATCGGCGATCTTCAGCCATCCGCTGGGCGCCGCCTCCGGCGTCAGGGCACTGCAGCAGGCGGCAGAGAGTTACTTCGGCGGCATCCCCCTTGAGGACTTCGGCCGTCGCCATCCTGAGCTGGAGGCGGCGCTGCGAGCGTGACTCACGCCACAGCGCCCCGCAGTGAAGTGGATCGGGCGACCCACCGCACCTGGGCTGAGGTTGATCTGGATGCCATCGCTGCCAACGTCCGTGCCGTACGCCAGCGGCTGGATCCCGGAACGCGCTTCATGGCGGTCGTGAAGGCCGACGGCTACGGCCATGGCTCCGTGCAGGTGGCGCGTGCGGCGCTGCAGGCTGGCGCCGGATGGCTGGGGGTCGCGACGGTCGAGGAGGGACTGACTCTCCGCACGGCAGGGCTGGATTCGCCGCTACTGGTCCTCGGCTCGGCTGCACCCGAAGAGATCAGCCCTGCCGTGCGAACACGGCTCAGCCTGACGATTCCTTCTGTAGAAGCGTTGCCGCCGCTGCTGAAAGCGGGCCGGCGAGCGCGTCTTCATCTGAAGATCGACACGGGCATGACGCGCCTGGGGGTGCAGATCTCTGAGGTGCCCGTGGTGCTCTCCCGCCTGGCGAAAGCGGGGCTGCGGCTGGAAGGCGTCTACACGCACCTGGCAACGGCGGATGACCCGGATCACGCATTTGCCCACGAGCAACTCAACCGGTTCGACGCCGTGCTGCCCGCGGTGCGCCGCCGCTTTCCGAAGGTCGTGGTCCACGCGGCGAACAGCGCCGGGACAATCGCCCACCCGCGCAGCCGCTACGACCTGGTGCGAGTTGGTCTGGCGATGTACGGCCTGTATCCGGCGCGCCACTACCACAACCTGGTCGAACTCCGGCCGGCGATGCGGCTCCTGAGCCGGGTAGCACGCACGGCCCGCGTGCCACCCGGGACTCCGGTGAGCTACGGTGCGACCTATCGGGTCTTGCGTCCCAGCACCATCGCCACGATCGCCTGCGGGTACGCGGACGGCTACCCGCGTCTCGCCGGACTGAACGCTGAGGTCGCGCTCGCCGGCGAGCGCCTGCACGTCGCCGGGCGGGTCTGCATGGATCACCTCATGGTGGACGCGGGGGCCCGGGCCGTGCGCACCGGCGACGAGGCGGAGTTGTTCGGCCGTACCGTCTCCGTGGACGAGGTCGCGGAGTGGGCCCACACGATCGCCTACGAGATCGTGTGCGGCGTGGGGCCGCGCGTTCCGCGCGTCTACCTCAAGGGCGGGCGCCCGGGGGCGGTGATCCGCCGATGAGCCCGGTGCTGCGTGTCGCCTTTCAGGGGGAGCGGGGCGCCTACAGCGAGGAGGCCACCATCGCGCTCTTCCCCGACGCCGAGGTCCTCCCGTGCGCCGCGCTGCGCGAGGTATTCGAGTCCGTCGCCTCGGGCCGCAGCGCCGCGGGCGTCGTCCCCGTCGAGAACTCCCAGGCCGGATCGATCAACGAGACGTACGACCTCCTCCTCAGCCACGAGCTCCACATCACGGGGGAGCTCGACCTCCGCGTTCGGCACTGCCTCCTCGCTCTGCCCGGTCGGTCGCTGGCCGACCTGCGTGCGGTCTACTCGCACCCTCAGGCCCTCGCTCAGTGCGACGTATTCCTCCGCGACCACGGCCTTGCCGCGATCGCGGCCTACGACACCGCGGGGAGCGCCAAGATGGTGGCCGAGCAGCGGATGGCAGAGACCGGTGCGATCGCGGGCCGTCAGGCCGCGCGCATCTACGGGCTCGAGGTGCTGGCGGAAAGCATCGAGACCAATCCCAACAACTACACGAAGTTCCTCACGTTGGCCAGGACCCCGGCCCCGCGCTCGGCCGCCTCGAAGACCTCGATCGTCTTCACGACCCGAAACGTCCCGGGGGCGCTCTACCGGGCGCTCGGGGCGCTGGCCTCCCGGAACATCAACCTGACCAAGCTCGAATCCCGCCCGCGGCGCGACGCCCCGTGGGAGTACGTCTTCTACGTGGACCTCGAAGGGCACGAGGCGGATCCCGAGGTGGCCGCGGCGCTGGCGGTCCTGCACTCGCTGTGCACCTTCATGCGGGTCCTGGGGTCGTATCCACGCGCGCCCCGTCCCGCATGAGGGTCCTGCCGCTCGGCGATCGAGGCCTGCTCATCGAGGTCGGTGATGCGCTCCTCCCGGAGATCAACGCGCAAGCGCGCGCCCTGGCGGTCCGGCTGGGCGACCTCCCCGGGGTCGAAGAGGCGGTGCCTGCGCTGCGCTCCGTGCTGGTGGTGTTCGATCCGCTCACCGCCGACCCGGGCCTGATCGCGGAGACCGCGGAGCGCGTCCTCCCCACGCTTCCCCCTCACCACGGGGGGACGGGGCGCCTCATCGAGGTCCCGGTTGTCTACGGCGGAGAGGCCGGGCCCGATCTCGAGGAGGTCGCCTCGCTGCGCGGCCTCTCGGCCGAGCAGGCCATCCGCGCCCACAGTGAGGTCGAGTACACGGTGTACATGCTCGGCTTCACGCCCGGCTATCCGTATCTCGGTATCCTCCCCGAGGAGCTGCGCGTGAGCCGGCTGCCGTCGCCCCGCCTGCGGGTGCCGGAAGGCTCGATCGCCGTCGCCGACGCCATGACGGGGATCTATCCTCTCGCCTCGCCCGGAGGGTGGCGGATCATCGGACGGACGCCCTTGACCGTCTACGAGCCGTTCGACGCCGATCCCGTGCTGCTGCGACCCGGTGAGCGCGTGCGTTTCACGCCCGCCTCGCGGGCGCAGTTCCGCGAGCGCCCGGGCCAGGTACCGCTGCCTTTTCCCCGCCGTGCGATCTTCGAGGTCCGGAGTCCCGGGCTGTATACCACGGTCCAGGACGCCGGCCGGAGAGGCCATCGGGCGCTGGGGATCCCTGCTGCGGGGGCGATGGATCTGCCCGCCCTGTGGGCGGCGAACACGGCCGTCGGGAACCCACCGGATGCGGCCGCCATCGAGCTGACCGCGCCAGGACCCGTCCTGCGCGTGCTCGACCATCTGACGATCGCGATCGCCGGGGCCGATCTCTCCCCGATGCTCGACCGCGCATCCATCGCTCCCGCAGCGCCCGTGCTGCTGCGTCCCGGGCAGACGCTGCAGTTCGGGGCTCCCCGGGCGGGGATGTGGGCGTATCTCGCCGTGGCCGGCGGGCTGGAGGCACGACGGGTGCTCGGAAGCGCGTCCACATACGTGCCCGGCCTGCTGGGAGGCAGCGGCGGTCGCCGCCTCCGGGAAGGGGATCTGCTTGGCAGCGACGAGCCGC
>DASSGA010000090.1:0-4366 GCA_035693805.1 bacterium | reverse complement strand
CCGAGCCCTCCGCGTATACCATCCCCACGACCTCACCCGAGGTCGTGAGCACCGGCGAGCCGCTCGAGCCGCGCGTCACGATGCCGTTGTCCACCTCGAACGCGAACACCTGGTGCTGGAGGCGGTGCGAGATGGTCCCCTCGGCGATCACCGGCGTCCACTGGTTGCCGGGATACCCGATGATGCGGATCCGCAGGCCCGCGACCGGTCCCCAGCGGTAGAACTTGAGCGCGGGGAGTCGGCGGGCGCGGGCGGTATCGACCCGCACCTTCGCGATGTCATACGGCGTCGCGGCACTCGTCAAACTGGCCCGGTCGTTGATGCAGAGGACCGCACCCCGCCCCAGCTCCTGGCGCGGGGTGCCGCGCCCGAGCATGAGCGGCCCGTAGCCCGTCTCCGCCCGCGCGACGTGCGCGTTCGTGTAGAAGACTCCGTCCCCGACGTGGAAGGCCGTGCCCTTCGTGCAGACGTTGTTCTCGCGGCAGCGGTAGGCGACCCAGACCGAATCGAGCAGCGCCGGCTGGCCCGAGACCGGGCCGGCCGGGACGAGGAATCCTAGCATCGCGACGGCAATGAGGGCGTGCCCCGACCGCATGCGCACCCGCCGAGGCCGTTAGAGGGTCAGTTCTGAGCGACCGCAGTCACGCGGTGCAGCTGCTTCTCGGCCGTGTTCCAGACGTCGGTCGATTCGGGCCGCCACGTCGCGATCCCGATGTCACACGAGAGCCACTTCCCGCTCCCGCCGCTCTTGAACTGGAACGCCGAGGTGATGCGGGTGGCCACCGAGCGCGCGTCATCCTCCCACGTCTCGGGGAGGATGGCGACGAAGCGGTTCTCCTCGAGGCGGCCGACGTAGTCGCTGCCGCGCAGGTGCTGCTGCAGCCAGTGGGCCACGGACGCCGCGAGACCGTCCTGCCCGGGGGCGCTGGGATTGAGGTTCGCCGGCATGTGCGGCGAGACGAGGGCGACCGAGAAGGGCACGCCGGTGCGCTCCGCACGGCGCAGCTCGGACTGGTAGATCTCCTGGATGAAGTCGGCGGTGTATACGCCCGTCTCCGGGTCACGGATCGAGCGGTCGGCCAGCCGGCGGAAGACCACCTGGCGCAGCCCGAGGACCACGAGGAGCAGCGAGATGATCGCCACCCCCAGCAGCACAGTCGTCCATTCAGTCGGCATCGTCAACATCACACCCCGTACTATGCCCGCCGTGTCGGATGGCCAGTCGCCTGGTCCGGACGGTCGGTGATCCGCAGTTCCGTCCTGGCCAGCAGCCGTCCGATGTTGGTGCGGTGTTTGTAGACAGCAAACAGTAGCGCCAGGGCCGCAAATCCGAGGTGCTCCCGGGGCTCCCCGCGCCGCCACATCACAGCCGGCACGGCGGCGATGCCGAGGAGGGATCCCAGCGAGGCGTAGCGGGTGACCGCCACGACACCCACCCAGACGAGCGCCGCCACGGCGGCCGCCGCGGGCGAGAGCGCCAGCAGCGCCCCGAACGACGTGGCGATCCCCTTCCCGCCCGTGAAGCGCAGGAAGAGCGACCAGTTGTGGCCGCCGATCGCGGCCAGCCCCGCGAGCACGGCTGTGAGGGGGGACGGAGCCCAGGCCTCGGCCAACAGAACGGGGACCGCCCCCTTCGCCATGTCGAGCAGCAGGACGAGGGCGGCGGTGGGCAGCCCGGCTACCCGGAAGACGTTGGTGGCGCCGATGTTCCCGCTCCCGTGGGCGCGGATGTCGATGCCCCGCAGCAGCCGGATGACGACGAGTCCGGTGGGCAGCGAGCCGACCAGGTAGCCGAGGAGCACCGCGGCCGCCGCGATCACGCCGCCCCCTTCCCCCGCTCGCGGCGGCGGAACTGCAGCCGGATCGGGGTGCCGGCGAAGTCGAAGGCCTCGCGCAGGCGGTTCTCGAGGTAGCGGCGGTACTCGTCGGGGAAGAGCGCCGGATCGTTGACGAAGCAGACGACGGTCGGCGGTTTCACCGCAGGCTGTGTGGCGTAGTAGATCTTGCCCTGCTTCCCCCCGCGATCCGCAGGAGGGTTGTGCGCTTCCTCCGCGGCCTCGATGACCCGGTTCAGCGGGCCGGTCGCGACGCGCCGGGCGTGGGCCTCGGCCGCCTGGACGACGCGGTCGAGTAGTTCGGGGATACCCCACCGCTTCGTCGCCGAGGTGGCAACGATCGCGGCGTAGGGGGCGAACCGCAGGGCGGTCTTCACCCGGTCGAGGGCGCCTTTGTGCAGCATCGGGGTGTCGCTGACGAGATCCCACTTGCTCACGGCCGCGACGAACGCGCGCCCGCGCTCCCGGGCGTAGCGCGCGATCTCCTGGTCCTGCTCGACCACCGGTTCGCCCGCGTCCAGGATGAGCACGGCGACGTCGGCCCGGTCGATGGCGCCGAGCGATCGTCCGGCGCTGTAGCGCTCCACACGCTCGTCGATGCGCGCCTTGCGCCGCAGCCCCGCCGTGTCGACGAGGATGAATTCCCGGCCCTCCAGGCGGAACGGGGTATCGATCGCGTCCCGCGTCGTCCCAGGCGTCGCGTCGACGATGACGCGTTCCTCCCCGAGGATCGCGTTGATGAGCGACGACTTGCCGACATTCGGGCGGCCGGCGATCGCCACACGGATCGCTTCCGCGGTCTCGACCTCGGGCGTGGGCTCCGGCAGCAGCGTCAGCACCGCGTCCAGGAGGTCGTTGATGCCGAGGCCGTGAGTGGCCGACACCGCGAACGGATCGCCCAGCCCCAGCTCGTAGAACTCGTAGACTCCCGGGTGGCTCGGATCATCGGCCTTGTTGACGACGAGGATGACGGGCCGCCGTCCCTCGCGCAGGCGCTGAGCGACCTCACGATCCTCGGGGAGGACGCCGTCTTTCGCGTCCACGACGAAGAGGATGACGTCGGCCTCGTGGATCGCCCGCTCGGCCTGCGCGCGCACCTGCGCCGTGATGGACTCCGTCGAGTCGGTGACGAAGCCCCCGGTGTCGACGAGCGTGAACGCCCGCGCCCCCCAGGAGGTCTCGGCGTACAGGCGGTCGCGGGTGATGCCGGGGCGGTCCTCGACGATGGCCACGCGCCGGCCGATCAGACGGTTGAAGAGGGCGGACTTGCCCACATTGGGTCTGCCCACGACGGCCACGAGGGGGTGAGGCACGGCTCTAGTGTAGCAATGTGCGGGGGCTAGGAGGCGGCGACCGGGCTTCGCGCCGCGTCGATCTCTCGGAGGCGGGTGATGACGTCGGCGATGATCCACTCCGGGGTGCTCGCCCCGGACATCACGCCGACCTTCTGGACGCCCGTGAACCAGCTCGGGTCGATCTCCTCGGGTCCTTCGACGTGGTGCGTCGGCAGGCCGTGCGAGCGGCCGATTTCGGCCAGGCGCGTCGTGTTGGACGAGTGGTGGCCGCCGATGATGACGAGCGCGTCCACCTCCTCGACGAGGCGCTCCGCCTCCTCCTGGCGCACGGTGATGGCGGGGCAGAGCGTGTTGACCACGCGCAGCTCCTTCGTGCGGAGGCTGAGGTCCCCGACGATCTGCCGGAAGTTCTCCTGGGACTGCGTGGTCTGGGACATCACGGCGATGCGCCCGCGCAGTCTCACCTGCGCCGCCTCCTCGCGGGTGTGGACGATCGTCACCTTCTCGCCGAGGACCTCTTTGACGGTGACCATCTCGGGGTGGCCGTGGTCGCCGACGATGATGAGCTGGTAGCCTTCCTCGACGAGCTTGAAGGCGAGCGAGTGGGCGCGGATCACGACGGGACAGGTTGCGTCCACGATCGCCATGCCGCGCTCGCGCGCGGCATCGAGGACGGCGTGCTCCACGCCGTACGCGGAGACGACAAACGTCTCGCCGCGCATCTCTTCGAGCGTCTCCGCCACACGGACCCCACCCGCTTCCAGCCGGGTCACGACCTGGGGGTTGTGGATGAGGGGACCCCAGGTGACCACGGCGTCCTGGGCGTCATGCGCGGCGCCGGCCGCCATCTCCACGGCGCGCTTCACGCCGCCGCAGAACCCCATGTGTTTCGCGACGAGGATTTCCATCGCCCCCTAGCATACATAGGCTCAGGACATGCCGCAACGCGTTTTCGTCATCCTCAACCCCGCCGCAGGCCGAGGCCGGGCCGCCCGCGCGTGGCGGACGGTGAGGCCGGCGTTGCGCGACGCCGGGCTGTCGTTCGACGAGGTCGTGGAGGAACGTCCCCAACTGGCGATCGGGTTGGCGGAGGCCGCCGCCCGGCGCGGGTACGACGTCATCGCCGCGGTCGGCGGCGACGGTACCATCCACGAGGTCGTCAACGGCATCATGGCCGCCGGCGGCCACCGGCCGCCCGCCTTGGCCATCATCCCGGGGGGCACGGGGAATGACTTC
>DASSGA010000089.1:0-10313 GCA_035693805.1 bacterium | reverse complement strand
GAGGGAATGTTTACGCACGTTCGTCAGGGCCTCCTGGATGATACGCAGGAGATGGAGCTCCGTGGTCGGGCCGAGGGTACTGCGGCCGGGATCGCCCGAGACCAGCAGGCGCGTCTCGATACCGCTGAGATCCGAGAAGCGCCGCACGTACTCCTCCACCACGGCGGTCAGCTGGCGCCCGGGGGACGAGGGGGTCCGCAGGCTGAGGATCGCCTCCCGGAGATCTGCGTACACCTCGCGCGCGATATCCTCCATCTGCATGAGCTGGGCCTGGGCCTCACGGATCTTTCCCGCCTCCAGCAGCATCTTCACCGCCTGCGCCTTGGTGTTGACGTAGC
Organism: bacterium; assembly: GCA_035693805.1. Lineage (GTDB taxonomy): Bacteria > Sysuimicrobiota > Sysuimicrobiia > Sysuimicrobiales > Kaftiobacteriaceae > Kaftiobacterium. Next base: position 9,975 of record DASSGA010000089.1, on the reverse strand, counting down.
CCAGCACTTGGCCGACGCTGTCGTGCATCTCCCGCGCGATCCGCTCCCGCTCCTCCAGCACGGCCACCGACTGCAGCCGGTCCTGCAGCCTGGCGTTTTCCTCAAGCGTCTGACGCAGCCGGACGCGCATCGCTTCGAAGCTTCGCCCCAGCATTCCGATTTCGTCCCCCCGGCGCACGTCGATCCGGCGATCGAGATCCCCGCCCGCGATGCGCTCCGCAGCGCCCTGGAGCAAGCGCAACGGTGCTACCACCGCAGTGGTATCCAGCCAGGCGAACGTCAGCGCGGCGGCGAGGACGAGGAGTTCGAAAATCAGGATACGGTCACGCAGCCGGCGGATGGGACCGAACGTCTCTTCCTCGTCTTGCCCGACGCCGAGCCCCCAGGGGACTGATGGTACGGGCGCAAACGCCATGACGTGCATCGGCGCCTTGACGCCCGGGCCATGGTCCTCTCGGGTCGATCCAACGATCGGCCGCCGCTCGGCGATGAACCTCGTGAAGAACTCGGGATGCTCGTTGCGGGAGAACAGTTCCACGCTGTCCGTGCTCGCCACGACCATCCCGTCACGCCCCACGATCGCTGCGTGACCGCTCGCCCCCACGGCCAGCCCGCTGATGAACGAGAGCAGGGTCGGTTTGGTGAGGTCGATGACCCCACCCACGACGCCCCTGACCTTATGCGGCCCGTCGAATACCGGCACCGCGAAGACGACCACCGCCCCGTCGCCCACGCGGATGACGTTGCTGGTCTGCCGCAGACCATTCCGCAGCGCGCGCAATATGGCCCGATCGGAGATGACCGCCGCCGGCAGCGGCGGCGACGCCGGCTCCTGGACGAGGATTCGACCGGTAGTGTCCGCCAGGAAGATGCCGCCGCTGAACAGCGACAACTGGAGAGACAGTACTCTGAGGTCAGCGCGGACGGGCGTCAGGTCAGCGGTGGTCCAGAGCATGGCGGCACGGGTACTGAGCTGATCTAGTTGCCACCAGCCCTGCACCAGCCGTTCGTCGAGGCGGTCCGCCGTGGCACGCGTCATGGCGAGCCGCTCCTCGAGGACTCGGTCCGTCGCGACGCGCAGCATCCCCATTCCCATGACGCCCAGCGGAGCCGTCGCGATGAGGAGCCCAAGTGCCACGAGGAGCATGATCCGGTTGCGAAGTCCCATCACCATCACCCCGGCGGCGCAGCCGTGCGGCGGCAATCAGCGTGACGGTGCGTCGACGACCACCAGGTGGCCGATCATCCGATCGTGATCCGGCGAGCACGTGCCGGCGGAGGGATCGTAGGGCAGGATGCAGCGATACTCGAAGATGCCCGCCCGGTCGGCGGTGAACGTCAGCTCGTCGGAATCTCCGCCCGCGAGCGCCTTCGTGCGCACGTTCATCCCCACGATCTGGATGGCATGGCTGAACAGCGATTGATTCATCACGCGCATCCGCACCGTGTCGCCGCGGCGGACGACGATCATCTGCGGATCGTAGAGGTGGCTCGTCGAGGGCCCGCCGATGCCGCCCTGCCCGGTGATGAGCATCCAGATGTCGACGGGGATGTTGGCGGCGGGACTAGGTCCCGCCGGCCGGAGGGTGGCCAAGCTGAACACGATCGCCACCGCGGACAACGCCGTCGCGATCCACGTGTACGTTCGGCTCATCCCCTCACTCCGTCACGATGAGGTAGCCTCGCATCAGTTCGTGGTCGGGGGTGCAGTCGCCCGTGGCCGGGTTGTGCGGGAGGGTGCAGTGGTAGGCGAAGACCCCGCTGCGATCGGCCGTGAAGCGGATCGAGGCACTGGCGCCCGGCGTCAGCTTCTTGGTGGACAGATTGTAGCCGGTGAGCTCGAACCGGTGGTTGAAGCGATCGGGGTTGCCGATGGCCAGATCCACCGTATCGCCCACCCGCGCCACGAACATCGTCGGATACCAGCGGTGGGCGGCCACACCCTGTCCGGAGAAGGTAGCGACAACCATGGAGAGCTTGAGGGTGGCAGGAGTGCGGGGGGCCGTGGCGGCGGGCGGCCCCGCTTTTCGCCCCGCGAAGGCGACCACGCTGATTGCCAGCGCCAAAATGCTGAGGATGAGGGCGATCCGCTGCATGCGCACTCCCCCTTTGCGACCCACTCTACGTGCGCTCCGCACGCAGCGGCCATAGGGCCGCCGCCCGATTTGGCCCTCAGAGCCGGCCTGAGTCAAAATGGGGCACCAGCCCGATAGTGCCTCCCCCGCTGGGGGTCTAGGCTGGGATCGGGAAGAGAACGCAGAACACAAAGCGAACAGCGCCGCCGGGCGGGGACACCGCCCTCAGATGGAGGAGGGAACAGCAATGGCAAGAGCAGCAGTCAAGTCCGTGGAGTTCTACACCGACCCGCCCATCGCCCGTGTTCTGTTCAGCAGCACCCGGCTCGCGTGGCTGTGGGCCGCGATGCGGATCTGGCTCGGCTACCAGTGGATCGAGGCCGCGAGGCACAAGATCGGCGTCGAGGCCTGGACCGGCACCGGCTCGGCGCTCCGGGGTTTCTGGGAGCGGGCGGTCGCCGTCCCGACTCCGCCGGCGCGGCCGGCCATCGCGTTCGAATGGTACCGGAGCTTCATCCAGTACCTGCTGGACACCCAGTCGTACACCTGGTTCGCGAAGCTCGTCGCCTACGGGGAGCTGGTCATCGGGATCGCGCTGATCATCGGGGCATTCGTCGGCATCGCCGCCTTCTTCGGCGCCGTCATGAACTGGAACTTCATGATGGCCGGCACGGCAAGCACCAATCCCCTGCTCTTCACGCTGGCGATCCTGCTGATCCTGGCGTGGAAGGTCGCCGGCTACTACGGGTTGGACCGGGTGCTCCTACCTGTCCTGGGGACCCCGTGGAAACCCGGCAAGGTGTTCAACGGTCGGGTCGTCCCCGTTACGGAATAAGGGATGTCCGGCCAGGAGGGCGACCTCGCGCGGGGCGGGGTCCCTTCTCTCTTCACCCGCGCGGAATAATGCCCGGCCCCGGAGGGCATAGTATTGTGCGCAACGGCAAGACGAGGCAGGAGGCACGGGGCATGTTCTTTTACGTGTTCTTCACCTATCTGGTCATCCTTCCGCTGACGGCGGTGACGCTGCGGCTGCTGCGCGTGCCGGAGCATCTCGAGCTGATCGCGGGCTCGATGCTGACTTTCTCCTACGGGGTCCTCGGCACCGCGCTCTTCGCGGGCCTCGTCTAGGCAGGACACGCGTCACGATTCTGGAAGGCACCGTCATCGGACCATGATGTTCCTGCGCCGCTTCATCCTTGCTCTCAGCGTCCTCCCGCTGCTGCTCGCGCCCGCGGCGTCCGCGCAGGGCGACGACCTGGTCGCCCTGAGTGATGAATTCGATGACGCCCCTCGCCTCCCACAGTGGAAACGCCACGACGCCGTCGAAGGCTGGCCGAGCCAGATCGAGGTCGTGGACGTCGATACGACGGTCCGCGGCCACCTCTTCATCCAGCCCCTGACCAGCGTCTGGTACGCCGGGTTCCGCGCCCCCTTCCTCTTTAAGGACGTCACCGGCGACTTCGTCGTTGCCACCCGGCTTCGGACGACCGGACGGCAGCGGGAGTTTCCTGACGTGGAGGGGTCGCTCGCAGGGTTGATGATCCGGCAGGCGCGCGCGGGAAGCGCGGAAACCTGGAAGCCCGAGGACGAGACCTACCTCTCGTTCACCGCAGGCCTCGCCTCAGGTCCGGGCGGTCGGGGTCCCGCGCTCGAAACCACGGTAACGACGAACGGCCGGTCCGCGCTGGAGTGGCGAACGGGCCGGGCGGGATGGGTCGAGATGCGTGTCGCCCGGATCGGCACGTCGTTCGTGCTCCTCCACCGGTTCGAGGACGGCGGCTGGGTCGTCACCCACCTCGAGAGCCGGGGGGTGCTCGGCCGGTTCGGCGGGATGCGGCCGGGGCTGATCGACGTGCCCGCGCTCGGCGGCCGGGCCGTGCAGGTGGGCATCACGGCAATGACCGACTGGACCACGATCCGCGAAAAGTACGACGGCCTCTCCGCCGAAGCGCCGTTCAAGAACTTCAACAGCAGGACTGTGCGGCCGCCGGAGGGCACTCCCGATCTCCGCGCTGTTTTCGAATACGTGCGGTTCCGCCGGCTCGCGCTCCCCGACGCACTTCGGGGGCGGCGGGTCAGCGACCTCACCGCCCCCGAGCTCGTGAGCGTCCTCGGCGACTAGCCGCGCCCGGACGCGACGATCGCTACCACTTGGTGATCGGGGTGTTCCAAAGGAAGACCATGTGCGGTGTCAACAGCCCCTTTTCCCCGCGGCACCGGCTATGATGTGGGATAGCCATGCGCTCTTGGCTGCTCCCCGCATCGCTCACCGCATGCCTCGTTATGACCGCAGCCGCTGTGGCCGCTCCCGCGTCCCGTCTCGCATTCGTCTCGTCCGAGGGCGGGGAGATGCGGATCTCGATCGCCACGATTGGCGGCACGCTTGCGGCCGTCACCGCGCGCGGGATCATCGCGCATTCTCCTGGCTGGTCCCCGGACGGGCGGCGCCTCGTCTACGCCGCCGCGACCCGGAGCGGCCCCTGGCACATCTATGTGGTGAACACCGACGGCAGCCGCAGCCGCCGCCTCACCTCGGGCGACGGGGACCACGTCTTTCCGGCCTGGTCTCCGGACGGCCGGCACGTCCTCTACGTCCGGCGGAACGGCGTTGACGAGCAGATCTACGAGATGGATCCGGATGGACGCCTCACGCGGCGCCTGACCGGTCCGCCGGGGCGCAGCACCGTACCCGTGTGGTCTCCCGACGGGCGCTGGATCGCCTTCGTCTCGACCCGGGGCGGGGTGGTGCCCCAACTGTTCGTGATGCGCGCGGACGGGACCGAGCAACGGCAGCTCAGTCGAGGGGACGTGTACGTCGGCAACGCATACGGGCGGGGGGCGAAGACGGTCGAGCCGGTCGGCGTCCTGTTGCGGCCGGGCATGCTCCACCCCGCTTGGTCGCCCGATGGAACGCGGATCGCCTTCGTGACGCGCGTGGGACGGGCCGAGCAGCAGATCCTGATCGTCGACCGCACCGGCGGAGAACCGCGGCGCCTGTCGACCGGCTACGCGCCGGCATGGTCGCCGGATGGGAGACGCATCGCGTTCGTCGTGGCGCGTGTTGGCGATTCGCAGATCTACGTCATGAAGAGCGGCGGCACAGCGCTCCGGCGCCTGACGTCCGGCGGCGCCAACATGCTGCCGGTGTGGTCACGCGACGGGCGGTGGCTCGCGTTCCTTGGGGCGGATGAGCGTGGGCTCGGCCTGTACGTGATGCGGGCGGACGGTACTAACCGACAGCGTCTGGGCGAGGCCGCCGGAGATCTCAGCATGGGACCGGTCATCGCCTGGCAGCCTTAAGGCGGTTCCTTCGGCTCGATCAGGGGCACCCCCGCTCGGCAGAGGGGGCACTGCCCTGGCTCCCATGCGTTGACCTCCAGCGTGAGCAGCGATCGGACCGGCACCCCGAGATCCACCCGCCCTCCCGAGCGGTCGACCAGGACCGCCGCGCCGACGACCTTCGCCCTCGCGGCGCGGACCACGTCGATCACCTTTCGGATCGAGCCGCCGGTGGTGAGGGCATCCTCGATCACCAGCACGCGCTCCCCGGGAACGAGCGTGAACCCGCGCCGGAGCACCATCGCCCCACCCGCGTTCTTTTCCGCGAAGATCGCCCGGGCGGCGAGGTGACGGGCCACCTCGTACGCCAGGATGATGCCCCCGACCGCCGGCCCGATGACCGCGTCGACGCGCTCACCGCGGTAGGGCTCGGCCATCGCTTCGGCCAGCGCCGCCGCGCGCTCGGGATGCTGCATCACCAGGGCGCAGAGGAGGAAGAGATCGCTGTGCAGCCCCGAGGTCAGGCGGAAATGCCCGGCGCGCACGGCCCCCGCCGCCTCGAGGATCGCGCGGACCTCATCGGCGCGCATGCTGACTTCTTCGCACGCAGGCGGCGAGGGCCTTCCCGTGGATCTACGTGACCACGGTCAGGAACTTGGCGAGGTCGGCCAGGGTGCCGCGGTGGTGGACGCCCCCGCGCAAGACCGCCCCCCCGATGAGATGGTCCGTGACGAGGTAGGCCTGCATCCCCGTCCGGACGGCGGCGGCGTCATGCGTCGCGTCGTTGCCGGCCATCAGACACTCCTCGGGCCCCTTCCCGATCACCGCCGCGATCTCCAGGAAGTACTCCGGATGGGGTTTGCAGAAGTGCGCCGTCTCGTAGCTCGTGACGTGCGCGAAGGGCAGGTCCGCGATGCCCGCCCACTCCAGGCGCTGGCGGATGGCCGTCTCCGGGAAGATGGGCTGCGTGGCGATGACCGCGTCGAGCCCGCGCTCGAGGGCCGCCCCGACCGCGCGGCGGGCGAGTGGGTCCGGCCGTGTGAGCGCGCGCAGCGCCGGATACTCGCGCGCGTAGAACTCGGCGAGGTGGGGCGCCATCCCCTCCTCCGTGAGTCCCAGCGGTGGATAGAAACTCGCCGCGAAGACCTCCCGGTTCGTCCGCGAGGGATCGCGATCCGCCATCATGGCCTGCGTGGCCACCAGGAGGTGCCGGACGAACAGGTCGGGTGGGATCCGAGCGGCGAACGAGCGGGCGAGCAGCCGCACGTAGGCCTCGACGAACTGGGCCGTGTCGACATGCAGCAGCGTGCCGTCAAGGTCGAAGAGCACGGCCCTTATCATCTCGTCGCCCGCGCCGGCGCGCGCGCATGCCACAGCGGCAGCGGCGACCAGATCAGGATCGGGGCGGGTCTACACAACCGTTGCGTCGTCGCCTCCTTCGCCCACTGCTGGGGCATGCTACGCGGTGGGACCCCATGCACCTTCCACTCAGACGGATCGCGATGTGCCTCCTGCTGGTGGGGGCGGTGGCCGTGCCCGTCCTCGCGGCGCAGACCGCCCTGCGCAGCCTCGATCGTCGCGGGATCCCGATGCTCGTCTCGAAAGGCACCGCCCTGAACAAGTATGGGACGGGCGTGGTCGTCGGTCCCTCCACGATCCTCACGGCGAAGCACGTGGTGGGGAACACGATGGAAGTCCGGCTCCCGAAGGGTACGCCGGTGAAGGCGCGGCCGGTGTGCCGGACCCGCGACGAGGACCTCGCCGTCGTCAAGGCCGCGTTGCCGCAAGGGACGCCCTACTACATCCTGTCGTCGAAGACGCCGTCCGTGGGCGAGCCCATCCGTGTGGGAGGCTATCCCGGGCGCCGCTGGACCGTCGCCAGCGGACGCGTCACGCACGTCATCGCATCGGCCATCCTCGGCGGGCGGAGGATCCGCTCCCCGATGATCGTCTTCAAGCCGGCCCTCCACCAGGGGGCAAGCGGCGCGCCCGTGCTCAACCGCAAAGGCGAAGTCGTGGGGATCTTCGTCGCGTCCAACCGCAGTGAGAACTACAGCATCGCCTTCCCCGCCGCCACCGCGCTGCGGGCCTGCCGGAACTTCCTGAAGTAGAATCTGTCAGGGATCCTGGGTTGGCGCCGGCGCCGACGGCGGCAGGGCGCGAATCTCCCGGCGCGCGTAACCGGCGAGGCGGCGACCCAGATCGTCGACGACGTCCCGGACGAGCCGCGGGTCCGTCGAGGCCGGGGAGACCGCGGGGATGACGGCCACGTTCCGTCGCACGCACGGCAGATCGATCCGGCGGGCCGCCTCCAGGATGCCTTGCCAGCGGATGGTCTCCCCAGTGTTGACCGCGGCATCCACAAGCAGCGAGGCGATCTGCCAGGCCGAACAACTCACCTGTCCAGTCTGCGGGTCGACGTAGACGCGGATCGCCACCGAGCTGATGGTGTGGCGGACCACGGTCATGCGAAGTACCGCGTCGGAGCCGGCCGTCGGCTCGACCAGCGTCAAGGTCGGCAGGAGCCGGCGGATGCGGGAGGAGGCCTCGCTGCGGAGCAGCACGCCCACGGGCGCGGGGTCGTTGGGCATGTCGGCCGCCATGACGGCCACGGTCTTGATCCCCTGCAGGTCGGCCTCAGGGGGAACCTGCACGGTCACGGTCTGGCATCCGGTCGCCACGAGCCAGATCGCCACGACGAGCGCCACGACACGCCGCTTCACGGGATCGTCACCTCACTGGTAGACTTCCCGCGCAGCCCCCGGCAAAGACGCAGCGCCCGCTGCACGTCGGGTGAGCTGGTCAGCGCCTCGACGATGGCAGGTCGCGTTCAATCAATGGCTTGAGGATGATGCCTGCTCCCAACAGGATGAGCAGCGCCGAGAAGAGCGGCAGCTCGAGGTCCACCCCGGCGAAGTTTCCCAACCCGGCGGCGAGCGCCAGCACACCCAGGATCATCGTGAACCCTCTGAGCCTGATGCCGTTCAGGTACCTCGCGGCGTTGAGGCCGAGCATGACGATCCCGACACCCACCAGCCAGGCCGCCCACGGCACCTCCCACCCCGGCATCAAGAAGGCGCTGCCGTGATGATCAGGAGCAGTCCCCAGCCGATGTCCTCGATACGCTTGTTCAAAGCGACCTTCCCGCCATCCGGAGTCCCTGACGTCCGCACGTCGTGCATGGCACGTTCCTCCCTTGCCTGATTCACCGCTCGCCGGAGACCGGTCAGTCCAGCGCGCGGAGTTCTCTGACGCTGACACCGAGCATGGCGGAGGCGAGGATCAGCCCGCCGCCGAGGATGAAGAGCAGCCGCACACCGCCGGCCTGCGAGATCCACCCGGCCAGCCCGTACGAGAACGGGTAGAGCCCGTAGATCCCGAACATCAGCATCCCCATCACGCGACCCATGTAGGCCCGCTCGGCGCGGTGCTGGATCATGGTGATATACGTGATTCCGATCCAGGCCAGCAGCGCCCCGCTGCCGAACAGCAGCACCGCGCCCTGCCACACCGTCTGCGCGAGCGACACGGCGGCGAGCAGCGCGCCGACCGCTCCGATGAGGGTGACGCCGACCAGGCCGCGCCGGCGGACGCGCATCGTCCCGCCGATGAGGCCACCGATCAACGCGCCCAATCCGGAGGCGGCGAAGAGCACCCCCAGCTCGCGAGGTCCCGCGCCGAGCGGTCCTTTGACCAGCACCGGAAGCCCCACGTACGTGGCGCCCGCGTAGCCGAACGAGAACACCGACGCCATCGCGATCATGGCCAGCAGCACCGGGTCGCGCCGCACCACGGTGAATCCCTCGACCAGGTCCCGCCACGCATTCTGGGCCACGGGACGGTCCGGACGCGGACCGGGCTTGATCAGCAGCAGGAACGCCGCCGAGATCAGGAAGCTCACGGCATCGACGAAGAAGCCGCCCGCGCTGCCCACCGCCGCAATCGCGAATCCGGCGAGCACCGGCGCTCCGATCAGCACGATCTGATTGGTCATCTGGTTGACGGCATTGGCGGTCGGCAGCAGTGTCCGCTCCACCAGCTCCGGTGTGAATGCCGCCGCGGCCGGGAAGAAGAACGCCTGCACGATGCCAAACAGCAGCGCCAGGACATACAGGTGCGGCATTGCGATGTGCTCCGTGAGGGTGAGGACACCGATCGCGCCCACGACCAGCGCGCGAGACGCGTCGGAGAAGAGCATGACCGTCCTGGGGCGGAGTCGATCGCTGGCCACGCCGCCGGCGAGCATCAGCATCGCCCGCGGGATCGCCAGCAACATCAGGACGCTGCCGAGCGCGCCGGGGCGGCCAGTCAGCGAGAGCACGAGCCAGGACAGGGCGACAAACTTGAACTCGTCCCCGACCAGAGAGATGCTCTGCCCAAGCCACAGGGTGCGGAAGTTGCGCACGCCCAGGGGTGCGGCGAGCGAGATGCGGGCGGCCGGGGCCGCTCCCGGCAGGGTCGCGGCGTCGCTCACGTCAGATGCCCCCCTGCCCGGCGGTCGACGGGCCCACCCGACGGATCTGCCGCCACCCGTCGTCAACGTCCGTGTGGAACCCGCGGCGGGCGGCGCACGATGCCGCAGGGCCTCTCGACTCCACGGAGATCCACACCTCGTCGATGC
>DASSGA010000088.1:0-9505 GCA_035693805.1 bacterium | reverse complement strand
GCGCACCGTTTCCAGGAGGCTGTCGAATTCACTGAATCCGGTCATCACGACCACGGAGACCTCGGGGGCGGCGGCGACGATCTGCCGCGCCGCTTCCAGTCCCGTCATCCCCGGCATCTTGAGGTCGGTGAGCAGGAGGTCCGGAGTGGACTGGGCGGCCAGGGCGATCGCGGATGGGCCGTCGGCGGCGGTCACGATCTCATAGGCCGGCCCCAGGATGCGGGAGCACAGGTCGCGGATCGACGCCTCATCGTCGACGATCATGATCTTCGGCTTCGAACCCACGCTCCGCACCTCACGATTGGCGGCTGGCCCGTCCTAGAGCAACTTTCGTGCCGGGACGCGCAAAACAAAAAACTCGCACGCCCGTTCGCCTACTCTACCCGGTCTCGCTCAGCCGGTGGGCCTGGATCTTCCCTTGGAGCTCGTCGGGGGCGATCCCGAGCACCCGGCTGGCCTCCTCCAGGTTCCACGCCGTCATCTTCAGCACGACGCTGATGTGCCGGCGCTCCGCCTCATCAAGTGAGAACGCCTTGGGAAACGTCGGCGCGACGGCCCCCTGCTCATCCAGCCAGATCTCTTCCGCACCGATGACCTCCTCCTGCGCCAGGATGACCATGCGCTGGATGGTGTACTCGAGCTCGCGCACGTTCCCGGGCCAGGCGTGGCCGCGCAGCTTCTTCATGGCCAGCGGTGAGAAGCCCTTGATGCGCTTGTTGAACGCGACCGCGTACTTGTTCACGAAGTGCATGCCGAGGGCCTGGATGTCCTCGCGCCGCTCCCGCAGCGGTGGCAGCTCGATGGGCACGACGCTGAGGCGATAGTAGAGATCATCACGGAAGGTCCCGTCGTTGATCGCCTTCCGCAGATCCCGGTGCGTCGCGGCGATGACGCGCGCGTTGACGTCGATCGGCTTGTTGCCGCCCACCCGCTCGATGACCCGCTCCTGCAGGACGCGCAGGAGCTTTACCTGCATCGCCGTGCTCATGTCGCCGATCTCGTCGAGGAAGATCGTGCCGTCCTGCGCGCGCTCGAACTTCCCGATGCGGCTCGTCACGGCGCTGGTGAACGCGCCCTTCTCGTGGCCGAACAGCTCCGTCTCGAGGAGCGTCTCGGGGATCGCACCGCAGTTCACGACGACGAACGGGCCCTTGCTGCGCGGACTCTGCAGGTGGATGGAGCGGGCGAGGAGTTCCTTGCCCGTGCCGGTCTCGCCGTAGATCAGGACGGTCGCGTCGGTCGGCGCCACGGCGGCGGCGAGCTGGAGGACCTGACGCATCTTGGGCGAATCGCCGACGATCCCCTCGAACTTGAACGTCCGCATCAGCTCGTCCTGCAGGGCGCGGTTCTCCTTGACCAGACGCCCCCGCTCGAGGGCCTGGTTCACGACGATCATCAGCTCCTCGGGGCGGAAGGGCTTGGCGACGTAGTCGTAGGCGCCGAGCTTGATGGCCTGGATGGCCGTGTCGATCGTGGAGAAGGCCGTGATCAGGATGACCAGGGCATCCGCATCGTGCTCCATGACGGCGCGGAGCACGCTGAGACCGTCGAGCTTCGGGAGTTTGAGGTCGAGCAGGACGAGGTCGTAGCGCCCGGCCTTGTACTTGGCCAGACCCTCCTCGCCGTCGCCGGCCTCGTCGACCCCGAAGCCCTCCTGACCGAGGAGCTTCGTCAGCAGCCGGCGGAGGTTCTCCTCGTCATCCACGACGAGGATGCGGGTCTCCGGCATCGCGGCAGGGGTATTGGGCGTGGGCACGATGTGTTCATGCCCCCGCCCCATCCCCCCTAGACGAACCCGCCGCCCGGCTCCGAGGCCGCCGCGGTGCGTCCCCCCTGAGGTCAGCATACGCGGCGCCGCGCGGTGCACGAGCGGCGGGAATCGTGTATCGCGAGCTAGGCCGTGGGCAGCCGCAGCCGGGCCGCGGTCGCGGCCACCAGCTGCGGGGGAAGCTCCCGGATCGTGCCCCCGGTGTGGATGTCAAAGAACCGGACGATCACTTCGCGCGTGCGGTCGTCGACCCGCAGCTGCGCGGCGACGTGCGACGCCTCGCCGTGTCCCCCCTGATCGAGCGAACCCGGATCCAGAGCGACGGCCTCGGGGCCGATGTGCTCGGCCAGGGCGCGCCGTGCACGCTCGAACAGATCGGTGAAGTGGCTGGCGGGCGTCTCGTGTTTCGGTGTCATCACATCCGCTCCGCTCTCCGCCGCGCGACCCCATCGGTGCGGCTCCCGGACTCCTCTATAGAGCAAGGTCGGTGCCGCGCTGGGGGTCTAGCAGCTCCCTCTCGGGGGCAGATTGCCGATAGGAATAGTGCGAGCCCACAGGCCCGAGCGACCGCCGCAAGAACAGTGGTACGAACACAGAGGGCGCGGCCGGTTGTCGTGCGGCTGCTCGATTGACAGCCCATGCGGCCTGTGCTACGCTCGGCGATGCTGCGAAGACCGCATCATCCCTCAACTATTGGGATGAAGGGTCTATCTCATCGAAAGTGGGGCGAGTAGATGAAGAAGATCCTTGCGGCGATGCTCTTCGCGATGCTGGTCTTCGTCGCGTCGTCCGTATCCTGGGGTTCCGTGACCTGGGAGTCCGTGACCTGGGAGTCCGTGACCTGGGAGGCGCTCGACGCCGTAGTCTGGGAATAACAGCTTCGCGATCCAGCACCGAGCGACGAGGGAGGCCGAACGGCCTCCCTCGTTTGTTGTGTCCGCCCGCCGACACCAATGAGTCAACCCGGCATCGAAGTTGCTCCGTGTTCCCTATCGCAGGGCAAAGCACCTACGGGAGGGGAGACCGAAATGAGGAAGTTGGTCGCAGGGATCCTCTTCATCCTGGCCATGGCGGTCGCGACGTCCGTGTCGTGGGGCCAGGGGAGCGTGACCTGGGAGTCCGTCACCTGGGAGTCGGTCACCTGGGAGGCGTTCGACTCGGTGACCTGGGAGTAGGTCGGCCCCGGGACGCTCAGCTCTGACGTAGCGCCGCCGGGCCGTCCCGCGAGGGACCGGCCCCGGCGGCGTGTTTTTTCAAAGACCGGGGCACGGAAATTGCTCCACTTTGTCCGTGCGGGACATTTCTGAGAGCCTGGGAGGCAGCGCAGATGAAGAAGTTGATCGCCGGCATCCTCTTCGTCCTGGCCATGGCGGTCGCGACCTCGGTGTCGTGGGGCCAGGGGAGCGTGACCTGGGAGTCCGTCACCTGGGAGTCGGTCACCTGGGAGGCGTTCGACAGCGTCACCTGGGAGTAGCGGCCGGCACGCGAACGGACGCGCGCCTATGGTATACATGGGGGGAGGAGGCGGGCATGAACCGCATGCCCCCTCCCCTTGTTGTGCTGGGTGAGGCCGGGGAAAGCGAGCCATAAGGGGATGCGCCAACTCCCGCCACGAGCACGAGCCTTTGTTCTGGGGACCATCGTCCTCGGCGCCGCGGTCACCGCGGCGATTCCCTTCCTGCCGGGCGGTCTCCCCTCGATCACCCTGCCCCTCGTCATCTACCTCGCCGCCGCCCTGGTCGCTCAGCTGGTCGGTGTGCGGGTGGTCATGCCGGGGCTGGAGGGACAGGCCTGGTCGCTGATCTCGGCCGTCCTTATCCCCGCGATCATCCTCTTCCCCCCGGCGACAAACGTCCTCATCGTCCTCATCACGTTCACCGCGTACGCGGTGAAACGCCGTCGCCTGCCCTGGTACCAGAGTGCGTGGAACATCGCCCAGCATCAACTCGCCGTGCTGGTCGCCGCCCTGGTCTGGGAGGGCGTGCATCCCACGGGGACCGGCGGGCTTCAGGCCGTACATTGGTACGCGGCCGCCTTCGCAGCCGGCGGGACCTTCTACCTGCTCAACAACCTGCAGACCTCAGCGGTCCTCGCCTTCGCCACGCAGCGGCCATTCCGCGAGGTCGGGGTGTTCTCGCGCGGCACGTTCTACCGCGAGCTCGTCCTGACCTGGATGGGCATCATCGTCGCGGACCTGTGGCTGGTCAATCCGTGGCGCACCGTCCTGCTGATCGTGCCGTTGATCGGCCTCTCCCAGATGCTGAGTGCCCAGGTGAAGGATGCCGAGCGCATCCGCCGGGCGCAGGTCGAGGCGGAAGGCCGCGCCCAGTCGCTGGCCAGCCTGAACGAGCTCGCCCGCGACCTCACCAGCAGCCTTGACTTCGACCAGGTCTTCGACGCCCTGTACGCCCAGCTGGCGAAGACCGTGAATCCGGACGTCCTCTCCATCGTCCTGTACGACCCCCACACCAACCAGCTCGAGTTCCACGTGAAGAAGGCCGGTGAGGGCATGCTGCCGACGGTACAGCTCCGGGCCGAGGCGCCGGAGCTGCGCGGCCTGCTCGCCACCCGCACGCCCCTGGTCCTCGATCCCGCGCGCAACCGGGAAACGGTGCAGGCCGTGAGCCCCCACGGCCGGTTGCTCCAGGCCGCCGTGGCCACGGTCGTGCCGATGACGCTCGCGGAGCGGACCGTGGGCCTGATGTTGCTCGGCACCAACCAGCCCCCCGCACCGGCCCAGCTCGACCTGATCTCCACGATGGCCAGCCAGGCCGCCGTCGCCGCGGACAAGGTGGAGCTGTTCCAGCGCGAGCGCCGCAAGACCGCACAGCTGTCGGCGATCACGCAGGTCAGCAAGAAGATCGTCACGATCCACAACGTCGACGTCCTCCTGCACCAGACGTCCCGCCTGATCGAGGAATCGTTCGCCTTCGAGCGCGTCGACGTCGTGCTGCATCAGGACGGCAAGAGCCTCGCCCCGGGCGAGGGCGCGTCCGCCGACATCCCCATCTTCTACCGGGAGCAGACGATCGGCGTGATGCGGGTCTGGCTGCACCCCGGGACGGTGCTCTCAGCGGATGACCTGGCCATGCTGCAGACCCTGGCCGACGAGATCGCCGTCGCGATCGAGAATGCGCGGCTGTACGAGAACCTGCAGCAGCAGATGGGGATGCTCGAACAGACGCAGCTGCAACTCCTGCAGTCGGCCAAACTGGCCACGATCGGCGAGCTGGCCGCGTTCATCGCGCACGAGATCAACAACCCGCTGACCAGCGTCCTCGGCTATGCCTCCCTGCTCCTCACCGAGACGGGCGAGGACGATCCGAAACGCGCGGACATCGAGGTCATCGAGAAGGAAGCCCTGCGTGCGCGGGCCATCGTGCGCGACCTCCTCGGCTATGCGCGCCAGACCGACTCGGCCATGTCCTTCACGCAGGTGAACGAGGCCATCGAGAGCGTGCTGCCGCTCGTCCGCCAGCGCGCGGAGGGGGCCAACGTCAGCATCCGGGCCGATCTCGACCCGGCCCTGCCGTCGATCATGGCCGACGTGAACCAGATCAAGCAGGTGTTCATCAACATCCTCAACAACGCGATCGATGCCATGCCCGAAGGCGGCAGCGTCGAAGTGGCGACGCGCGCCGTGACGGTCAACGGCAGCGGGCCGCGCGTGGAGATCTCCTTCCAGGACACCGGCGTCGGGATCGATCCCCAGCACCTGGAGAAGATCTTCGACGCCTTCTTCACGACGAAGGGCGCCGGCCGGGGCACCGGGCTCGGGTTGCCCATCAGCCGGCGCATCGTCGAGCGGCACGGCGGAACGATCGAGGTGAACAGCGAGCGCGGTCGCGGCAGCTGCTTCACCATCCACCTGCCGGTCGCGCCGACCGCTTGAGCGGGGGACGCCCTTGAAAGAGATGCTGGTGGGCGCAAAGCGCATCCTAGTGGTGGATGACGAGGCCTCGATCCGGGATCTCTGCGCGCGCGTGCTGCAGCGGGCGGGGTTCGTGGTGGTCACCGCCGGCGGGGGGGAAGAAGCCGTCGGCCGGCTGCGGGAAGAACCCTTCGACGCCGTCATCTCGGACATCCGGATGCCGGGCGTTTCCGGCCTGGAGGTCCTCGACGCCGCCAAGCAGGCGCACCCCGGGATCCGCGTGGTCCTGATCACAGGGTTCGGCACCCCCCACACGCTGGAACGCGCCCGCCATTCCGGGGCCGACCGCATCCTCACGAAACCGTTCAATCCCGTGGAACTGCTGGCCACGGTGCGGGAGATCCTGCCTGCCGAGGCGTGAACCGCTCAGTGCAGGCGCTGGTCCGTCCGGCCCCCGGGCAGCTCGCAGTACCACGCGGCCAGGCGCGCGAACGACACGATCGGGGCGAGTGACGACCGGACGGTGCCGAGGATGCGCTCCGGGACGGCCAGTCCCGCCCCGGTGAGCATCTGCCACCGGGACTCCACGGCCGCCGCCATCTGCAGGGCGAGCTCCATCGTCATCAGGTCGGCCTCGGCCAGCGGCAGGAAGACCTCCCACCGCCGCGCCGGCCGCGGGATGTCGAAGATGTTCAGCATCGCCTTGGCGATCCCGGTTGCCGCGCCAGCGGCATTACTGAACCAGCCCACGATTTGCCCCAGTCGCTCAGGGTCGCGCCCGATCGCCTCTGTCTCGCGCGTCGTGGGCTCCAGCACGGCCGCGGAGGACAGGATGCGTGAGAGGCGCCAGCCGATCCGGATCGGATCAAGGTACCTTGGCGGCTGCGGCAGGACCAGACCCGGCATCCCCAGGATGACCAGGCCGAGGTTGCGCGCCTGCTGGATCGTCTCACGCGCCTCCTCGAGCAGCCCCATCCGCTCCTGCTCCAGCCGTCCCGCGGCGCCGTGGGTGAAGGCGTCATGGGCGGCCGGATCGTTGTTCACCAGCAGCGTGCCTCCGGCCAGCACCTCGTAGATCACCGGCAAGATGTGCGTGTTGAGAGCGAAGGGCATCAAGATGCCGGGGACCTCCCCGAGGGGATTCGCGGCGGAGAGGCGCTCCATGTACTCGCCGATCTCCTCTTCCGAGAGCCGGTCCGAGAAGATCAGGGCGATCTCGAGGTCACTGTCAGGCCAGGTGCGATCCGTGGCGTAGCGGCCGTACAGGTAGACCGCCGCCACCTCCTTCTCGCGGGAGAAGAACGACTTCAGCGCAACCTGCGCATCCACATCTTCATACTATCAGGGAACGCGGGAGGGGGCCTAGCCTGCCTTCTTCAGCCGGGCCTGGAGGCGGTCGGCGAGGGCCAGCAGCCAGCGGTTCTGAGCCAGCATCGCCTTGTGGATCCTCCGGGAACGCTGCAGCTCGCGCCGCTCGCCTTCCAGCACAATCCGGTGCATCGCCGGCCGGGCGTCTTTGGCACGCCGCCACGCCCGCCGCTCCTCCTCGAGCTCGTGGCGGTGGCTGCTGAGTTGTCGCCCTTTGGTCTCCCGGACGCCTGAGAGCACCCGCCTGTGTTCGTGCACATCCAGCATGGGACACCTCGTCCACAATCGCACTGCGATTGTAGGCAGGGCCCCGCGGAAAGGCGGTCAGGCGTCGACTCGAACTCTGGCGGTCGGATAGACCAGGACCAGTCGGGCGCAGACCTGATATTCACAGACCGGTGTCAGAGGAGGCCGTGCTCGAAGAGACGGGCGATCATCGCGGCGCGGCTCTGCACGCCGAACCGGGCGAATATCCTGCGGAGGTAGGTGGAGACCGTCCACACGCTGATGCCGAGGCGCCAGGCGATGGCCTTGGTCGGGAGTCCCTGCGCGATGAGCAGTGCGATCTGACGCTCCCGCGGGCTGAGCCGGGAGCGCTCGCGACCGGGGGCGATCGTAGGCGGTGGGGCCGCGCCCCGCGCATCCCTCACGGCGGGGTCGGAGCACCACCCGGTGCCATCGCGTCGAACGCTCGGGCGAAATGGCGCGCCGCCGCCTCGTGTTGTCCCAGGGCGAGGGCCACGAATCCGAGATCGCGGCAGGCGGCGCCCAGATCGGCGGCCATACCCAGCCGGTCGAATGTGGCCACGGCTTCTGCATACCGCGCGGCCGCCTGATCCAGATCGCCGGCCTCCCGCAGCGCCGCACCGTCGGCGGCCACGGCGCGGGCTTCCTCCGCTTCGTCCTGGATGCGCCGGGCGATGGCCACCGCCTCGCCGGCGAAACGGCGTGCGGCGTCGACGCGACCGTGCCGCACCTGAAGGCGCGCCAGTTCCACGAGCGTCTGGGCCGCCCCCTCATCGTCCCGGCACTGGGTGGCCAGCTGCAGGCTCTCGCGCAGTTCCTGCTCCGCCTCGCCAAGGCGCCCCTGGTCCAGTCGGAGCATCCCCGTGCTGCGCTTCACCGTTCCGAGCAGGCGCACGTTCTCGTGCAGGCGCAGGAGGGCTTCGGCCTGCTGCAGATAACCGTCGGCTTCCGCGAAGGCCTGCTGCCGCTCCGCGGCCACGCCGAGGTTGAAGAGGAGCAGCGCGCGGTGGGCAGGGTCCGCCGCCCGCCCGAGCACGGCCACCGCCTGGTGCAGGCACTCGAGCGCCTGCGCGGGCAGGCCGAGCTCGACGTAGGCGCGGCCGAGATTGGAGAGCAGCTTCCCCAGGGCCTCACCGTCGCGGACCCCGGCCTCCCGGAGCCGGTCGATGCCGGATTGGAAGATTGTCCGCGCACGGGCGAACTGCCTGGCCCGGAATGCGCAGAATCCGAGCGCGTTTGCCGCCGATGCGATCAGCTCACTGTCGCCCGAGCGCTCGGTAAGCCGCTGGGCCTCCTGCAGGTGAGCCTCCGCGAGGTCGAGCTGACGCAGTCCGGCCAGGGACTGGCCGAGACCCAGCTCCGTTCGAATCACCAGATGAAGATCCGCCCCGGTTGCAGCCACCCGTGCCGCCGCGGTGAATGCTTCGAGGGCTTCGGGAAAACGATGCTGCCGCAGCAGTGCCTCCCCCCGGCGCAACACGACACTCGCCTGTTCCGCGGCCGGGGGCGGCGCATCGAGCAGGGCAGGCACGGGGCGGCGGAGCCGCTCGGCGAGCACACCAAGGGTAGCGAGCGACGGGCGCACCCTGTCGTGCTCGATCATACTGATGTAGCTCGCTGAGAGCGTCGGCCGCCCCAGTGCCGCCTGGGTAAGTCCGAGCGCTTTCCGCGCCTGTTTGACCTTCTGCCCGAGCGTCATGCCGGGCCCTCCTCCGGCGTTGACTGCTTGGGGGCGCTAGCGGCGGGAGTTGCTGCTCTCGGTCTGCCGAAGCAACTCGCCACCTCCGTGCCCTGCGAAGACAGACGGCGTCCACAAGAGTACAAGCGCCGCCAGAAGTGCAATCAGGATCTTGACCATCGGAGAGCTCCTCTCTGCCCCCTTGGGTACAGATTCAAGACAACAGCATGAATTCCTGCCATGCTGACGGCCATCGTATGAGTATTTCTGAAGTATTGTGCGTTGCGACAGGGATAGATCTACGGAGGTTAAACAGGAAGACTACCGCGCGGCGAAACTGCTCCGGAGTGGCTCAGACAGGTTGGACCGCGTCAGAGGGGTGTTAGCCGAGCACGCGGACGTGGGTCGCCTGAGGGCCCTTCTGTCCCTGCGTGGCCTCGTACTCGACCTTCTGTCCCTCGTTCAGGGTTCGGTATCCGGTGCCCTCGATGCCGGTGTAGTGCACGAACAGATCCCGGCCACCATCGTCGGGGGTGATGAAGCCGTACCCCTTCTCCGCGTTGAACCACTTGAC
>DASSGA010000087.1:0-2309 GCA_035693805.1 bacterium | reverse complement strand
CACCATCCCCAACGACCGCCTGCTGCAGATCATCGACCGCACGGCCACGGTGATCGAGGCCTTCCGCACCGCGGACGACGTGCTGCGCCAGGGCGTCCAGGGGATCGCCGACCTGATCACCGTGCCGGGGCTGATCAACCTGGACTTCGCGGACGTGCGCACGATCATGCACGAGGCCGGCTCGGCCCTGATCGGCATCGGCGTGGGCAGCGGCGAGGACCGTGCCATCCGCGCGGCCCAGGCCGCGATCAGCAGCCCGCTGCTGGAGACCTCGATGCAGGGGGCGCGCGGCGTGCTGATCAACGTCACGGGCGGCGTGGACCTCGGCCTCGTCGAGGTGAGCGAAGCGGCGCAGATCATCAGGGAGGCGGCGGACGCGGACGCCAACATCATCTTCGGCGCCGTGATCGACGACAAGGTGGACGGCGAGATCCGCATCACCGTGATCGCCACAGGCTTCGACGCCGCCAAGCGCACGGAGGAGCCGGGGCTCCTCGAGCCCGACGAGATCGAGAACGGCGTGAAGAACCTGATCAACGATCTGGACATCCCCGCGTTCCTGCGGCGCCGCTAGTCAGGACTCTGTGGTCCGTGGGTAGAGGGAGAGGGGGGCCGCTGCGCCCCCCTATCCGTTTGTCGGACCCGCTCGTATGATGAGAGAGCCGATGGATCTCGAGCTGATGTGGCGCATGGACGAGCTGCGGGCGCTCGTCGCCTCGGAGTTCATGGTCGGGGACGTCGTCTTCGACGGCGGGACCCCGGCCTTCACCGTGCTGCCCACGCCCGACATGCGCTCGCGCTTCCTCGCCCTCCGCGCGAAGGTGGCTGCTCTGGGCTACCTCCCGCTGCTGCGGCGGCGGAGGGAGCGCACCGTGCTGGCCTTCGTGCCCCGCCCGGCTGCCGGGCAGTGGCGGTGGCCGGTCAACGCCGCCCTCTTCCTGGCCACCCTCGCCACCACGTTCCTGGCCGGCTACATGAACGCGGGGGGCCTTATCGACGCCGGCTACCTCAGCGACCCGGTCACCGGCGGGCTGGCCTTCGCCCTGTCGCTGATGCTGATCCTGGCCACACACGAGATGGGCCACAAAGTCCTGTCGGTCCGCCGCGGTGTGGACAGCTCGCTGCCGTACTTCATCCCCATGACCCCGCCGTTCGGGACGATGGGGGCGGTGATCATCACCCGCACCCCGGCGCCCAACCGCGACGCGCTGATGGACGTCGCCGCCGCCGGCCCGCTGGCCGGCTTCCTCATCTCCATCCCGATCCTGGTGGTGGGGGTGTCCCGCTCGTTCGTGATCAGCCCGGTCGGGTTCCAGGGCGTCAACCTGCCCGATCCGCTCATCCTGCAGTGGCTGATCCGGATCATCCTGCATCCGCCCGAGGGGGCGGTTGTGCTGGGGCATCCCATCCTCTTCGCGGGCTGGATCGGCTTGCTGGTGACCAGCCTGAACCTCCTGCCCGCGGGGATGCTGGACGGTGGCCATGCCGTGCGGGCTCTGTTCGGCCCGCGCATCCACGCCATCTCCTCCTGGCTCGCCGTGGCGGCTTCGGCGCTGCTCGGCTACTGGCTGATGGCGCTGGTCATCCTGCTGCTCCTCCGCCGGGGCCATCCCGGGCCGCTCGACGACGTCTCCGGCGTGAGCCCGTCCCGGGCGGCGGTGGGGCTGGCCCTCCTCGCGGTCTTCATCCTGAGCGCCGTGCCCCTGCGGATCACCCCTTTCTGATGGCGCGCTTGCCCCGCCGGCATCTCCCAGGCGCCGGCCCTGGCTCACCATCCCCCCAGCCGCGGCGGCCGTGGCGCGAGGAGGCTCGGGTCGTCCGGGCGGTGTTCCTGAAGGAGGCCCTGGAGACGATCCGGGACCGCCGGACGGTCATCGTGGCCCTG
Source organism: bacterium (assembly GCA_035693805.1). Classification (GTDB taxonomy): domain Bacteria; phylum Sysuimicrobiota; class Sysuimicrobiia; order Sysuimicrobiales; family Kaftiobacteriaceae; genus Kaftiobacterium. The sequence continues at coordinate 424 of DASSGA010000087.1, read as the reverse complement.
CTGCTGCCGGTGGTGATGATGCCGATCGTGACGCTGGGCATCCCCTTCCTGTCCCAGCGCCAGGCCAAGGAGCGGGAGGAGACCCCCGCTGCGGTCGCCGTCGTCAACCGGGGCGCCGCCGTGGACCTCGTCGAGTTCGGCGTCAAGGAGAAGATGATCCGCGTCGTCCAGGTGAAGGATCCCCGCCAGGCCCTCGTCGACCGGAAGATCGATGCTGTCCTCCAGATCCCGGGTGACTTCAGCCGCCGGGTGGCGCGGGGTCAGGTGGAGGTGACCATCCTCTTCGACGAGGGCGAGGCCGCCTCGGTCATCGCCAGGCAGCGGCTGGCGGAGATGGTCTCGCGGTACGCGGCCGTGATCACCGAGGGGCGGCTGCGGGCCCGGGGCCTCAGCCGGGCCGACATCACTCCGATCCGGGTCTTCG
>DASSGA010000086.1:0-4273 GCA_035693805.1 bacterium | reverse complement strand
TGACCTCGAAGGCCTTGCTGAAGTGCAGCACGTACGCGGACTGGCGGCGATCTGCCGCGGAGACTACGGGCAGGCCCGAATGCTGCTCGAGGCGAGCCTCGCGGATTTCAAGAGTCTAGGGGACGAGTGGTCGGTGACGGACGCGCTCATTACGCTCGCGACGGCGCTCTTCAGCATGGGGGATGTCGCGGGAGCGGAGGCGCGGGTGATGGAAGCGCTGGGGGGCAGCACGCAGACGGGGCCCCGGTGGGACCGGCTGGGCGTCGCCGAGGGGTTGGAAGTTCTGGCGGGCGTGGAGGCTGCCCGCGACCGATATGAGGCGGCGGCGCGGTGGCTCGGCGCCGCGGACGGGCTGCGGGAAGCGATGAGGGCGCCGGTTCCGCCATACCGGGAGGTGGAGTGCGACGCCCTCGTAGGACGGGTGAAGCGTGCGCTGCCGGCTGCGACCTTCCGCGCAGCGTTCGATACCGGCCGCGCGCTGACGTTGAGCGAGATCCTTCACGAGCTCAACGCGCGCCGCCCGAGCTAGAATGTCTTGCCGACCGCAACGTAGAACCCGGACCAGCTGTAATCGCTGGCCGAGGTGCTACCGGCCTTCTTGCCCATACCGCCGACGGTGAGATCCCACTCCTTGCCGAGGAGCTCCGCGGTCTTCAGCGTGCTCACGTACACCGAGTCAGACGTCGGCCCGGCCTTCTTCGCCGGCGACTTGTAGCGGAGCCCGACGGACCAGGTCAGCATCGAGCCCGTGCCTGAACCAAGCGGCCCCGTCGTGCTGGTGCTCGGGAACCAGACGAAGTCACCGACGAGGGCCAGCGTTCCTCCGCTGGCCAGTGTTCGTACGACCATCGTCGCCTCGGACCCGATGCCGAACCCTCGGCTCGTCGCCGGACCACCCACCGCGTTCCAGGAGAAGGACGCGTAACCGACCGTGGATCTGATCAGGACCGGCCCGCCTCCAAGAGGCGCTGTCCTCATGTCCGGGCGATCGAATTTGAATGCCAGCCGGTACGTCAGGTCGATCTCCCAGAACGATTCCGCCTGGCCGAGCGAGGTTGAGCCGGAGAGGTACTGCGCCCGCAGCCCGAACGGCGTCGCCAGCGCCGACCCACTGTAGTGAAGCCCGAAGAAACCTGTGGTCCATGACGTCGTAGGTCCTGACCCGGATGCAGGCCAGTATTGGAGTGCGAGGCGGTGGTACTTCCCCTCACCTGTGATCTGCGCATACGCCCCGGAAGTTCCTCCCGGGCCCAGCACGAGCAAGACAACGAGACCAATGACCAGCACGCCGTGCCGCGCCATCTTCCATCCCCCTTTCGTGATTCGCCTGCCTTGCCTGGTGGGGTGAGGAGCGGCTGATCCGCGGCCGTCGCTGCGACGAGGGGGGAGCGTCGAGCAGCTCTGGTCATAAGGTGGGGGAGATTGAACGCTTGAGTTCCATACAACTCTCCCATCTCCTACCTCGGAAGCCCTCCACGGCCCGTTAGTTGCGCGACGGCAGCATCCCCCCTATGCTGGTGCACATGGGTTCCGAACCGCCCGTCCTCCGTCTCGCCGGAGGACAGGTTGCCGACGTGGCGGCCGGCGTAGTGCGCAGGGCGGACGTCGTCGTCACGGGCGACCGCATCAGTGCGGTCGGCGAGCGGACCAGTCGGGCACCGGCCGGCCGGGTCATCGACGTCACCGGACGCATCCTCGTCCCCGGTTACATCGAACCGCACACCCACTTCAGCATCGTCAACCCCGCTGAGTTCGCCGGTGTCTTGCTCCGCCACGGGACGACGACCGCGGTCGTGGACGCCCTCCCCCTCATGCTTCTCGCCCGGCCCGAGCGGCTGCCGGATCTCCTCGGCCGCATGGCCGCCCTCCCCCTGCGCGTCCGCCACCTGATCCGGCTGCACCCGCAGTCGTTCTCGGATGAGTCGCGCTTCCATCTCGATGTCGTCCAGAGGCTGTGGCGCCTGCCGTCTGCCGCCGCCGTGGGCGAGGTCACGCGGTGGGTCGAGGTGCTGCAGGGTGACCCGGACCTCCGGGCCAAGATCCGGGCCGCACGGGACGATGGGCGCCGCGTCGAGGGACACGCCCCAGGGGCGTCGTACGAACGGCTCGCCGCCCTCGCCGAAGCAGGGTTCACCTCATGCCACGAGGCGATCACGGCGCAGGAGGTCCAGGACCGGCTCCGCGCGGGACTTGTGGCCATGCTGCGCCACAGCTCGATCCGCCCGGACCTCCCCGAGCTGCTCAAGGCCGTGAAGGACCGGCCGGAATGGCTGGACGTCGTCATGCTCACCGTCGACGGCCCGACCCCCCTGTTCGTGGCGGAGCACGGATACCTCGACTACCTCATGCGCATCGCCCTGGATCAGGGCATCCCGCCGATGCGCGTGCTGCGCCTGGTTACGCTCAACCCGGCGCGCTACTTCGGGTTCGCCGATGCGGGGGAGATCGCGGTGGGGATGCGCGCGGACCTGAACGTCCTGGCCGATCTCACGGAGCCCACGCCGCTGATGACCATCGCCGGAGGGCGGGTGGTGGCTGAGGGCGGGCGCCTGACGGAGCGCATCCCGCACGTGGCGATGTCTGGGGACCTTGAAGCAGCCCACCTCCCCCGTCTTCCGGGGAACATCCTCGTTGATACCACATCCACGGCTCCGGGATTGCGTCTCATCAACGACGTCATCACCGAGACCGTGGCGCCGGCGGAAGCCTCCGCCGGCGGACTCCACATCGCATTGCTCGACCAGCACGGCCGGTGGATCACGCGGAGCCGCCTCCTCGGCTTCGCCGACCGGCTCGGCGGGCTCGCCACGACCTTCTGCAGCAGCTTCGGGGAGGCGACCGTCGTCGGAGACAGCCCGGACGACATGGCCGCGGCGCTGCGGATCCTGGCGGCAGATGGCGGGGGCATCGTGGTCGTCGAGGGCGGGCGCGAGTTGCTGCGCCTGCCGTTCAAGCACCGGCTCTACTCGACGCGCTCCTGGGAAGAGGTCGTGGAGGCGAACCGGCAGTTCGATGCCCTGATGCGCTCGCGCGGCTACCGCTTTAGCGATCCGCTGTTCAGCCTGCTCTTCATGAGCTTCGAGTCGCTGCCCTGGGTCCGGCTGACGAGCCGCGGCATCTGGGACGTCCGCAGCCGGCGCGTCCTGGCCCCCGCGCTTCCGCTCTAGCGGAGGAGTCGGTGTCCTGCATCCGAAATCCAGACAGTGTCCCCCCGGAGGTGTGAGGATGCTTGCGGTTCCCGAGGCCGTCGAGCGCTTGAAGACCCATCTCACGATGATCGCAGACCTGCGGTCCGCCGCCGCCTTCCTGCGGTGGGATCAGGAAACCTTGATGCCGGTCGACGCCGCATCCGCGCGGGCGGGGCTGCTCGCCACGTTGAGCCGCCTGTCCCACGAGTTCTTCACGTCGGCGGAGACGGGCCGGCTCCTCGAGGCCGCGGAGCGGGGTGCGGGCAGCCTGGATCCCGAGTCCGACGAGGCGGCGCTCGTGCGCATGACGCGCCGCGACTACGACCGTCTGACGAAGCTCCCGGCGGACTTCGTCGCGGAAAAGGCGCGCGAGGCGTCCCTCAGCATCCAGATCTGGCGCGAGGCGCGCAAGCGCAACGACTTCCCCGCGTTCCGCCCGTCGCTGCTGAAGATGGTGGACTACGCGCGGCGCACCGCGGACTACCTCGGGTTCACCGAGCATCCCTATGACGCGCTGCTCGATCTCTACGAGCCGGACATGCGGGCGAGCGAGGTGGACGCCATCTTCGCCCGGCTGCGCGAGGTGACCGTGCCCTTCGTGCGGGCCATCGCCGGGCGGGGACCGGTGGTCGACGATGCCTTTGTGCGCGAGGACTATCCCGAGGAGGGCCAGCGCGCCTTCGGCCTGAAGGTCGCCGAGGCCTTCGGCTACGATCTACGGCGGGGACGGCTCGACGTGAGCGCGCATCCCTTCGCCACCGGCTTCAACGTGAACGACGTCCGGATCACCACCCGCTACCAGCGCCGCTACCTCCCCTCGGCGATCTTTGGGATCTTCCACGAGGCCGGGCACGCGATGTACGAGCAGGGCATCCGCATGGAGTTCGAGGGCACCCCGCTCGCCGGCGGCACGTCGTCGGGCGTGCACGAGAGCCAGTCGCGCCTGTGGGAGAACCTGGTCGGCCGCAGCCTCGGCTTCTGGAAGGGCCAGTACCCGCGGCTCCAGGCGGCGTTCCCGGCGCAGCTCGGCGCGGTGCCGCTCGACACCTTCTACCGCGCGATCAACCGCGTCGAGCGGCAGCCGG
>DASSGA010000085.1:0-10002 GCA_035693805.1 bacterium | reverse complement strand
ACGCATCCTCATTGGTCATCCGCGCGCCGCCCAGCAGCGCGACGCGTCCGGGCCGCGCGGCGCGGATCTTCCGCGCGACGAGCTCGAGGGCTTCATCCCACGAGGCCGGGGCGAGCCCCCCGTCCCGTCGGATCAGGGGCTCCGTCAGGCGCTCGCCGTGCTGGACGTAGCCGTGTCCGAAGAACCCGAGGTCGCACAGCCAGACGTCGTTCACCTCACGCGACTCGCGGGCCTGGGTGCGCATGATGGTGTTCCCGCGCACGTCGAAGAACAGCGCGCAGCCCACCCCGCAGTGCGTGCAGACGCTGGCCACGCGGCGGTTGTCCCAGGGGCGCGACACGAAGCGGTACGTCTTCGCGGTGAGAGCGCCGACCGGACAGATCGCGATCGTGTTGCCGATGAACTTCGACTGCACGGGCATCGTGAACGGCGTGTTGATCTCGCTCTGGAACCCCCGCTCGAACCCCTTCAGCGCGTCGTCGCCCGCGATGACCTCCCCGAAGCGCACGCACCGCCAGCACAAGATGCAGCGCTCCCGGTCCAGCACCAGCACGCGGCCGAGTGAGACGGGCTTGGCGAAGTCGCGCTTCACCTCGACGTAGCGGCTGCGCCCGGGGCCGTAGCGGAATGTTTGGTCCTGGAGCGGACACTCCCCGCCCTTGTCGCAGATCGGGCAGTCGAGCGGATGGTTGATCAGCAGGTACTCCAGGATGGCCTCCTGCCCCGCCTTGACCTCGGGCGTGGTGGTGTGGACCACCATCCCCTCGGCGGCTTCGAGCGTGCAGGAGGTCGCCAGCTTCGGGAACTTCTCCACCGCTACCAGGCACATCCGGCAGGCCCCGAGCGGCGGCATCCGGTCGTGATAGCAGAAAATCGGGACGTCGATCCCGGACTGCTTCGCCGCGTGCCAGACGGTGGTGCCCTTCGGCACGGTGACCGGGCGGCCGTCGATGGTGAGGGTGACCGTGCGCTGCTGCTCGCTCATGCGTGCGCCGCCGCCCTCACATCACAGCCTGCCGTGCGGATGTGGTGCTCGTACTCATGTCTGAAGAACCGTAGCGTCGAGTATATGGCGGGCGGCACGCTCTCCCCCAACGGGCAGAAGCACGTCCCGGTCATCCCCTTGGCGATCCCGTTCAGCAGGTCCAAATCCTCCATCCGTCCCTGGCCATGGAGGATCCGATCAAAGACCTGGGTGATCCACACCGTGCCTTCACGGCACGGCGTGCACTTCCCGCAGGACTCATCGCGGTAGAACTCAACGGTGCGCGCCACAACCTCGACCATACAGGTTGAGTCGTCCATCACGATGAGCGCCGCCGAGCCGAGCATCGAGCCATAGACGTCGAGCTTCGTCAGGTCATAATCCATCGGCGTGTCGAGGTAGGCCTCGGGGAGGACCGCCGAGGACGATCCGCCGGGAAAGCAGGCCTTGAACGCGCGCCCGGGCCGCATCCCCCCCGCCGCCTCGACCACGGTTCGGATCGTGGTCCCCAGCGGCAGTTCGTACACTCCCGGATGCTGCACGTGCCCGCTCACGGAGAACAGGATGGGCGCGCCCTGCTGACGGTACCACTCCTGGCCGCGGGCGAGGATCCACGCGACGTGGCACAGCGTCTCCACATTATTCAGCGCCGTGGGCTGCATGTACAGCCCCTGCACCGCCGGGTAGAAGGGCGGCTTGAGGCGGGGCATCGCGCGATGTCCCTCGAGCGATTCGAGCAGCGCGGTCTCTTCGCCGGCGATGTAGGCGCCGGCCCCCGTGGCCACCACGACGTCGAGCTGGTAGGCGCTGCCCTGGATGTTCGCGCCGAGGTACCCCTCCGCGTAGGCCTGGGCGATCGCGCGCTCGAGGATGGCCCGTGCCCGGTGGAACTCCCGCCGGAGGTAGATGAACGCCTGGTGCGCGCCGATCGCGTAACCGGCGATGACGATCCCCTCGATGAGGCGGTGCGGGTCGCCCTCCAGCAGGGTACGGTCCTTGAAGGTGCCGGGCTCGCCCTCGTCGGCGTTGACGACGATGTACTTCGTCACCGCTGGGTCCCGGGGAAGAAATTTCCACTTACGGCCGGTGCCGAAGCCCGCCCCCCCGCGACCCCGCAGGCCGGATTTCTCCACCTCGTCGGTGACCTGCTCGGGCGGCATGGCCAGCGCCCGCCGGAGGCCCTCGTATCCGCCCCGCGAGCGGTACGCCGCCAGCTCGCCCTGATCGGACTCATGGACGTACTTAAGCAGGAAGGATTCAGGCATACTTCCCCAGGATCTCGTCGATCTGCTCCGGCTGCACGGGACCGTGGCGGTCCGGGCCGACCATCATCATCGGCGCGATCTCGCAGGCCGCCAGGCACTCCGCCGTCCGAAGGGTGAAGCGCCCGTCGGGCGTCGTCTCCCCCAGCTCGATCCCCAGCCGATGCTTCAGCCGCTCGAGCGTACGGTCGCAGCCATTGAGCAGGCAGCTGACGTTCGTGCAGACCTGGATGAGGTGTCGGCCCTCGGGCTTGAAGCGGAAAAGGTGGTAGAACGAGGCCACGGAGGTCACCTCGCTCTCGGGCAGGCGCATCACCTCCGCGACCTGCGCCACGATCTCGGGGAACAGCACCCCGGCCTCCTCCTGGGCGACGAAGAGCGCCCCGAGCAGTGCAGACTGCCGGTGGGGGAACTGCGCCATCAGACGGCGGATCTCGGTCTTCGCGGCGTCGGACAGGTCCGGCATCAGCGGTCCACGTCTCCCAGCACGATGTCGATCGAAGCGATGGCGACGACGACGTCGGCGACGGTGTTCCTGAAGATCATCACGGGCAGGGCCTGCAGGTTGGTGAATGACGGTGCGCGCACGCGCACGCGTACCGGACGGTTGCTGCCGTCGCTGACGATGAAGTAGCCCTTCTCCCCGCGTGGCGACTCCACGGCGGAGTACACCTCCCCCGCCGGGGGATGGATCCCTTCGCTGACGAGCTTGAACTGATGGATAACGGCCTCCATGCTGCGCACCAACTCGCGCCGGGGCGGCAGCGCCACCTTCCGGTCGTCGACCAGGACCGGGCCGGGCTCGAGGCGGTCCAGGGCCTGACGGATGATCCGGCAGGACTGGCGCATCTCCTCCAGGCGCACCAGATACCGGGCGTAGGCGTCACCGGCCACGCCGAGCGGGACGTCGAAGTCGTACTCCTCGTAACCCCCGTAGGGGAACGCCTTGCGGACGTCATAACTGAGCCCCGAGCCGCGGCCGATCGGGCCCGTGCAGCCGTAGCGGAGGGCATCGTCGCGGGTCAACACGGCGACGCCCTCGGTGCGCTCGCGCCAGATGAGGTTGTCCGTCAGCAGGCCCTCGTATTCGTCGAGCCGGCGCGGCACGTCGTCGATCACGCCTCGCACGCGCTCCACGAACCCCTCGGGCAGGTCCCACTGCAGCCCGCCGATCCGCATGTAGCCGTGCATCATACGCTGCCCGGAGACCATCTCCAGGAGGTCCATGATGCGCTCGCGGTCGTTGAAGCAGTACATGAGCAGGCTGGTCACGTTCACGTCGACCGCCGAGGTGCCGAGCCAGATCAGGTGGCTGGCGATCCGCGAGAGCTCGGCCAGGATGACGCGGATCACCTCGGCCCGGCGCGGCGCCCGGATGCCGAGGAGCTTCTCGACGGCGAGCACGTAGGCGTGCTCCTCGATCATCGTCGCCAGGTATTCGATGCGGGGCGGGAAGACGATGTTCTGGTGGTAGGTGCGGGTTTCCATCTCTTTCTCGAACCCGGTGTGCAGATAGCCGATCACCGGCTCGGTGCGGATGATGACCTCGCCCTCGAGCTCCACGATGAGGCGCAGCACCCCGTGCGTGCTGGGATGATGCGGACCCATGTTCAGCACGATGGTCTCGCGCGTGAGCTCGTTCATCTACGCCTGCCGGGGCGGGGTCTTCGGGATGATCGCGCTGGGAGGCTTCGGCACGTGCCCGACGAACTCCACCGGTTCCTCCACCAGCGGGAAGTCCTTGCGGAGCGGGTGGCCTTCCCAGTCGTCCGGCATGAGGATCCGCTTCAGGTCGGGATGGCCCGGAAAGCGAATCCCGAACATGTCGAAGACCTCCCGCTCCAGCCAGTTCGCGGCGGGGAAGACGGCCACGGCGCTCGGCAGCACAGGCTCCGCGCCAGGGAGGCGGACCGTTAAGCGCAGCCGGGCTGGCGGCGCGGGCGAGGTCAGGAGGTAGACCACCTCGAAGCGCGGCTCCTGCGGATGGCGGTCGACCGCGGTGAGATCGGTGAGCAGGATGAAGCCATGTTCCCGGGCGCGCGTCAGCGCGTCCGGGATGTGTTCGCGCGGGATGAACAGCGTCAGCTCATCACGGAACCACACCTCAGCTTCAGTGAGGTCCTGGAACATCCGGGCCAGGTCATCCGGGCGTGGATCCGTCACCGCGCACTCCGGGCCGCGGGACCGACGGCGATGCGTTCCTGGAGCTTCGTGAACCCGTAAAGGAGGGCCTCCGGGCGCGGCGGGCAGCCGGCAACGTAGACGTCCACCGGGATGAGCTTGTCCACGCCCTGCACCAGCGCGTAGTTGTTGAAGACGCCGCCGCAGGAGGCGCAGTCGCCCATCGCGATGACCCACTTCGGCTCGAGCATCTGCTCGTAGATGTGCTTCACGACGGGCGCCATTTTCTGGCTGACCCGTCCGGAGACGATCATCAGGTCGGCCTGCCGCGGGGACGCGCGGAACAGCTCACTGCCGAACCGGGCGATGTCATAGCGGGACTGCGCCGCGGAGATCATTTCGATGGCGCAGCAGGCCAGGCCGAACTGCACCGGCCAGACCGAGTTGCTGCGCGCCCAGCCGACCAGCCGGTCTACCGTGGTGGTGAGGATGTTGCGCCCCAGGGCCTGCACGTCGGCTTCGGTCGCCTCGGCGGCATGGCGCGTCCGAGAGATCATTGCCATTCGAGGGCCCTCCGCCGCCAGGCGTACAGGAACCCGATGCCGAGCACGCCGATGAACGTGAGCATCTCGACCAGCCCGAACACGCCGAGCGTGCGTGCCACGACGGCCCACGGGTACATGAAGATCGCCTCGATGTCGAAGAGCAGGAAGAGCATCGCAATGAGGTAGTAGCGGATGGGCACGCGCTCACGCGCCGAGCCGATCGGCCAGACCCCGGATTCGTAGGGCTCAGACTTGCCCGGGAGCGGACGGCTGCCGCCGAGGAGGGTATGGAGCGTAAGCAGCAGCACCACGAGCGCAGTGACGAACGTGAGATGCACGAAGATCGGCAGGTAATCGGCCACTACGCGTCCCCGTAGGAGTATACGCTTCCCTCACGATGATTGCAGAGATGCCTGGGGGTGTCAACGCCGCGTCACCGGGGGGCGGATACGCACCTGCGCGACGATCTCCGGGACCGCCGCGAGCAGGTAGTCGACCTCGGCCTCCGTCGTCGCACGCCCAAGCGAGAAGCGCACCGTCCCCTTCGCGACCTCGGCCGGAAGCCCGATCGCCCGCAGCACGTGCGATGGTTCCAGGCTGCCCGAGGTGCAGGCTGAGCCGCTGCTCGCGGCGATGCCCCGAAAGTCGAGGGCCATCAGCAGCGATTCGCTGTCGGCGCCCTCGAACGAGACGCTGACCGTGCCGGGCAGGCGCTCCTCGCGATGGCCGTTCAGCCGCGCACCCTCGATCCGCGCCAGCCCGGCGCTCAGGCGGTCGCGGAGCGCGCGCAGACGGGCGGCTTCCTCGGCCAGCAGCGGCAGCGCGATCCGCACCGCTTCGCCGAAACCCACGATGCCCGGGACGTTTTCCGTCCCGGCCCGGCGGTTGCGCTCGTGCGAGCCGCCGTGCTGGATGCGGGTGACCACGGCACCTTTGCGGATGTACAGCGCCCCGACGCCTTTCGGCCCGTAGCGCTTGTGCGCCGACATCGACAACAGGTCCACGCAGAGGTCGTCGACGTCGATCGGGACGATGCCCAGCGTCTGTGCGGCATCACTGTGCATGAGCACGCCCCGTTCGCGGGCCACCCGGCCGATCGCGGCGACCGGCTCGACGGTCCCGATCTCGTTGTTGGCATGCATCACGCTGACGAGGATCGTGTCGCGCCGCAGCGCAGCGCGGACATCGGCCGGATCGACCTGCCCGAAGCGATCCACGGGCAGGTAGGTGACCTCGAAGCCGCGGGACTCCAGGAACCGACAGGGCTCGAGCACGGCATGGTGCTCGACCTGCGAGGTGATGACATGCCGGCCGCGGGTCTCGTGGGCGAAGGCCGCCCCGAGGATCGCGAAGTTGTCCGACTCGGTGGCACCGCTCGTGAAGACGATCTCCTGGGGCGCAGCCCCCACCGCCCCGGCCATAATCTCCCTGGCGAGGTCGACCGCCTCTCGGGCCTCCTGGCCCCAGGCGTGGATGCTGCCGGCGTTCCCGAAGGTCTGCGAGAAATACGGCAGCATCGCCGCGGTGACGCGCGGGTCCACCGGCGTGGTGGCGCCGTGGTCGGCGTAGACCCGCATCAACGGGAGATCGCGAAGGCGACTCTGGGAGCCAGCGGTGTGCCGCCCCCGGCGGGGAGGATCTCGACGGCCCGCACCGCTTCCCGGGCGGCGAGCACACGGAGATGGGTCTTCACGGCGCGGAGCGGAACCCGGCGGCGGAGCACCAGGTAGCGGATCTGTTGGGCGCGCTCGATATCCCGCCAGGCGTACAGCCTGCGGCGCGATTGGGCCTCCCGGACCGGGGCGATCAATCCACGAGCCTCCCACCGGCGGAGAGTGGCGGGAGAGACCCCGACCAGGCTGCTGGCAACGGATACTGTGTAGAGGGGCTGGGTCTGTGGCTTCATGGCTCCGACTCCTGTATGTCCCGATTCGAGTATAGCAATGGAGACGGTGCCGCTGGAACAGCCGAACAGAGTGGCGAAAGGGGGCCAAGATGGGTCATTCGTGCTGAAATCAAGCGATTGGGAGACCTGAGCCCCAACTTCAGGCAATTTCCGTCATATTCCGGTCAGAATGAGGCGGTTTCGAGCCTTCTGGAGAACCGCTCGCGGTCCGGGTTGTCGCTGCGCCGGCTTTCGGCGATCACGGCATCCCGATCGTAGGTGACCCTGTGAAGGGCGGCCTTCCACGCCCCGTCCGACGTGAGGGTCGCGAACGACGCCCGCCAGTCCCCGTCGAACGGGAGGCCCACGCTGCCGCCGTTCACGAGCAGCTTCCCGTCCAGCGCCCTGACGTGAGCGATGTGGATGTGACCGTAGACCAGGACCGCCGCGTCCGCCTCCTCGAGCGCGCGCTGGATCTCATGCGCCGGGGCGTTCGGGCGGATGACGTCGGTGACGTTCCACGGGGTAGCGTGGACGACGACCAGGTCCCCTGCCGCGTCCTCCCCCCGCCAGAGGAACGGCAGCTCGGCCAGGAACCGCCGGTCCTCCTCCGAGAGGCGGGCCGCGCACCAGCTGATGCCGTCCGTGATCTTCGCGGGCGCCTTCGTCAGCCATTCGTCGGTGTTCCCCCGGATCGCCGGGTACCCGCGTCGGCGGATGAGACTCACGCACTCAGCCGGCCTGGGGCCGCCGAGGGCCAGATCCCCCGCCACCACGACCTCGGATGGGCCCAGGCGGTCGAGTTCGGCCAGCACGGCCTCGAGAGCGGCCAGGTTCCCGTGGATGTCCGAGATCACCGCGATCATGCCGGGGCCTCGATCATGCGCGGTCGCCCCCGAAGGCGGCGTCGATGAAGCTCTTCAAGATCAAGGCCGTCGCCCCCCAGATCACGTGCGGCCTGGAGTCGTAGAAGTAGACCTCGATGCGCTCCCCCGTGGGGCGGGTCCGCTTCTCGACCCGCAATTTCGAGGGATCCCGGAACGCGGCCAGAGGAACGGAGAGCACCTCCGCGATCTCGTGCGGATTCAGGCGAAGGGGCACGGGGTAAGGGATGACACCCACGAACGGCGTGATCACGAACCCGCTGACGAAGGTGGAGACATCGTCGAGGATGCCGAGGATAGTGACATGCGTGCGTGGGATGCCGAGCTCCTCCTCGGTCTCCCGCAGCGCGGTCTCGAGTGGACCCGCGTCGCCCTCATCTTCGGCTCCGCCGGGGAGCGAGATCTGGCCCTTGTGATGTTCCACGGTCTCCGTGCGGCGGGTGAACAGCACGTGCATCTCCCCGCGGTCGTGATACAACGGCAGGAGCACGGCCGCACGCCGCTGCGCGGGATCGTCGATGACGCGACGCTGCCGCGCCCCGAGACGGTCTGAGATCAACCTTGGAAGGTCATCCATTGCTGCGGCAACTCCCGAACGTTCGCTCGCCCCTGAATATAGGGGTTACGCTGTGGTCGATCTACAACATCTTGATCTCCCGGCAGGAATCGCCCCTCACGCCATGGAATGGCCAAGGAGACCCACAGGGGGGAGGAGCCACGAGTCTGGGCTTGACCGTCCACGACAGGCTCCCCACATAGCAGCATCCGGATACCACTCCTCCTCTGCCTGCACCTCCTCCCTGGGGTCAATTTTCCTCCCCGAGGGACCCCAGAGGGGTTCGCCGATGAAGACCGCCCAGATGCGAGTCATTAAGATCGCCGAAACGAAGTTCGTCCTGAATGAGTTCGCGGGCCAGCCCTGGGCGGCCTGGACCACCGACGCGGAGAACGACGCCGGGAGGCTGGTGGAGTTCGCCGGCAGGTTGTGCTATCAGAGCTGGCAGAAGCCGAACCCCGCCACCGCAACGAACGAGGGCTACATTCGACATATCCTCGAATCGCAGCACTTCAGTGTCATCGAGCACGCCGGATTCACCGTCGCGATCATCGGCGTATCCCGCGCGTTCACCCATGAGATGGTTCGCCACCGCCACTTCTCATACAGTATGCGCAGCCAGCGTTTCGTGAACGAAGATGATGCACCTGTCGTCATCCCTCCACTCTTTCGCGACAATCCGGAGGCCACGGAGGTCTTCGCAGACCATTACGCGCGCACCCAGGAAGCGTACAAGAAACTCGCGGAGATCGGCACGCGCACGCTCGTGACGATGGACGACAAGACGCTCCGCCGCAAGCGCGTGCGCGAGGCGGCCCGGTGGGTGCTGCCCAACATGACCGAGACGCACATCGTGGTGACGGGGAATCATCGGGCCTGGCGGGAGTTCTTCGAGAAGCGGGGGGAGCTCCACGTCGACGCCGAGATGCGCCGGGTGGCGCTCACCATCTTCAAGGAGGTGGCGCGGCCGACGGCGCCGGCGCTCTACCAGGACTTCCGCGTTGAGACCGTCCCCCTGCCGACCGGGGAGTCGGTCGAGGTTCTCGCGCGCGATCCGGCCCTGCTCAGACCCTCCGCCCCGGAGCAGGCCGTTCGATAACCAAGGTGAGGCAGGCGATAACCCGCTGAGGCCAGGGGTTACGATCGCGCCTCGCCGGCGGGCGCCTCGCCAGTGCGACCGAGGGCGGTCAGGCACGCTGCGATCTCCTCGGTGACGTGCGGATCGTGCTCCCCGATCCGCTCCAGCTCAGCCCGCAGGTCTTGCTGTATGCGCAGCGCCTCTTCCACGCGGCCCAGTGAGCGCAGGCCGCGCGCCACGCACCACCGCGCGACGGGGATGCGCTTGGCGTCCCCCTGCTCGAGCCTCGCCCGCAGGGCCTCCTCGAAGCAGTACAGGGCCTCGGCGAGCTCGCCGCGCTCATGGTGCGTCCACCCCAGATTGTTGTAGAGCGATCCCATCCAGCCCCGCGCCCTCGGGTCATCGCTCCCCGCCGCCATCGCCAGGCCCCGGCGGTTCCAGTCGAGCCGTTCCTCCCCCGAAGAGACGATGGCCAGCATGTGCGCGGCATCTACGGCGTAGTAGTCCTCTCCGGCCTGCTGTGCGATGCGGAGCGCGTCGAGAAAGAGCGGGCGGGCGCGGTCCGGCTGTCCGGAGGAGTTCAACACGCGGCCGCGCTCGAGCAGATAGCGGGCCCGCAGACGGCTCACTCCGGGCGGGAGGAGCGGCTCGACGGCATCGAGCGTCCGGTTCGCCTCAGCGTACCG
>DASSGA010000084.1:0-2813 GCA_035693805.1 bacterium | reverse complement strand
CGCTACCCGGTCACGCGGCGGCTCCCCGCCTCCTGGGTGGAGCGAGCGTTCACGTGGATCCCCCCGCGTCTGGTCTCGCACATCAGCGGCATCCGCTCCGCGACCGGCGCCACCGCGGAGGGATGGTTCATCGGGCTGCCGCTCACCCCCCGGACCCTGCTCGACTCGCCGCTGCCCTTCGTCTACCGCCGGCTCATCGAGGCCGGGCGCAGGGCGGAAGGCCTCGGGGCGCAGATCTTCGGGCTCGGCGCGTTCACGAAGATCGTCGGCGACCGCGGCCTGACCGTCGCGCGAGCGCTCAGGATCGCCGTGACGACCGGCAACAGCTACACGGCGGCGACCGCGGTGGAGGGGGCGCTCCTGGCCGCGCAGCGCATGCGGATCGACCCCCGGGGCGCATCCGCGGCCGTGATCGGGGCTACGGGATCCATCGGGGCGGTGTGCAGCGAGATCCTGGCGCGGTCGGTAGGGCGGGTCGTGCTCGTGGCGCGGACGCGCGAGCATCTG
Source organism: bacterium (assembly GCA_035693805.1). Taxonomy (GTDB): domain Bacteria; phylum Sysuimicrobiota; class Sysuimicrobiia; order Sysuimicrobiales; family Kaftiobacteriaceae; genus Kaftiobacterium. The sequence continues at coordinate 2,306 of DASSGA010000084.1, read as the reverse complement.
GACGCCCTCGCCGCGCGGATCGCTCCGGTCAGCCAGGCGCAGATCGCTGTGGAAACCGACGTGAAGCATGCCGTGCAGGAAGCGGAGATCGTCCTCACCGTGTCCTCGGCGACCGATGTCCTCATCGAGCCCGAGGACCTCCGGCCGGGGGCGGTGGTGTGCGACGTGGCCCGGCCGCGCAACGTTTCGCGCCTCGTGTACGAACGCCGGAACGACGTGCTCGTCATCGACGGCGGCGTGATCGAGGTGCCGGGGGCCGTTGACTTCGGCTTTGACTTCGGGTTCCCGCCGCGGATGTGCGAGGCGTGCATGGCAGAGACCATCATCCTGGCGCTCGAGGGCCGCTACGAGAACTTCACACTGGGTAAAGAGATCGACCTGGCCCGTGTCGAGGAGATCGTCGCGCTGGCGCGCAAGCACGGCTTCAGGCTGGCCGGGTTTCGACGATTCGAACGGGCGATCGGCGACGATGAGATCGAGCGAATCCGCACGGCCGCCGGGAGGCGACCGGCGACGACCGTTCGTCCTTGACGCCCTCTGCGAGGATGGGCTATACTCGCTCTCACTGAGGGGGCGGATCACCCCTCAGTTTTCGTGCGACGAACTGTATAGCAACGCGCGAGGGCGCTGTAGGTCGTTCCCGGCCTACGGTGCTTGTTCTTCACACGGTAGGAGATGGCACGCATGGCTGAGGCCGAAAAGCACACGATTCTCACTCCCGAGGGCCTGCGGAAGCTCGAGGACGAACTGGAGCACCTCAAGACGGTCAAGCGCAAAGAGATCGCGGCGCGTATCAAGGCCAGCAAGGAATTCGGGGACATCTCCGAAAACGCCGAGTACGAGGACGCCAAGAACGAGCAGGCGTTCATCGAGGGTCGCATCCTGCAGCTCGACCAGATGCTGCGCAATGCCCAGGTCATCGACAATCACAACGCTCCCCGCGATACGATCACGGTCGGGTCCACCGTGCGCGTGAAGGACATGGGCTCGGGCGAGGAGATCAGCTATACGATCGTTGGTTCTGCCGAGGCGGATCCCGACAAGGACAAGATCAGCAACGAGTCCCCGGTGGGGCGCGCGCTGCTCGGGCGGCGCGCCGGCGAGGTCATCGAGGTCACCGTGCCCGCAGGCAAGATGAAGTACAGCGTGCTGAAGATCATCCACTAGACGCCCGCCGTCTGTTTCGTCCCACGTGAGGGAACAAGCCGAGATGAGGGCACGCCGGAAGGCAGGGAATGCGCCTTCCGGCGAAGGCGTATACTGAGGGAGGAGGGGACTCCGCCGGGGCCGAATGTTTCGGCTAATCGAGCCTCCGACTACGTACCTTTCGTCCCAGCGGAGAGGAGAACGTACCCGCAATGTTCGAGCGATTCACCGAGCGCGCGCGTCGCGTCATCATCCTAGCGCAAGAAGAAGCCAAGCGCCTCAACCACAGCGCGGTCGGCACCGAGCACATTCTGTTGGGCATCATCCGGGAGGGTGAGGGGGTCGCCAGCAAGGTGCTGGAGAGCCTGAACATCTCCCCCGATCGGGTGCGCGCCGAAATCGAGAGCGCGATCGGCCGCGGGGAGCGCACCCCCTATGAGGAAGTCGCCTTCACTCCGCGCGCCAAGAAGGTCCTCGAGCTCGCCCTGGACGAAGCCCGCCGGCTGGGCCACAACTACATCGGCACCGAGCACCTGCTCCTCGGCCTAATCCGCGAAGGCGAAGGGGTGGCGGCGCGCGTGCTGGAGGCGATGGGGGCCGACCTCGAGCGGGTGCGGGCCCAGGTGGTCTACCTCCTCGGCGAGGAGGGGACCACGTCCTACACCAAGCAGACCAGCAAGACACCCACCCTCGACGAGTTCGGCCGCGACCTCACCAAGCTGGCGCGCGATGGCAAGCTCGATCCGGTGATCGGCCGCGAGCGCGAGATCGAGCGGGTGATCCAGGTGCTCTCCCGCCGCACGAAGAACAACCCCGCGCTGATCGGGGAACCCGGCGTCGGCAAGACGGCCATCACCGAGGGGCTCGCCCAGCGCATCGTGCGCGGCGACGTCCCGGAGGTGCTCCGGAACAAGCGCGTGGTGCAGCTGGATCTGGCGGCCCTGGTCGCCGGGTCGCGCTACCGCGGTGACTTCGAGGAGCGCCTGAAGAAGGTGCTGAAGGAGATCAAGAGCCGCGGGGACATCGTGCTGTTCATCGACGAGCTCCACACGCTGGTCGGCGCGGGCGCCGCCGAAGGCGCGATGGACGCCGCGAACATGCTCAAGCCCGCCCTGGCGCGCGGCGAGCTTCGCTGCATCGGCGCGACCACGCTCGACGAG
>DASSGA010000083.1:0-5514 GCA_035693805.1 bacterium | reverse complement strand
GACGTGCGTCGTGTCGTCGGATCGCTGCCGGGCGATGATCGCCGACGACGAGGCCAGCCTGCGGGTCTCGCGCGACGCCTTCGGCTTGTTCCACGAGATCATCGAACTCCGCCTGTGCCACCGCCGGCTCACCGTCGCGGACAGCACCGCGCTGCATCCCGAGGCGCGCCGGGCCCTACGCGCGATCGCCCGGCGGAGCGGTGTGCCGGTGACCGTCGTCATCTTCGACGTCCCCGAAGCGACCTGCCGCCTATGGGATGCGCGGCGGGACCGCCGGGTGGGGGCGGGGGTGATCCGCCGGCAGTGGCAGATGCTCCAGGACGCCCTGCGCCGCATCCCGGGCGAGGGCTACGACCAGATGGTGGTGCTTGGCGAAGCCGAGGTCACAAAGGCGCGCGTGGACGTCGCCTGAGGGAGACGGAGGAGACCGATGGAGATCAAGCGCGTGGGTGTCGTGGGATGCGGGCTGATGGGATCGGGGATCGTCGAGGTGTGCGCACGGGCCGGTTACGACGTCGTCGTGCGCGAGGTGGACGAGGCGCTGCTCGGCACGGGGGTGAGCCGCGTGGAGGGCTCCCTGCGGCGCGCGGTGGAGCGGGGCAAGCTCGCGGCGCCCGACATGGAGACGGCACGCAGGCGGATCAAGGGGACCACGGCGCTGGCCGACCTCGGGGACGCGGATCTCGTCATCGAGGCCGTGATCGAGAAGATGGAGATGAAGAAGGAGGTCTTCATCGAGCTCGACCGGCTGTGCCCGCCCCGGACGATCTTCGCCAGCAACACGTCGTCGCTCAGCATCACGGAGATGGCGTCGGTGACGAAGCGCCCCGGTCACGTGCTGGGGATGCACTTCTTCAACCCGGTGCCGGTGATGAAGCTCGTCGAGCTGATCCGCGGACTCGAGACCTCGGACGCGACCATGACCGCGGGGCGGTCATTCGCCGAGTCCGTCGGCAAGACGGTCGTGGTCTGCAAGGACAGCCCGGGCTTCATCGTCAACCTGCTCCTCGTGCCCTACCTGCTCGACGCGGTGCGCGCGCTCGAGCTCGGCATCGCCACGAAGGAAGACATCGACACCGCGGTGCAGCTCGGCCTGGCCCACCCGATGGGCCCGCTCACGCTGCTCGACTACGTGGGGATCGACACGACCTACTACATCGCCGAGGCGATGTTCGAGGAGTTCAAAGACGCGCGCTACGCCGCGCCGCCGCTGATGAAGAAGATGGTCCTCGCCGGCCGGCACGGGCGGAAGACGGGCCGGGGGTTCTACGAGCACAGCACGTGAGCGTACGCCCAGGATGGCTCCGCTACCGTGCGCGCCCGCGGCGGGCGGGTCCGCCGGAGCCGACCGGGGCGAAGCCCCTGATGTCGTCGAGGGCCCCTGTGCGCAGCCGGGGCGGGAGGAGCACACCTTCCACCGGCAGGTCGATGCGGACATCCTCGGGGCGCACGGTCAGCAATCTCGTGACGAGTCCCCCGTCGGTCCCGTCGATCCGCACGTAGGCCGCGATCTCCGGCTGCCGCAGCCGCCGCCCCTCGCGGTCCAGATGCACGAGGGTGAACGTGTGGATCCGGCCCCGCGGCTCGACCTCGATCCAGCTGTCCCCGAGATCCGCGAAGCAGTTCTCACAGTACACACGTGGGGGCAGGTAGGTCTTTCCGCACTCGGCGCAGCGGGTGGCGGCGAGCGTTCCCTTCTTCTTCAGGGTCTCGAAGAAGCGCAGTCCCGCCGTGCCCGGCGTGTATCGGAACTGCACGGGCATCGTGCCGTACCATGTCCGCGCGTCCACGCCGTGTGCCATCACGCCCTCCTCCCTTTCGCCTTCAGGGGTGCGAAGTAGAGGATGTCCGTGATCGCCCCCTCCCGTTCCCGCAACGGCCTCCATACCGCCCGTACCGGCGTCCCGACCTGCACCTGCTTGCGTACCGCCTCAACCGTGGATCCCGAGACGCCCCCGAGCAGGTGCAGGAAGCCCACGCGCGGTGTCGTCCCGTCGATCTCGATGACGGCCGGGATCTGCGGTCTGCGCAGCGGCTTCATGTCCCAGGTGATGTAGCACACGGAGAAGGTGTTCACCGTCCCGGTGTCGGGGAGCTCGACCCATTCGTCCATCGGTTTGAAGTCGAGCTCGCAGAAGGCGCGCGGAGGGGTCACGGTCCGCCCGCAGGTGCGGCAGCGCACGCCGTAGATCTTCCCGGCTTTAAGTCCGGCCAGGAAGCGGCCGATGGCCTCCCCGGCGTCCCAGCCGTACTCCAGCTTCGGCTCCCACCAGACCGTGGGGACCGTCTGCTGGAACTCGACGTCGCTCAGTCCGTGGCCGCGCATCGGCAGCCGCGGGGGGGCGTCGATGCGGCGGATCCCGGTGCTCGCGCGCCGGCGGGCAGGGGGTCTGCGTGCGGCGGGTTTGCCCTTCATCAGTGGATCCCCAGCACGGCGACCGTGCCGATCTGCATCAGATCGCCCCAGGCCTGCGCCACGCCCCGCTCAGGTTGGCCTGGGATCTGGCGCGCGCCGGCCTCGCCGCGGAGCTGCCAGAACAGCTCACACAGCTTCATCACCCCCGCCGCCGCGATCGGGTTGCCCACGCCCATCAGCCCGCCCGACGGACACACGGGCAGGGGGCCCGTCCGCTCGAACCGGCCCTGGGCGAGATCTTCGGGGGCCTTACCCTTCCCCGCCAGCTGCAGCCCTTCGAGGTGGTGCAGCTCTTTGTAAGCAAAGGGATCGTATGGCTCGGCGACATGGATCTGCTTGCCCGGCTCGGTGACGCCGGCCATCTCGTACGCCATGCGCGCGGCGGTCTCCACGTACCGTGGATACGCGAGGTCTCGGTTCCCCCAGTACGAAGTATCGAGCGACCAGCCCACACCCTGGACCCAGACCGGCTTGTCGGTCAGGCGGCGGGCAACCGCCTCGCTGGCCAGGACGATAGCGGCCGCCCCGTCGCTGATGGGGCTCACCATGAGGCGGTGTACCGGCCAGGCCACAACCTCCGAGGCCAGCACGTCCTTGACGGTAAGGGCCGCGGACACCTGCGCGGCCGGGTGATCGAGAGCGTTGCGCTTGTTCTTGACGGAGACGAGCGCGATGTCCTCGTTGCGGATGCCGTAGGTGGACATGTACCGGTGCTGTTCCAGCGAGAAGATCCACAGCAGGTTTGGGCCCAGCGGCCGCTCGATGATCTGATCGAAGATGGTGAGGAACGCCCCCTGGGGATGCGGCTGGCAGCTGCTCATCTTCTCCTCGCCGACCACCAGGACGAGGTCGAACAGCCCGGAGGCGACCAGCGTCCAGCCGCTGATGATGCTGAACACGCCCGAGCCGCCGCCCACGTACGCGCGCATGTACGGCTTGCGCACGCCGCCGGCGCCGTCCAGCAGCCAGTCGCCCTTCATGTGCACGCCGTCGAAGGCGTCGGGTGCCGTGGCCATCACCACCGCCTCGACGTCTTTGCGCTTGACGCCGGCGCTCTCGAGGGCCTGCGAGGCCGCGTAGTAGGAGAGCTCCTTGCCCGTCTCGAGCGCCCGGCGCATGAACAGGCTCAGCCCGGCGCCGACGACCGCGACCCTGCGATGCGGCTTGCGTTTCATGCCGACCTCCGCCCGGAGCTGAGGGTGTGCACCGTTCAGGCAGCGCCCAGCACGAGCGCGCCGCCGGTCTGCGTCGGCACCCCGCGCCAGGAGATGACGAGTCCCGTGGTTGCCCCGCGCACCTGATGCCGGCCCGCTTCGCCGCGGATCTGCCGCACCGCCTCGGCGGTTCGGTACAGCGCCGAGGTGTCGAAGCAGTAACCCATCCCGAGGCTGCCCCCGGAGGGATTGACCGGCAGGCTGCCTCCCCGTCCGGTCTCGCCGGCCAGCGTCATGCGACCCGCTTCGCCTCGAGCAGCCAGGCCGGCCGCCTCCATGTGCTGCAGCTCCTTGTACGCGTAGGTGTCGTCAAGCTCAGCGAAGCGGATCTCGTGGGCGGGGTTGGTCACGCCCCCCATCCGGTACGCCATCTCCGCCGCGAGTGCGGCGTACGTGGCGGCTCCCCAGGACCGCGATCCCAGCCATGGGGTGTCCGAGATCCAGCCGACCCCGCGGATCCACACCGGTCTGGGCGTGCGCCCTGCCGCTTCCTCGGACGCGAGGACGAGGACAACAGCGCCATCGGCGTAGGGGCTGATCTCGAGTTCCCGCAGCGGCTCGCTCACGGGCGGCGAGGCCAGAACATCATCCGCCCCGAAGTTTGCCCCGAAGCCCGCCACCGGGTTGCTCAACGCCTGGCGCCGGTTCTTCGCTGCGACCTGGGCGACCGCGTCCTGCGTCGTGCCGGTCTCGTGGAGAAAGCGGGCCATCTCCAGGCCGGCGATGTAATGCGGGTTCAGGCGCAGCGGCCGCTCGAAGACGGGGTCGAGGGCCATCTCCAGCACCTCCTCGTGCCGGAGGATGTTGCTCGACTTGCAGTGCGATTCGACGGCGACGCGGTCGGCGATGCCCGTGCGGATGAGCATGAACGCCGTCGCCAGTCCCTGGATGCCGTCCCCGGCGATGGTCTGGACGGGCCGCAGGACCGCCCCGAGCTGGTCGGGCGTGTACTCATCCGTGATGCTCGTCCCTTCGTGGAGGTCCTCGCAGACGCTGACGAAGCTATCGATCTCACGGTGCGTGACGCCCGCGTCGGCGTAGGCGCGGGTCGCCGCGGCAAAGGTCATCTCCCGGTACGACTGGTCGGGGGACAGCGCGCGGGGCGGCGTGAAGCCGACGCCCACGATGGCCACGCGGTCGCTCATTGTCCGGACACCTCGGGGAATGGGTCACGCGGGCTACGAGCGTTCCGCTGAGGTGAATACACCGCGCTGCCGGTGACTCCTGCCTCACCCGAGGGGGGGAGGGCGCGGGCCTGGGCAAGAATGTAGACGAAGGTGGACTTCCGGCTGTCTGACGAACACCGCGTGGTGCAGGCCGCGGCGGCGGATTTCGCCGCGCGCGAGATCCTGCCTTCCGCCGCCGCACTCGACCACACCGGGGAGTTCCCGCGCGAGGTGATCGGTAAGGCTGCGGAGGCCGGCCTGCTCGGCATGACCATCCCCGAGGCCTACGGCGGGTCCGGCCTCGATGCCGTCTCGTACGTCATCGCGCAGGAAGAGCTGGCGCGCGCTTCCGCGGGCATCCAGACCATCATCACCGTCAACAACTCGCTCGTCTGCGATCCCATCTACCGCTTCGCGTCCGAGGCCCTGAAGCGCCGCTATCTGCCGGCCCTGGCCTCCGGGCGATCGCTCGGCTGCTACTGCCTGACGGAGCCATCATCCGGGTCGGACGCGATGTCGCTGCGCACCACGGCTCGACTTGAGGGGGAGACCTGGATCCTGAACGGGACGAAAGCGTTCGTCACCAACGCCGTTGAGGCCGACATCTGCATCGTCTATGCGCGCAGCAGCCCGGAGCCGGGAGCGAAGGGTCTGTCCGCCTTCATTGTGGAGAAGGCATTCCCCGGCATCCGCGTCGGCAAGGTCGAGAAGAAGCTCG
>DASSGA010000082.1:0-20303 GCA_035693805.1 bacterium | reverse complement strand
ATCGGGTTGTCGGCGACGTCGATGGCATCCACCCCCGCCTCCCGCAGGCGGCGGCAGGCATCGATCTCGCGCCGATCGTGGACGCCCTTGGGCGGATTGATCTCGACGGTGACGACGAACGAGCGCCCCAGCTTCTGGCCGAGGCTGCTCGGCGCCGGCGGACGGATGGCGGCCGGCTCAGGTTCGACGACGGTTGCGCTGAGCGCCCACGCGGATGGCTTCGCGGACTCCTTGACATCGCCCGCGGAGCCCACCACCGCTGAGCCTGCCGTCTCCCGCAGCAGATCCCGGATCTCCGCGATGTGCTCGGGGGTGGTCCCGCAACAGCCACCGATGACACGGACCCCGAGGGCCGCCAGCCGCAGCGCGTGGCCGGCCATGTACTCCGGGGTGGAGACGTAGATGTAGCGCCCGCCCACGTATGAGGGAAAGCCGGCGTTGGGCATCGCGGAGAGGCGCACCGTGCGCGATGCGGCGGCCATCTGCGCCATGACCTCGAGGATGCCCTGACTGCCCACGCTGCAGTTCGCGCCGACGACCTCGACCCCCAGGCGCTCGAGCGCCTCGACGATCTCGCGCGGGCCGTGGCCGAGCAATGTCTTCCCTTCCTGCGTGAAGGTCATCTGGGCGATCAGCGGGAGGGATGCAACGGAGCGGACCCCGCGCACCGCCTCGACCAGCTCGGCGAGGTCGGTGAACGTCTCGAGGATGAGCACGTCGACGCCCCCGGCCGCGAGCGCCCCGGCTTGCTCGGCGAACGTCTCGCGGACCTCTTCGGGCGTCAGGGCCCCGAGGGGGGCCATCGGGCGGCCGATGGGGCCCATCGAGCCCGCGACGAAGACCGCGCGACCGGTGACGTCGACCGCCTCGCGGGCGACGCGTGCGCCGGCCCGGTTGATCTCCTCGAGCCGGTCGGCCAGACCGTGGCCGGTAAGCTTGAAGCGGTTGGCGCCGAAGGTGTTGGTCTCGATGAGCTCGGCGCCGCTTTCCAGGTAATCGAGGTGGATGCCCCGGACGAGCTCGGGGGCGGTGAGGTTCAGCTCGTCAAAGCACTGGTCGAACGGGACGCCCCGGGCGTACAGCTGCGTGCCCATGGCGCCGTCGGCGAGCAGGACCCCCTGTTCCAGACGTGACAGGAACGCGTGCACCCCTCACCCCGGGACCGGCGTTGGACGACAAGATTACGCTTCCAGCAGGGATTTGGCAATGATAATTCGTTGGATCTCCGACGTTCCCTCGCCGATCTCGGTCAGCTTGACGTCGCGGAGGTAACGCTCAACGTGGTAGTCCTTGATGTACCCATACCCGCCGTGGATCTGCACCGCCTTGTTCGCGGCGCGGGAGGCCGCCTCGCTGCTGTAGAGCTTCGCCATCGACGCCTCTCGCCGGAACGGTTCGCCGAGATCGGCCAGCTGGGCCGCGCGCAGGACGAGGAGCCAGCCCGCGTCCAACTCCAGGGCCATGTCCGCGATCATGAACTGGATCGCCTGCTGCTCGGCCAGCGTCCGGCCGAAGGCCTTGCGCTGGGAGGCGTAGGCGATGCTGGCGTCCAGGGCGGCGCGGCCCAGGCCGATCGCCATCGCCCCGATCCCGATGCGACCGCGTTCGAGAGTCTTCATCGCCTGCGCATAACCCTCGCCCTCGGCGCCGATGAGGTTGCCCGCGGGGACCTCGCAATCCTCGAAGATGACCTCGGCGGTGTCGCTCGCGCGCAGGCCGAGCTTGTCTTCTTTCTTGCCGACGCGCAGCCCCGGCGTGTCATGCTCGACGATGAAAGCGGAGATGCCGCGCCGGCCGGCGGCGGGGTCGGTGACCGCCATGACGACGTAGACGCCGGCCACGCTGCCCTGCGTGACGAAGACCTTGCTTCCGTTCATGACGTACACGCTGCCGCGGCGCTGGGCGCGGGTCGCGATCGCCGCCGCGTCGCTGCCAGCCGAGGGCTCGGTCAGACACCACCCGCCGAGGGCCTCGCCGCTCGCCAGACGCGGCAGGTAGCGCTGCTTCTGATCGGCGCTCGCCGCGTGCAGGATGTGCCCGGTGCAGAGGGAGTTGTGCGAGGCCACGGTCAACCCCATCGACCCATCGCCCCACGAGACGGCCTCGACGGCCAGCGCCGCGCCAAGTGCCCCGAGGCCTGCTCCCCCGTAGGCCTGGGGAACGCTCAAGCCCAGCAGGCCGAGGGCCGCCAGTTTCGGGACGACCTCGTGGGGGAATGTCCCCTCTCGATCCCATCGTCGCCCGTTCGGCCGCAGCTCCGTTGCGGCGAACTCCCGCACCGTCCGGTGCAGCAGGACCTGCTCCTCCGACAGCTCGATCTGCACGGGTCCCTCCTTCCACCCGCTACGGAAGGGTGAGCGGTTCCTCGTCCGTGATGACCGCGCCCTCCTCCGCGATGAGCGCCCGCAGCGGTTTGGGCAGCGACACCGCCCGCAGATGCGTCTCTCCATCGTAGAAGCGCAGCTCGATCTGCCGGTCGCGCAGGCGGCGGTCGACTTCCTCACGCGTCAGCGCGTCCCAGACCGGCCGCGGCGCGCCACCGACGAATGCCCACGGGTAGTCGAAGGAGAGGATGTAGTCACCGTACGATCGCACGTCAGCGAACACGCGGCGCACCGTGCGATGGACCATCGCGTGCAGGCGGTCGCCCGCATCGTAGTGCAGGCCGATGGCCTGCGTGACGAACACCCCGCCCGGATCGAGCACGCGCGCCACCGCCCGGTAGAACTCCTCGGTGTAGAGGAGCTTGCTCGGGGCGCTTTCGGTGGGATCGGTGAGGTCGGCGATGACGACGTCAAACGTCTCCGCCGTCTGCTCGACGAAGGTGCGCGCGTCGGCGTAGACGAGACGCACCCGCGGATCGTCGAAGGCGCCCCGGTGCCAGGGTCCGAGGTGCTCGCGGCAGAGGGCGATAAGCTCGGCGTCGAGGTCGACCATGACCACGGCGTCCACCGACGGGTGGCGGAGAACCTCGCGCAGCGGAGCGCCTTCTCCGCCACCGCAGATCAGCACCCGAACCGGATCGGGATGCGCCACCATCGCGGGGTGCACCAGCAGCTCGTGGTAGACGTACTCGTCCACCTCGGCGGACTGGATCCTCCCGTCGACGATGAGGCAGCGGCCGAGGTGTTCCAGGTGCTGGATGACGACGTCCTGGAACCTGGTCCGCGCGCGGACGACCACCGGCCCCGAGCGGTGGGCGTGGACCTCCGCCGGGGTGTACGGGTCGTAGTACCAGATGCCCTTGAGGGGGAACTCTGAGGGTGCGGCGATGCGCTCCGGCACTGCACGGCCTCCCTGTCTGCGGTTCCCCGCGGGGGCCGCTTATCCTTTCACAACGCCGATGGGCCGCGTGCGGGCGACGCGCCGGCTGATCCCCGCGGCGTGGCACACTCCGACGACGTCGGCGACGTCCTTGTAGGCCTGCGGGGCTTCCTCGGCCAGCAGCTCGCGGTTCTGGGCGCGCACGAGGATGCCCTTCCGGCGCAGCTCCTCCGCGATGTCCCGCCCGGCCAGCGTGCGCACGGCCTGCTTGCGGCCCATCACCCGTCCGGCCCCGTGGCAGGTGGAGCCGAAGGACTCGCGCATCGCCTGCTCGGTGCCGACGGCGATGAAGGAGTAGCGGCCCATGTCGCCGGGGATGAGCACGGGCTGCCCGATGGCGCGGTAGCGCTCGGGGACGTCGAGATGCCCGGGCGGGAAGGCCCGCGTGGCGCCCTTGCGGTGGACGACCAGTTCCCGCTCCACGCCGTCGACGATGTAGCGCTCGATCTTCGCGATGTTGTGAGAGACGTCGTACACCAGCGCCATCCCGAGGGTTTCAGCGCTCTGGCGGAACACGTTGCTGAACGCCTCGCGGAGCCAGTGCATGATCAGCTGACGGTTGGCCCAGGCAAAGTTCGCCGCGGCGCTCATCGCCGCGAAGTACCGCCGCCCTTCGTCGGACGTGAAGGGCATGCAGGCCAGTTGACGGTCGACCAGATCGATCCCGTGGGCACGCGCAGAGCGCTCCGCGACGCGGAGGTAATCCGTACAGACCTGATGGCCGAGCCCGCGCGAGCCGCAGTGGACAAACACCACGACCTGGCCCGGTTCCTCCAGCCCCATCGCCCGTGCGGCAGTGACGTCGTACACTTCGTCGAGGACCTGGATCTCGAGGAAGTGATTCCCCGACCCGAGCGTCCCGATCTGCCCGCGGCCGCGCTGCTTCGCCTGCTGGCTTACCTCATCGGGATCCGCCCGCGGCAGAGCGCCCCCTCCCTCGATCGCGGCGAGGTCCTCGTTCCATCCATAACCCTGCTCGACGGCCCACCGTGCGCCGCCCCGGAGCACAGCATCGATCGCGCGGGTGTCCAGCTTCAAACGGCCGGTCGCGCCGACACCCGACGGGACAGCGGCAAAGAGTGCGTCGACGAGGCGCTGCAGGTGAGGGCGTACCGCCCCCTCGTCAAGGCTGGTCCGGATGACCCTGACCCCGCACGAGACGTCATACCCTACGCCTCCAGGACTGATGATACCGTCGTCGGGATCAAACGCCGCCACTCCGCCTACCGGAAACCCGTAGCCCCAATGGATGTCGGGCATCGCCAGCGAGGCGCCCACGATCCCCGGCAGTGTGGCCACGTTGGCCACCTGGTCGAGGGCCTGCTCCTGCGCGATCTGCCGCAGCATGCGCTCGTCGGCGTAGACGAGCCCGGGCACACGCATCCCAGGTTTGTAGGACTGCGGGATCTCCCAGCGGTAGTCGTCGATCTTGCGGAGGATGTGGGTCCACGGGGTGCTCATGCTCAACCACCCGAGATGAGTGTACAGCAAGAAGGGCCCTCCGGGGTTTTCCCGGAGAGCCCTCCACGTCTCCGCGTTCAGTTCTGCTAGAAGGGCATCGCCTCGACGCCCTTGATCTCGGGCACCGCTTCCTTGAGCATGCGCTCCACCCCGGCCTGCAGCGTCATCATCGAGTGCATGCACCCGACGCACGCCCCGGCGAGGCGGATCTGCACGATGCCGTTGATGATGTCCACGAGCTCGAGGTCACCGCCGTCGCCCTGGATGTACGGCCGGATGGTCTCCAGCACGTGCTCCACGCGATGGCGAAGATCGGGGGTCTGGGTTTGCACCTGCTCGCTCATCTGTGTCATCGCTCCTAGGCCTGCTGGGTCTCCGGGGCCTTCTGGCTCTCCGGTGTGTCGCAATCACAGGACTGGGGCTGGCCGGCGTCGTGCTTGGTGCGGAAGGAATGGCCGCAGCCGCATGTCGCCACCGCGTTGGGGTTGCGCACGGTGAACCCCTCGCCCATCTGGGACTTGACGTAGTCGATCTGCGCGCCCGCCACGTAGGGTCCGCTCGTCGCGTCCACCAGAACGCGCACGCCGCCGCGCTCGATCACCGCGTCGTCGTCGTGCCGCTCGGCGTCGAACGCCATGCCGTAGGAAAAGCCTTCGCACCCGCCGGGGGCGATGAACAGGCGGAGGTAGAGGTCCGGCTGCTCCTGGCTGCTGATCAGCTCGCGGAGCTTGACGGTGGCGGCGTCGGTGATGGTGATCATGGCTCCTCCATTCTAGGGATTCCTGATGACGCGTGTCAAGAAATCAACGGTCAGCCCACGCGCACCGCAGCGCGGACGTCGGGGTCCTGCATCAGGCGCGCCAGCTCGTCCTCCGTGAGCGCCTGGGGCGGATCGCGGTCGGCGTCCACCGGACACAGAAAGCCGAACGGCTCCCCGCCCGCGTTCACGAACTGGTGCGGCGCCCCCGGCGGGATGACGACGAGGTCGAACGGCTCGACGGTGAAGACCTCGCGCCCGGCGACGACCTGCCCCCGGCCCCGGAGGACGACGATGGTGTGCGCGTGCTGGTGCTTCTCCAGGCTGCTGAACCCTCCCGGGCCGATCTCGAAGTAGCGGAGCTGAAAGGCCAGCTCCTCCCCGCCCGCGAGCGTGTGGCGGACGACCTCACGCCATCCCATCCCAGAGGTGCCCGAGTCCCCGCGCTTGTACACCTGCGCCGGTACACCATCCCAGGTGAACGCCGTCCCGTCGAACTTCCGGTGCACGAGGCTCGACCGCTCGACCGCCGGCTCCGGGAGATCGCAGCTGCCCGTCTCCGGTTGATGCGTCACGGCCGCACCACGACCTTGAGCGCATCGGTGGCCTCGCGGACCAGGCGGTAGCCCTCGAGTGCGTCCTCGAGCGGCAGGCGATGGGTGACGAGCGACTCAACGGGCAGGCCTTCGCGGATGTGACGCAGCGCTTCTCGAGTGTCGTCTGGGCCACATGAGTACGACGGCACGACGCTCACCTCCCGGAAGTACGCGTCGTGCACGGGCAGCGGCCAGCGCGTCGCGGGCTCGGTCGGGGTGAATAGCACGAGCGTGCTGCCCGGGCCCGCGGCCTCGAAGCCGGCCTGGATCGCCTCCAGGCTCCCGGGGCCGACGATCACGACGTCCGCGCCGTCCCCGTCGGTTGCCTCCCGGACCGCGTCGGCCAGCGGCATGTTGCGGACGTCGATGACGTGATCGGCCCCGACCTGGCGCGCTCGCGCCAGGCGCCCCGGGACTCGGTCGGCCCCGAGGACCAGACCGGCGCCGAGCCGGCCGGCCAACATCACGTGCAGCATCCCCATCACGCCGAGCCCGATGACCAGCACGCGGTCGCCGGGACGCATCCGGCTCCGGCGCAGCGACTTCACCACAGTGGCGAGCGGCTCGATGAAGGTTGCCGCCTCATCGGAGATCTCCGGGGGGACGAGCAGCGTGTCGCCGGCGACGATCTCGGGCGGCACGACCGCGAACTCGCTCATCCCACCCGGGATGAGCCGCGAGCGCCGCCAGGTGGCGCAGTGCACGTAATCCCCGCGCCGGCATCGCGCGCAGCGCATGCAGGGGGCGTGGTGATGGACGAAGACGCGGTCGCCCGGCTTGAACCCCTCCACCGCCCCGCCGGCGGCCATCACGTCGCCGACCGGCTCGTGGCCGAGGACGAGCGGCGCCTTGCGCGCCATGTACCAGTCCATCGCTTCGCCGGGACACAGACCGCAGGCGCGGATACGGACGAGCAGACCGCCGGCGCCGTGCTCGGGGAGCGAGACGGTCTCGAGGCGGAGGTCGTCGGGGCTGTGGAAGACGACGGCGCGGGTCCGGGCTACGCCCATCCCGTGGCCTCCGGCAGGATCGCGTACTTCACGCCGTTGCCGCGGTCCAGGGAGGCGAAGACGTCCACGATGCTGGGGAGGTCGCGCACACCGCTGATGATCGGCCGCACGTCGATGACGCGCGTGGCGAGCAGGCGGTAGGCCTCCTCCACGTCGTTCGGACGGTAATGGAAACTGTTGATGATGTCGACCTCGTCGTAGTGCAGGCGGGTGGCGTCGAAGGCGACCTGCGCGCCGGCGGCGAGCCCGGCGAACAGCAGCACCCGCCCCCCGGGGCGGGCCCAGCCGGCGACCTCGACCCACATCCGGGGATGACCGGTGCACTCGATGACGAGATCGGGGCCGCGGCCTCCGCTCGCCTCCCGGATCCCCTGGGCGATGTCGTCGCGCTCCGTGTCTACCACGGCATCCGCGCCCAGCCCCGCCGCCAGAGCGAGGCGCTCGGCCCGCCGGCCGACGGCGATGACCCGGGCGCCCATCGCCTTCGCCATGCGAATGTGCAGCAGCCCGATGCCGCCGAGCCCAACTACGGCCACCTGCTCCACCGGCGCCGGCCGCAGGCGGTCCCAGGCATGGACGACGCAGGACAGCGGCTCGAGGAACGCCGCCTCGATGTAGGACAACCCGGAGGGCTTCCCCAGCAGGTTCGTCGCCGCCACTTTTTCAGAGACGAGCAGGTAATCGGCGTACGCGCCCAGGACGATGCCCTCGAACTGCCGCTCGCAGAGGTTCTGCCGGCCCCCGCGACAGGACGCGCACTGACCGCACGGCGCGGTGGGGGTCGGCACCACGGCGTCGCCCTCGCGAACCGTGTGCACGCCGCTTCCCGCGGCCACGACGTCGCCCGCGCACTCATGCCCGAACGGACCGAACGGCACCTTCGGATGACCGCGGCGGTACGTCTTGAGGTCGGTGCCGCAGGTGAGCGCGGCGCGCACGCGCAGGACGACTTCCCCCGGGCCGGGATCCGGCACGGGGCGGGTCACGAGCTCGATGCGGCGGGGTTCGCGGAGGACGGCCTGGCGCATCACAGTGGGGCACTCTGACGGCACGAGGCGGTCTTCGACCAGGTTGGGGACATCGGACACACTGCTCATTTCAAAGGCCCCGTCCCCGTTCCTTCAGGACGTTGGGCCGGCCTCAACAGGATACTGCCCGTTCATCCAGGCCACAATCCCGCCGGCGATGTTGTAGGCGCGGTCGTGGCCCATCTGGCGCAGGGCCTCGACGACGGCGGCGCTGCGCTGCCCGACGGCGCAGTACACGATGACCGGGCGGCCGGTGGGGATCTCTCCGATCCGCTGCGGCAGCTCGCTCATGGGGATGAGCGTGGCGCCGGGGATGCGCGAGGTCATCCACTCCCAGTTCTCCCGCACGTCGACCAGGACGGCCCCGCCCGATTCGACGAGCTGCCTGGCCTTCTCCGGGCTGATGTCGATCGAGGGCGTCTCGACCGCGACGGGCTCGTGCCCCGCCGCGCGGCCGGGGACGCCGCAGAACGCCTCGTAGTCGATGAGCTCGGTGATCGTCGGATGATCCCCGCACACCGGGCAGTTCGGGTTCCGGTTCCAGCGCAGGGTGCGGATCTCGCTGCTCAGGGCATCGAAGATGAGCAGCCGGTTGGCCAGCGTGTCGCCGCGACCGAGGAGGACCTTCACGGTCTCCAGGGCCTGCAGCGTGCCCATGAATCCGGCCACCGCGCCGATGATGCCGCCTTCGGCGCAGGACGGCACCGCCCCGGGGGGCGTCGGGGTTGGGAACAGGCAGCGGTAGCAGCCGCGACCGGGCAGGAAGGTCGTGGCCTGGCCTTCCCACTTCAGGATGCTCGCGTCGATGAGCGGCTTCCCGAGAAACACGGTGGCGTCATTGACGAGGTAGCGCGTCGGGAAGTTGTCGCTGCCGTTCACGACGACGTCGTAGTCGCGGATGATGTCGAGCGCGTTGTCGCTGGCCAGCACGGTCTGGAACGTGTTGACCGTGATGTCGGGGTTGATGTCCTCGAGCGTCCGCCGGGCCGACTGCGTCTTGGGCCGTCCGACGTCGTGCGTGTAGTGCAGGACCTGACGCTGCAGGTTCGTGAGGTCCACGCGGTCCCCGTCCACGATGCCGAGCGTCCCGACGCCGGCGGCCGCGAGGTACAGGGAGACCGGGCTGCCGAGCCCGCCGGCCCCGATGACGAGGACCTTGCTCTCAAGCAGCTTGTGCTGGCCGACGACGCCGAGCTCGTCGAGGATGATCTGGCGCGAGTAGCGCTCCATCTGCTCATCCGAGAGCAGCGGACCGCGCCGGGTCAGTGCCATGCCTGCCTCCTCTGGTGATTGTTGAGTGAATCAGTCCGGATTCAATTCTAGCACACAACGCAGCGGGCGGGCCGCTGCGAGAGCGACCCGCCCGCCGGACTGACCCGCGGACTGCGGTGGCTACTTCCCGACCGGCCCCTTCGTCAGCTCGATCACGATCGAGGCCTGCCGCACGCCCTTGTCGAAGACCTCCATGTCGGCGCGGACTTCCACGGGCCCCACGGCGTACATCGTGTACACCTGCTTGAGGTTCCCGAGGACCAGCGCTCCCTCCCACCGGGTGGCCGTGAACGTCCCGGCGGGTACAGTGACTTTCTGGGTCTTGCCCTTGCTCACCACGTTGCTCCACCCGCCGCGACCGGTGAGCTCGCCGTTCTGGTAGACGTCGGTCCGGCCGGACAGGGCTTCGCTCGCCCCGCTCGTCGCGTACGGCCTGTCGAAGACGATCTCGGTCGTATTCTTGCCTTCCATGACGACGGTCGCGGCCTGGCGGAACATCGTCCCGGTCCAGGTGACCATGTCACGCTCGAGCCCCTTGCCGAGCGAGTCGCGCGTCTCGAACACGTGGTAGCTCTGGCCGCGGTACGTGGCCATGCCCTTGTACGTGATCGCCCGCGTCTCCACGGTCCGCCCGCCCGCGGACTCGGTCTTCAAGACCCGGTACGTCCACACCGTGCCTGACTTGAACGGCATCGCCGGGGTCGCCGGCGTCGCCGCTCCCGCAGCCGCCGTCGCCGCGAGGATTGCGGCGAGCAGCAGCGCCATGAGGATGGATCGCATGTCGGGGACCACCTCCTGTTGTCAGAGTGATGCCCCCGGCACGGCGCCGGCAGACGCAAGCGGCGGTGCCCTGGCGGGCGTGGGCCCTCCTACGGGAGTGGGGAAACACGCTATCATCATCAGTGACTGGTCCGTACGGGGAGGCGTGCGATGAACATCGAGCATGTGCTGGCTCAGAAGGGTGGTCAGGTGTACACGGCTCGTCCCGACCAGACGGTGCGCGAGGTGCTCGCGCAGCTGGCGGCCCACAACATCGGCGCCCTCGTCGTGGTCGACGATCGGGTGCGGCCGCTCGGCATCATCTCCGAGCGGGACATCGTCCGCGCGGCGGTGCGCGACGAGGCGCTCTTCGGCCGGCCCGTCCGGCAGCTGATGACCCGGGACCTCATCACCGCCGCGCCCGGGGACGATCTGCGGGTCGTCGCCCATACCATGACCGAGCGCCGCATCCGCCACCTGCCGGTGGTCGTAGGGGACCGCCTCGCAGGCATCGTCTCCATCGGCGACGTCGTGAAGGCGCAGCGCGATCAATATGAGGGCGAGATCGACATGCTGGAGGCCCGGGTGGCGACAGAGCATCCATGAGCCAGATCGGGACGGAAGCGCATCCGCTCCGCGTCGCGGTGATCGGCGCGGGCCCGACGGGATTCTATGCCGCGGAGCAGCTCCTCGGCCGCAAAGATCTCGTCGTCGACGTCGACATGTACGACCGCCTGCCGACCCCCTACGGCCTGGTCCGCTACGGGGTGGCGCCGGACCATCAGAAGATCAAATCGGTGACCGCGGTGTTCGACCGGACGGCCGCGCACCCGCGGTTCCGGTTCTTCGGGAACGTGGAGTACGGACGCCATCTCACGCTGGATGACCTGACCGGCCATTACCACCAGCTGGTCTTCTGCACCGGCGCCCAGACGGACCGGCCGCTGGGCGTCCCCGGCGAGGACCTCGCCGGCAGCTATCCCGCGACGGAGTTCGTGGCGTGGTACAACGGCCATCCGGACTACACCCAGCACCGCTTCGACCTCGAGCAGGAGGTGGCCGCCGTGGTCGGGGTGGGCAACGTCGCGGTCGACGTCGCCCGGATCCTCCTGCGCTCCACGGACGAGCTCGCCCGCACCGACATCGCCGACTACGCGCTCGAGACCCTCCGCGAGAGCCGCGTGAAAGAGGTGCACATGCTCGGCCGGAGGGGCCCGGCGCAGGCCGCGTTCACCAATCCCGAGATCCAGGAGCTCGCCGAGCTCCCGCATGCGGATGCGACGGCCCTCCCGGACGAGGTCCAGCTGGACGAGCTGAGCCAGGGCGTCGTGGAGCGGACGCGCGATCACACCACGATGAAGAAGGTGGAGATCCTGCAGGGCGTGGCCGCCCGGGCGCCCCAGGGCAAGCCTCGCAGGCTGGTCCTCCGGTTCCTCGTCTCACCGACCGAGCTGCTCGGCCGGAATCAGCACGTGCACGGGATGCGGCTGGTGCGCAACCGGCTCGAGGCGACGTCGGCCGGCACGCTCGTCGCCCGGTCGACGGGGGAGGTTGAAGACCTCCCCGCGGGCCTGGTGTTCCGCTCCGTCGGCTACCGGGGCGTGCCGCTTCCAGGTGTGCCCTTCAACGAGAAGTGGGGTGTCATCCTCAACGACAAGGGCCGGGTCCTCGATCCGGAGACACAGGAGCCGCGGAAGGGACTGTACACCGCGGGATGGATCAAGCGGGGACCGAGCGGGGTGATCGGCACCAACAAGCCCGACGCCGCGGAGACCGTGGCCAACATGCGCGCGGATCTCGAGCAGGACCTGGTGCTGTCACCGGATCATCCGCAGGCGGAGGCCGTGGCCGCGCTCGTCCGGGAACGCCAGCCCCATGCCTTCTCCTACGCGGACTGGCGGACGCTGAACGAGATCGAGGTGGCGCGGGGGCGCGCGGCGGGCCGCCCCCGGGTCAAGTTCACCCGGGTCGAGGAGATGCTGGCCGCACTCGGGCGATAGCCTGCTCGAAATGTACAAGGCGGGCGCGAAGGGGACAGACCGCAGCGTCTCTCCTGCGGGAACTTCTGCACCTAGCTCCTCCTAGGGAGACTCGCGCTGCCGGTCCAAAATCTCGCGGCGGTCCACAGGCCGATCCTCGCCGTGGCTGCCGGCGCCCTGCTGCGCCAGCAGCGCGGGGCTCGCCAGCGCGACGAACGGCATGCCTGGCGGGTTCACGGATGCCCGCCCGAGGAAGACCTGCGACTGGTGGACATGCCGGGCATTCATCAGCAGGCTGAAGGTCACCGCCGATCCCGTGGTCGTGAAGTCGAAGCCCTCGATCCCTCCGGCCGTCCAGGTCCCGAAGACGACCCGCTGCGCGCCGAACCGCGACAGCCAGCCCGGCGTCCCGCCTCCGGCGCGGCGGATGTCCCGGATCTCGCCGTCGCTGCTCACGGTGCCGGAGAAGATCCCCGGATACGGGGTCGTCCACCGCACGTGCCAGCCGTTCTGGTCCGCCCAGACATAGTACGACGGTGCGGACCGGACCACGATGCTGGGCTGGCCGATCGGGCTGACGCCCTGGGCCCACACCGGTGCGCCCGCGATGAGCACGATGCCGAGCAGCGCTGTGGCCAAACGGCGTCCAACGTGTCGCTTCATAGCACTCTCCTCCTGTAACAGCCGCTCTGTGACAATGCTCCTGTGTACGATTTTCCCCGTGGTCCGTTCCGTATAACGCAGACGCCGGAAGGCGGGTTCCCCCCTACCAGCCGAGCGACCGGCGCAAGGGCTTCACACGGTGCTTGCTGAGCGGCACCTCCGCCCGGCCGTCGAGGGCCAGGCTGTAGGCGTTGCGGGTCCAGGGGATGATGCTGCGGACGTGCTCGAGGTTGACGAGGTAGGCGCGGTGGGCCCGGAAGAAGCGCGACCTCTCCAGGCGCTCGGCAAGGAGCCGCAGCGGCCAGCGGGAGACGTGGTCCCCCTGGGCCGTGACGACGCGGGTGCGCCCACCCTCCGCGCAGCAGTAGAGGACGTCCCGCAGCGGGAGGAGCCGGATCTCTCCATCGAGGTGCACCGGAAGGACCTGGAGCGATCTGACCATGGGCTCCTCAGGCCACGACGATGCCGCGGCGGAGAGCGTGGACGGCGGCTTCGGCCTGGCTGTGCACGCCCAGCTTGCGGTAGGCGGATTTCAGATGGTTGCGTACGGTGTGCGCACTGAGGTGCAGCTCTCCGGCGATGTCACGGACCGTGCGGCCGGCCGTCACGCGCTGCACGACCTCGGTCTCGCGCCGGGACAGGGGGAACGGTCCCCGCGCGGCCAGCCGGGGAGCGGCGGCCCGCTGGATTGCGGCCGGCGCGATCGCCGGGTCGATCACGCGCTGGCCCGCGCCCACCGCACGCACGGCCTCATGAAGTTGCTGGAGGGAGCCGGTCTTCAGGAGGTAGCCGGCTGCCCCGGCGCGCAGCGCCTCCAGGACGTAGGGCTCCTGGTCGAACATCGTGAGGATGAGCACCGGGATAGATGGCAGCGTGCGCCGCAGCGTCCACGTCGCCTCGACCCCGTCCATGCCGGGCAGACCGATGTCCATCAGGATAACGGAGGGCTGCAGGCGTTTGGCGAGGGTCAGGGCCTCGGGCGCGGTGGCGGCGATCCCCACGACGTCAAGGTCGGGATCGCGCCGGAGCAGTGCGGCCAGCGTCTCCGCCACCAGGCGGTGGTCGTCGACGATGAGCAGGCGGATGGCAGGCACGGGAACCCCCTCTGCCCTCCGCTTGATGCCGATGATACCGGGCGTGGACGAAAGCGCAATACCGGAGGTGGGCTAGCCTGCGCCGGCTCAGCCTTCGAGGAGACGGAACAACCGCTCCTTCAGCTCGGACGGGATCGGGCCTTCCTTGCACTTGCGCTCGACCAGCTCGAAGAGCCGGCGCTGGAAGTCGTACCTGGTGCCGCAGCCCTCGCACTCCGCGACGTGGGCCTGGATCTCCCGATAGGCCTCTTCGGTGATCTCGCCGTCGAGATAGCTCCAGACCCGCTCCAGAACCTGCTCGCAGTCGATCTCGGTCATGGCGTGGACTCCGTCCCCCCCGGCCTCGGCTCGGTGCCGACGTAATGGGCGCGCCGCGCGTACTCCCAGAGCTTGACCTGGAGCTGGCGGCGCCCGCGGTGCAGCCGCGACATCACGGTCCCGATGGGGATGCCGAGGATCTCGGCGATCTCCTTGTACGAGAACCCCTCGATATCGGCCAGGATGACCACGTTGCGGAAAGTCTCCGGGAGGCTCTGCAGCGCGCCCTTGACGTCCGCGTCCATCAGGTTGTTCAGGAGGACCTCCTCGGGGTTGCCGGCCCGGCGGTAGTCCTCGCTTTCGTGGACCTTCGAGTAGAGGTAGAACTCGTCAACGTCTTCCTGGTCCACGACCTCCGGTTCCCGCTCGCTCTTGCGATACCCGTCGATGTAGGCGTTCATCAGGATGCGGTAGAGCCAGGCCCGCACGTTGGTCCCGGGGCGGAAGGTATGGAAGGACCGCCAGGCCCGGAGGAAGGTCTCCTGCAGCAGATCCTCGGCCCGCGAGCGGTTGCGCGTCAGGCGGAGGCTCGCGCCGAAGAGGCCGTCGAGGTGCTCGCTGACCATCGCCTCGAACCGCTCGCGATCCTCGGCGGTATACTCACGCTGTTGGGCCAAAACGACGGCTCCCATCTCGGTCGCCCGGTGCAACGCCCGGGTTCCCGCACCCATTCCCCTCGCACAACAACAGAGACCAGGGTGGACCCTGGTCCCTCCAATCTGGGATGCGTCGCCCGCCGCGGCCGCTGTCGGTTATAACCGGCCCGCCGGTTGGCGCGCCTTCGTGATGTCCGCGAGCGACATCCCGCTCAACACCTGTGCGACCGCGCCGTTGATGGCGTGCCACACCGGCCGCAGGCTGCAGCCCGCGGCATAGATGCAGTCGGGGTCGCCGGTCTCCACGCACCACCAGGGCGACGTGGAACCCTCCAGGACGTCGAACGCCTCGCGCAGGTTGATCTCCTCGGGCCGCCGGGCCAGGATGTGGCCGCCGGTCGGCCCGCGTTTGCTGCTCACCAGACCGGCCCGGCGCAGCGAGGTCATCAACTGGTTGAGGTACGGCTCGGGCAGACCCTGCCGCTCGGCGATGTCGCGGCTCTGCACGGGGCCCTCGCCGAAGTGGTTGGCGAGATCGATGAGCGCCCGCAGCCCATACTCCGCGCGCGTGCTGACTTTCATCCCAGGATCACGGTCCCTTCGCTGACCCGCCCTTCGATGATCCGGAAGGCCCGGACCTCGGGGCTGCCGGGGTCGTGCAGCGAGACGATGACGTACGACGCGTCCGGGTACGTGGCCTTGGCGATGTCGGTGCTCGACGGAAAGGCCCGCGTCCGCGGGTGCGAGTGATAGATCGCGACCAGGTCGAGGCCTTCGGCCTCCATCACCCGGTGCGCCTGATACAGTTCCTGCGGATCCATGTTGTAGGTCACCGGGCTGCGGTCGATGTTCGTGCCCGGGATGATCCGCTCCGCACGTCCGCCCCGCCCGAGCAGCAGCCCGCAGCACTCGTTCGGGGCCTCGCTTTTGGCCTGGGCGAGCACCGCCATGAGGTGGTCCCGCCCGACCAGCAGGGTGTCTACCCTCCTTATATAGCAGAATCGGCGGCGAAAGGAAACCGCCCCAAGTCGGCTTTCGACGGTGACAAAGCCATCGCCGATCTCTCCCGCGGCCTCATCCCACATCGTCGTGGAGAGATAGCGGTCGCCTCCATCAGGACCGATCGCCACGACGGTTCCCCCCTGAAGGGTGTGCGCGATCGCCAGCGCCCCCACCACCGCGGCGCCGGTGGATTGCCCGACGAGGAGGCCTTCTTCCCTGGCAAGACGACATGCCATCGCGTACGCCGCCTCGGTCCGCACGGAGACCTTGTGATCGTGCACCGAGGCGTCGTAGATGCCCGGCACGATGGCGGTGGGCATGTGCTTCAAGCCCTCGATGCCATGGATGCCGCTGTCCGGCTCCACAGCCACGATCTCGATCCCCGGCATCCGCTCGCGCAGGAACCGCCCCGCGCCGACCATGGTCCCGCTCGTGCCGAGTCCGGCCACGAAATGGGTGATCCGCCCGGCCGTCTGAGCGTGCACTTCGGGACCGGTGGTCTCGTAGTGCGCGCGGACATTGCTCGGGTTGTTGTACTGGTCGGCGAAAAAGAACTCCTCGGGATGGGCGCGGGCCAGCGTACGGGCGAGCAGGATCGCGCCGTCGCTCCCCTCGAGCGGGTTCGAGTACTGGACCTCCGCGCCGAACGCGCGCAGGATGCGCTTGCGCTCTTCGCTCACGTTCTCCGGCACGACCAACCGCACCCGGTAGCCTTTGGCCGTGGCGATCATCGCGTAGGCGATCCCGGCGTTCCCCGAGGAGGAATCGAGGATGGTCTGCGCCCGCGTCAGACGGCCGTCCCGCTCGGCATCCTCGATGATGCGCCGCACGGGCCGGTCCTTCACCGACCCGCCGGGGTTGAACCACTCGGCCTTGACATACACCTCGACCGCCGGGGGGAGGTCCGCCGTGACGCGCTGCAGCCGGAGGAGCGGGGTGTTGCCGATCTGGTCGAGGAGCCCCTCCTCACTCATCGAAGAGGAAGGCGCCCTCTGGATAGTAGCGCACGCTGTTGTCAAGTAGGCGCTGCCGGATGAGGTCCTGGAGGCGTTCGTGCTTGCGCGTGGCGTCCCCCGGGCCGCTGAGCAGCTCGAGCGGCACGTTCACGCGCAGCGCCCGGCCGGGGATGAGATGGCGCGTGATGCCGGTGGGCAGCCTGGCCGCGGAATTCGCGATGGTGAGGATGTCCTGCTTCTGGAGGCGCGGGAAGACCACGACCGCCGAGACATCCCCGTACTCGCGCACGAGGGCGTCGAAATCCTCGGTCGGCACCCGGTAGATCCGGGCGGAGCCCTTGTAGGATGCCACGACCTCGGTCAATGTCGTCGCGAGGAGGCGGTCCGGAGAGAGCGGCACGACGAAGGTGCCTGATCCCGTCACGATGTAGCAGGCGATCTCGCGCCCTCCGAGCGCAGCCCCGGCGGCGTCGCGCGTGGACCGCTCGAGAGCGACTCCCGCGGCGCGGAGCGCGTCGGGGACATCCAGCTGCTCGACGATGAGGTGCCGCCAGACGTCCAGGCGAACCGCCGGGTCGTCGTAGTCGACGACCTGGAGGGGGATCACGGGCGCCTCGAGCCGGGTCAGGGCGCTAACGCGGTTCGCCCCGTCGAGGACCACGAAAGCGTCGCCCGGCAGCCCGGCCGCGATCGGCGGGTTGCGCAGGGCGCCATCCTGGCGCAACCGGACGGATAACCGCTCTACCCGCACGGGATCGGCGTCCTCATGGAGGAATACCTGCGCCGCGGGCACGATGCGGAGGTCCGGCAGCACGCGGCCGGCGGTGCGCAGATCCACGGCTACCTGGCCACCCGCTTGGCGAGATGGTCGATGACGTCGATCTTCGTGACGATCCCGACGACCGCGCCGTGGTCGACCACCACGGCCGCGTTCGCGGACGGAAAGATGCCCGCCAGCGCGTCCACGGACGTCTCGGGCTCGACCACCGGCGGGGCCGGATCGACGATGGACTCGATGGGATCCGCGGGGCGGTGGCTGCCCGCGAGCAGCGCGTTCAGCAGGTCCACCTCCGCGATCATCCCCACGAGCTTGCCGTCGTCCAGCACCGGCAGCTGCGAGACGTCGTACTCCTTCATCTTGCCGATGACGTCGCTGACGGCCTCGCGCCGCGAGGCGGTGACGAGCGTCCCGGACTTCGCCCGGAGGAGCTCGCCCACGGTGCCGAGCTCCAGCTCGAGGAAGCCGTGCTCCCGCATCCAGTCGTCGCTGAAGAACTTCGAGAGGTAGCGCGATCCCGAGTCGGGCAGGATCACGACCGCGCGCAGCCCCGCCCCGCCGTCGGGGAGCGTGCGCAGGTACTTCAGCGCCCCGGCCACGGCGGTGCCACTGCTCCCGCCGCAGAAGATCCCCTCGTCGCGCACGAGGCGGCGCGCGGTGACGAACGATTCCCGATCGCCGACCTGGACCACCTCATTCACGACCGAGAAGTCCATCGTCTCGGGGAGAAAGTCCTCGCCGATCCCTTCCACCTTGTAGGTGTGGGGCTCAGGCATCTTCTTCGTCCGAAAGTACTCGTAGAACACAGAGCCCACGGGATCGATGCCGATGACGCGCAGCTTCGGGTTCTGCTCTTTCAGGTAGCGGCCCGCGCCGGAGATCGTGCCTCCGGTACCCATCGTCGCCACGAAGAGATCCACCTTCCCCCCGGTCTGGCGCCAGATCTCCGGGCCCGTGGTCTCATAGTGCGCCTGCGGGTTGGCGGGATTGCTGTACTGGTTCGCGTAGTAGCTGTTCGGCGTCTCCTCGGCGATACGGCGGCTGACGTTGTAGTAGCTGCGGGGATCTTCGGGGGCGACCGCGGTCGGCGTGATCACCACGCGGGCGCCGAATGCGCGCAGGAGGCGGATCTTCTCCTCCGACATCTTGTCCGGCATGACGAAGATCGTCTTGTACCCGCGCACCGCAGCCGCGATGGCCAGGCCGACGCCGGTGTTCCCGGAGGTCGCCTCGACGATCGTTCCGCCGGGCCGCAGCTTCCCGGATCGCTCCGCGTCTTCGATCATGGCCGGGCCGATGCGGTCCTTCACCGAGCCGCCGGGGTTCAGGAACTCCAGCTTGGCCAGGACCTCGGCGCGGCAGCCCCGGGTCACCTTGTGCAGCCGCACGAGCGCCGTGTCGCCCATGATCTCGAGGATGCTGTCGTAGATCTCCTCGGCCCCGCCCGCCATCGCCGGAATGATGGACAGCTCATCCGCCTCGCGCAGGGGCGTCCGCTGGCCCGCGAGCTGCCGGATCTCGGTGCCG
Source organism: bacterium (assembly GCA_035693805.1). Lineage (GTDB taxonomy): Bacteria > Sysuimicrobiota > Sysuimicrobiia > Sysuimicrobiales > Kaftiobacteriaceae > Kaftiobacterium. The sequence continues at coordinate 1,183 of DASSGA010000082.1, read as the reverse complement.
TTCACGAAGACATTGATGAAGGAGCGCACCTCGCCCGACTCCTCGCACAGCTCCGCGCGGATGCCGGGGAACTGCTGCTCGAGCCGGTCGAGCGCTTCCCGGACACTCGCCGCGGGCACCATCACCTTCGGCTGACCGCCGGTCAGCCGGCGCAGGGGGGTCGGGATATAGACCGTGGCCATGGGGTCACCTCAGGCGGGCGCCGCACCGAGCGCCTGCCGCAAGTCCTCAACGAGGTCGTCGGGGTGCTCAATTCCAACGGAGAGTCGTAGGAGGCCGGGATCGACCTGCAGTGGGGAGCCGGCGAGGCTGGCGTGCGTCATGCTCGCCGGATGGTCGAGCAGTGACTCCACCCCGCCCAGGCTCTCGGCCAGCGTGAAGACCTGGACCGCGGCCGCGACGGCCCTCGCGGCCGCCGCGCCGCCCTTGAGCGTGAAGGAGACCATGCCGCCGAACCCATTCATCTGACGGCGGGCGATCTCGTGGCCAGGATGGTCGGGCAGCCCAGGATAGAACACGCGCGAAACGCCATGCTGGCTTCGGAGGAATTCGGCCACTCGCATGGCATTTCGGGCGTGGACATCCATGCGCGCGGCCAGCGTACGGAGCCCGCGCAGGACGAGCCAGCAGTCGAACGGGCCGGGCACGGCGCCGGCGGCGTTCTGGTGGAACTTCAGCGTCTCGTAGAGCTCCTTGCTCGAGGTCACCGCGACCCCGCCGACGACATCGCTGTGGCCGCCGAGGTACTTCGTCGTGGAGTGCACGACGACATCGGTACCGAGCAGGAGCGGCCGTTGGAAGTACGGGGAGGCGAAGGTGTTGTCCACGACCACGATGGCGTCCCGCGCGTGGGCCAGCTCGGCGATGCGGGCCAGGTCGAGGATCTTCAGGTACGGATTCGTCGGCGTTTCGGCGAGGACCATCCGGGTGCGAGCGGTGAGCGCGGCCTCAACCCGGGTCAGGTCGGTCATGTCCACGTACGAGGACTCGATCCCGTAGCGCAGCAGCACCCGCACGAAGAGGCGGTACGTGCCGCCGTAGACGTCATCGGGCAGCAGCACGTGGTCCCCGGGGCGGAGCAGGTACGCCACCGTGGCGATCGCAGCCATCCCGGAGGCGAAGGCCAGGCCGTAGGTCCCTTCCTCGAGCGACGCGACCGCAGTCTCCAGCGCCGCCCGCGTGG
>DASSGA010000081.1:0-3552 GCA_035693805.1 bacterium | reverse complement strand
TCGCCGCCCGCGGCGCCGCGGTCCGAAAGGAAGGCGATGCGCCGGCCGTCCGGCGACCAGCGCGGCAGGCTGTCCTGATGTTCCCCGGCCGTGAACGGCCGGGGAATCCCTTCATCCGGAGCCATCATCCAGATGTGTGAGTGATACGTATCCGCCCCGCGGTCGGCAGTCTTCTGCACCCAGACCACTCGGCTGCCGTCGGGTGAGACTTGGGGGTCGCTGATCCACGTCAGCGACAGCAAGTCGTCGATCGTCATCGGACGCTTCTCCATGGGATGGCTCCTCACGATGGGGATGTGGTGCCCTCTTTCCCGTTCCCGCGCCGGCGACCCGCTCCTGCCGCGGGAGCCCCCGTTCTACCGTCCATACGCCAGGCGCTCCACGAGCAGATCGGGCAGACCGGCGGCGGCCATCTTCTCCTGGGTGCGCGCCACCGGGTACTCGAGCCGCACCAGCATCGCGGACGCTCCGCCTTCATCCAGCCACAGATACGCCGCCCGCGGGTCCCCGTCGCGGGGCTGGCCCACGCTGCCGACGTTGAGGATGTAGCGCTGCTCGGCGTGCAGCGCGAGCGGCTGCTCGGGCAGGAAGGGCAGCGCCGCCACATGCTCCCCGTCGTGCACGAAGATGCCCGGGACGTGCGTATGGCCGACGAGGCAGAGATGGAAGTCGGCGGCGGCGAAGCTGTCGCGGGCCACCGCAGCGTCGAGCATGTACTCGTCCACGGGCAGGCGCGGGCTGCCGTGCACCGCGAGGAAGCCGGCCCGCTGCAGCCGCTCCGGCAATTCGCGCAGAAAGTCCCGCACCCCGTCCGTGAGCTGCTCGCGGGTCCAGACGATGGCCGCGGTGGCGTACGGGTTGAAGTCGGTGATGTCAACCTGCTCGACCGCGGCGCGGTCATGGTTGCCGACCACGGCGCCCGCCAACCGGTTCCGCAGCCGCTCCACGCACGCGACCGGGTCGGGGCCGTAGCCGACGAAGTCGCCCAGGCAGATCACGGCCTCCGCACCGCGGGCCTCGATGTCCGCCAGCACCACCTCGAGGGCCTCAAGGTTGGCGTGCACGTCGGAGATGACAGCGTAGCGCATGCCGGGGCGGCTCAGGACGCCGTGGGGCTGCGCGGCCGCGTGATCCGGCGCAGGTAGCGGATCATCACGATGAGGCCCACTGCGAACACCGCAAGAGGCCCCAGCCACAGCGCCAGTCCCGCCCCGCGCTTGGGCGGCGCGGCGAGGACCGACTCCCCGAACTGCCCGACGAAGTAGGCCAGGATCTGCTCCCGCCTCTCCCCGGCCAGCAGCCGCCGCCGGATCTCCGCCCGCATCTGCACGGCCAGGGTCGAGTTCGACTCGGCCACGGTCTGGCCGGCGCACACGGGGCACATCAACTCGCGGGCGATGGCGTCCACCTGGTCTTCAAGCGTCGGCGCCGCCGCCGCGGGGGCGGCCAGCAACGCCGCGACCAGGGCCAGGATGATGGGGAGCATCATCCCTTGCTTCGGGGCGCCGCGAAAGGCTTCCTGTCCGGGGAACTCGAACCCCAATCGGCGGGACCGCTGTGCTGTCGCTCTCGACGATCTCGCCGCTACGACCGTGGATCCCGGCGCCGGCCCGCCGCAACGCGCGGATCGACATCATCGCCGCGTTGTTCTTCGGCCTTTTCGGGGGGCTGACCCGGCCGTTCGTGCCGTTCATGGCGCGCGACCAGCTGCACGCCAGCGCTCTCGAGGTGTCGCTGGTCGTCGCGGCGGAGGGCATCGTCCTCCTGTTCTCCCTGTGGTTCGCGCGCTTCGTCCGAGCGCGCAACCCGGTCCGCCTGGTCGTCATCCCCTCCTTCATCGCCCGCGCCCTGCTGCTGCTCATGCCGGCGGTGCAGACCCCCACGGCCTACGTGGCCGTCATCCTCGGGCACTACGCGATAGGCTCGATCAGCACGCTGGGTTACGCGCAGGTGATGCGCTCGGTCTACCCGCCCGAGATCCGGGGGCGGATCATGGCGCTGGTGCGGGTGGGGATGGCCGTGGTATGGATCGCCGCCTCGCTGATCGGCGGGCGCGTCATGGAGTTCGTCCCCTTCCAGTGGGTCTTCGCCGCGGGCGGTCTCTTCGGGATGACCAGCTCCTTCATCTTCAGCCGGATGCGCCTGCCCGAGGACGTGCCGGCGGAGGAGCCGATCGACCTCTCCCGCACGCGGGAGATCCTGCGCGAGAACCGTCCCTTCCGCCTGTTCCTGCTGGGCCTCTTGATCTACGGCTTCGGCGTGTGGTTCATCAGCCCGGCGATCCCCATCCTGCTCGTGGACGTGCTGCACGCGACGAGCTTCCAGGCCGGCCTGCTCAGCGCGGTGAGCTCGGCGACCTGGCTGTTCTCGTACTACTACTGGGGGCGGATGATCGACCGGCGCTCGGCGGTGGGCGCGATGAGCCTGGTGCTCTTCATCGGAACGGCCACCCCGACGATCTACTTCCTCTCCACGAACCCCTGGATGGTGCAGCTGGCCGGAGTCACCGAGGGGCTCACGTCCGCGGGCTTCGACCTGGGCTGGTTGACGGCGATCCTGGAGTACTCGCCGACAGGGCAGATCCGGCACTACGTGGCGATCTACAACACGGCGGTCGGGCTCCGGGGATCGACCGCCCCCTTCCTGGCGGGCGCGCTGCTGCCGGCGCTCGGCCCGCCCGCGGTCGCCGTACGCGTGGTCTTCGCGATCGGGATCAGCCTGGCCCTGACGGGGGCACTGATCCTGCGCCGGGCGATCCGACGCGCGCCGCCCAGTAAGGCCTGAGCACGGCGGCGAGCTCGGCCGGCGGCAGGCGCCACTGCTCGACTTCCAGGGAGCGCTCCCCCAGGTGCATCCGCTCGCGGGCCACGGGCGCGTAGAAGCGCGCCCAGAATGTCTCCTCGGTGTCGTCGAGCAGCGTCAGCGACCGCCCGCCGACCCGCACGTCCAACCGCAGGCCCCCCGCCGTCCGGACGATCCAGGCGTCCTGGGCCCCGAAGTCTCGCTGCAGGACCTCGCGCAGCTGGGCGATGAGGCGCCGCTGCTTCGGCCAGCTCGCGGTCAGTCGGCCAGCCTCCGGGCCAGGTCGTCGAGGAACGCGCCGAGGTAGGCGGCCCCGACGCGGTCGGGATCGCGCGCATCGCCCAGCGCGTCCCGGTCCAGATCAAGCGTGGCGGCGATGTCATCGACCATCGGCCGCAGCGTCTGGATGTAGGTCTGCAGGTGCTTCTGCCCGGACCGCGTGTGCGGCACCGGGACGACGAATCCGCGCTTTCTCGTGCCGGGGGACATCAAGCGAACCATCCGCATCGCTCACCTCGTGTGGGCATGAGTCTGGGTGAACTCCGCGACCACGGGCTGCACCAGTGCTCGGAAGTCGGCGAAGGCCACGGCCATCGTCTCGCGGTGGGTTCCGGCGTTGAACACGATCAGGGGATCCTCGGTCAGGGACCGGTCTACGACGACGGGAACGCCGTACAGGTTGGTGAAGGGGGGCATCGCGCCCACCTCGCAGTCGGGGAAGAGGTGGCCGAACTCCTCTTCGCGGGCCAG
>DASSGA010000080.1:0-19510 GCA_035693805.1 bacterium | reverse complement strand
GAGAGCTTCAGGGCCACGCCCAGCGTGTCGTCGCCACCGATGGCCACGAGCGCGTCGATCGCATGGGTGCGCAGGGTATCGAGGATTCGCGCCCCGCCGTCCTCGCTCGTGAATGGGTTGGTCCGCGAGGTCCCGAGGATCGTGCCTCCCCGCGGGAGGATCCCCGAGATCAGGTCAGGAGACAGCGGGATGAGCTTGTCGGTGACGAGGCCGAGCCATCCGTTGCGGACGCCGACGACGTCGTACCCCTCCTGCCAGGCCGCGCGCGCGACCGCGCGAATGGCCGCGTTCAGGCCGGGTGCATCTCCACCACCGGTGAGGACGGCGACTCGCATAAAGTCCCCTCTGGAGGATCGCGGGAGGGGGTGCCGCGACGCGCGTCCTCCGTGCTCAGTCTAGCATCGCAGCCGCCAGCGCGTCCAACCTGGGATGTCAGTGATCGCGCCTTCACCTGGCTCGACACCTTCCGGCGGGGTTCGACCTGACATCCCATCAGGCGCGGGCCCGATTGTTGCAGGCACCCGGCGTCCATACCCTGAAAGGGGCAAGCAGCGGAGGAAGGAGACCGCGCACACATGGATTTCGGCGTGCCGCGCGAGGTCCGGCCGGGCGAGCAGCGTGTCGGATTGACCGCCCCCGGGGCGGATGCCCTGGTGCGGGGCGGCCACCGGGTGCTGATCGAGCGCGGCGCGGGCGTCGCCGCCGGCTTCACCGACGAGGAGTACCGGCAGGTCGGGGCCACCATCGTCTACTCCGCGGAAGAGGTGTGGCGCCGGGCGGCCGTCGTGGTCAAGGTGTCGCGGCCGACGGCCGACGAGCACGCCTTCTTCGCCGGGCAGACCCTCTTCGCGTTCCTTCATCTCAGTGTGGCCTCACCGGATCTCGTCAGCGCCCTACAGACGCGGGAGATGACCGCGATCGCGGCCGAGATGATTCAGGCGGACGATGGGACCTTCCCCGTGCTGCACCCCACAAGCGAAGTGGCAGGCCGGCTGGCTCCGGTGATCGCCGGCGCCCTCCTCGAGACGAACATCCCCGGCGTGGCCAAGAATGACCAGCTCGGGCGCGGCATCCTGCTGAGTGGGATCCCCGGCGTGCCGCCGGCGAACGTGGTCATCCTCGGCGCGGGGGTCGTGGGCGGCAACGCCGCGCGCGCCTTCCTCGGCGTCGGCGCGCAGGTGACGATCCTGGACAAGTCCGGCTCGCGGCTGCGGGGGGTGGACGCGGCCTGTCAGGGGCGCGTCGTGACGATGCTGGCCACCCCCTACAACATCGCCAAGGCCGCGTCCTTCGCCGACGTGCTCATCGGCGCGGTCTACGTCGTCGGCCACCGGGCGCCGGTGCTGGTGACCCGCGAGATGGTGCGCTCGATGCGCCCGCGTGCGGTGATCATCGATTTCTCCATCGACCAGGGCGGCGCGGTCGAGACCAGCCGGCCCACCACGCACCGCGACCCGGTGTTCGTGGCGGAGGGCGTCATCCACTACTGCGTTCCGAACGCGCCCGCACGGGTGGCGCGCACGGCGAGCCATGCCTGGAGCAACGCGGTGCTGCCCTACCTGCAGCTGATCGGCGACCTGGGTGTCGGGGAGGCGCTGCGTCGCTCCCGAGAGCTCTCCGCCGCCGTGGTGGTGCGGCCATGAGTACGCTCGCCACGCCGTACGCGGGCAAGGTGGTCTCACCGGAAGAGGCGGTGCGTCTCATCGCCCCCGGGATGCGCGTGTTTCTCACGGGGAACTGCTCGGTGCCGCAGATGCTGCTCGCCGCGCTCGTCGGCCGCGCCGGCGAACTGCACGACGTCGAGATCGTCCAGGTGCTGACCGTGGGGCCGGCCGAGTATGTCGCGCCGGGCATGGAGGCGCATCTGCGCGTCAACACGCTGTTCATCAGCGACAACGTCCGGGCGGCGGTGAACGAGGGGCGCGCCGACTTCACGCCGTGCTTCCTCGGCGAGATCCCAAAGCTGTTCAAGACCGGCCAGTTGCCCCTCGACGTCGCCCTCGTGCACGTCTCCCCGCCCGACGAGCACGGGTTCTGCTCGTTCGGGATCGAGGTGGGCATCACCAAGCCGGCCGCGCAGTCCGCGAAGATCATCGTCGCCGAGATGAACCCCCGGATGCCGCGCACGCTGGGGGACAGCTTCATCCACATCAGCAAGATCGACTACATCGTCCCCGTGGACTACGCGCTGCCGGAGATCCGCATGGGCGGGACGGACGCGGTGGTCCAGCGCATCGCCGACCATGTCGCCGGCCTCATTCCCGACGGCGCCACACTGCAGACCGGGATCGGCGCCATCCCCGACGCGGTGCTGTCGCGCCTCGTGCACCACAAAGACCTGGGGATCCATACCGAGCTGTTCAGCGACGGGATCATCGATCTGATCAACCAGGGCATCATCACCGGCGAGCGCAAGACGCTGCACCCGGGGAAGGTCGTAGCCGGCTTCGTGCTGGGCACGCAGCGGCTGTACGACTTCATCCACGACAACCCGGTGATCGAGCTCCACCCCACGGACTACGTCAATGACCCGTTTGTCATCGCCCAGAACGCGAAGATGGTGGCGATCAACTCCGCCATCGAGGTCGATCTGACGGGGCAGGTGAGCGCCGACAGCATCGGCCCGCGCCTCTACAGCGGGGTGGGGGGTCAGCTGGACTTCATCTACGGCGCCTCGCGCTCTGCGGGCGGCGTGCCGATCATCGCCCTCCCCAGCACCGCCCTGGGCGGCAAGGCCTCGCGCCTCGTACCCATGCTGAAGCAGGGCGCGGGCGTGACCACGACCCGCAACCACATCCGCTACGTGGTCACCGAGCACGGGGTCGCCGACCTCTACGGCAAGACCGTCCGGCGGCGCGCGGGGCTGCTGATCGGTATCGCGGCCCCCCCGTTCCGGGAGGTGCTTGAACGGGAGGCCCGGGCCCTCCGGTATCTGTAGGAGCCCATATCCACCCACCGCCCGATACCGCCCACTCTGTTCTCTCCATACCATGATGGTGGGTGGCTGGCCAGGTGAGCCATCGGGTGGAGGTCTTCATTGGCCCCTTCGGCAGTGGCAAGACGGAGGTGGCCATCAACCGCGCGCTCTCTCTCGTCCGCGCCGGCCCCCTCGTAACCCCGGTAACTTTCATCGATCTTGACCTCGTGGACCCGTACTTCCGGGCCCGGGATGCCCGGGCCAGGCTCCAGGCAGCGGGATTGTCTCTCGTGGCTCCCCCGGAGGCATGGGACACTGTGGATCTTCCTTTGCTCACCCCCGAGGTCTTCGCGGCGCTGGCCGGCAGCGACCGGCTGGTGATCGACGCCGGGGGTGAGGCCCACGGCGCCCTGGTCCTGCGGCAGCTCGTTCACCTGCTCCCGAGCGATGCGGCCGTGTACCTGGTCGTCAATCCGTACCGTCCCTTCATGCGGACGCCGGAGAAGATCGCCGCCGCGAGGGCCGCGCTGGAACCTGCGGCGGGATCGCGGGTGACGGCGCTCGTCGCCAATCCGCACCTGGGTGCTGCGACGACGCCGCAGACCGTCCTGGCAGGATTTGAAGTGGTCCGGGAGGCGTCGGAGCGGATGGGTCTTCCCATCGCCTGGACCGCGGTGGCCGCGGACCTGCTCGACGCGGTCGACCTCCCGGGCGAGGTCATGCCGCTCGTGTTCCACATGCTCCCCCCGTGGGAGCTGGAGGTCGCCTGAGGTGCCGAAGGTCGTCATCGACGTCGAACGCTGCAAAGGCTGTGAGTTGTGCGTGCACTATTGCCCGCCGAAGGTGATGGCGATGAGCCGGACCCTGAACGGGCGTGGCTTCTATCCCGTGATGCTGATCGATGAGGAGCGGTGCACCTCGTGCGGGGCGTGCGCGATCGTCTGTCCGGACTGGGCGATCACGGTCTACAAGGCGGAACGGGTGGCGGTGAGGTGAGGGAGCGGGTCTTGATGAAGGGCAACGAGGCGATCGCCGAGGCGGCGATCCGCGCCGGGGTAGCGGCCTACTTCGGGTACCCGATCACGCCGCAGAGCGAGATCTCGGAGTATATGGCTGCGCACCTGCCGGAGCACGGCGGAGCGTTCCTCCAGGCCGAGAGCGAAGTCGCCGCGATCAACATGGTCTACGGGGCGGCCGGCGCCGGGGCCCGGGTGATGACCTCCACCAGCAGCCCGGGGATCAGCCTGATGCAGGAGGGTCTCTCCTACCTCGTCGGCTCGGAGCTCCCCTGCGTGGTCATCAACGTGATGCGCGGCGGGCCGGGCCTGGGCAACATCGCCCCGTCGCAGGCCGACTACTTCCAGGCCACGAAGTCCGCCGGCCACGGCGACGGTCGCAACCTCGTGCTCGCGCCCTCCACCATCCAGGAGGCAGCCGACCTGACGCTGCTGGCGTTCGACCTGGCCGATCGCTACCGCAATCCCGCGATGGTCCTGACCGATGGGATCACCGGGCAGATGATGGAGCCCGTGGCGTTCCGCGACGGGGCGGCGCCCCAGCGGGCGGCGCCGGTGTGGGCCACGACCGGCGCCGGCGAGGGACCGGTCCGTCTCATCTCCTCCATCTATCTCGAGCCGGAGGAGCTCGACGCGCACAACAGGCGCCTCCAGGAAAAGTACCGACGTATGCAGGCCGAAGTCCGGCACGAAGCCTACCTGATGGATGATGCCGTCCTCGCCCTCGCCGCCTACGGCCTCACCGCCCGCATCGCCCGCACCGCCGTGGACCGGGCGCGCGCGATGGGCATCCGCGTCGGTCTCCTGCGGCCGATCACCGTCTATCCATTCCCCACCCGGGTCTTCGCGGAGGCCGCATCACGCCTGGCGGGGATCCTCACCGTGGAGATGAGTGCGGGGCAGATGGTCGAAGACGTGCGCCTCGCCGTGGAGGGACGGACACCGGTGCGGTTCTATGGGCGCCTCGGCGGCGTGGTGCCCACCCCGCCCGAGCTCCTGGAGCAGATCGAGCGGCTCGCCGCGGAGGTGAAGGCGCGATGAAGCAGGTGTTCTCCCGACCGGCGTCGCTCAGCGAGACCCCGATGCACTACTGTCCCGGCTGCACGCACGGGGTCGCGCACCGCCTCGTCGCGGAGGTGCTCGACGAGCTCGGGCTCCGCGGGCGGACGATCGGCGTGGCGTCGGTGGGCTGCTCGGTGTTTGCCTACAACTACTTCAACCTCGACTTTCAGCAGGCGGCGCACGGCCGCGCGCCGGCCGTGGCCACCGGGATCAAGCGCGTGCTGCCCGACCGCGTCGTGTTCACCTACCAGGGGGACGGCGACCTCGCCGCGATCGGGACGGCGGAGATCGTCCATGCCGCCAACCGCGGCGAGAACATCACGGTGATCTTCATCAACAACGCCGTCTACGGGATGACCGGCGGCCAGATGGCGCCGACTACGCTGCCGGGGATGCGGACGACGACGACACCTTACGGCCGGGACGTGCGGGTGGCCGGCTACCCCATCCACGTCGCCGAGATGCTGGCCACGCTGAAAGGGGTCGCCTACATCTCACGGGTCGCCCTGTGCGGCGTGGCGCACATCACGAAGGCCAAGCGCGCCATCCGCAAGGCGTTTCAGGCGCAGCTCGACGGGAAGGGTTTCTCGCTCGTCGAGATCCTGTCCACATGCCCCGTGACGTGGGGCCTGCAACCGATCGATGCCGTGCGCTGGCTGGAGACGAACATGCTGCCGGCGTTTCCTCTTGGGGAGTTCGTGACGGACGGCCAGAAGGAGCGCGCGTAGCGATGGCATCGATGGAGCTGGTCATCGCGGGATTCGGGGGGCAGGGGATCTTGTTCCTCGGGGAGATGCTGACCAAGGCCGCCATCCTGGAGGGCAAGCACGCGACCTGGATGCCGGCCTACGGTCCGGAGCAGCGGGGCGGGACGGCCACCTGCACGGTGGTCATCGCCGAGGAGCCGATCGGATCTCCGGTGGTGGCGGACCCCGACGCCTTGATCGTGATGAACCGGCCCTCCATGGACAAGTTCGAGCCGCGGGCGCGGGCGGGCGCCGTGCTCATCGTCAACGCCTCGATGGTCGACCGGTCCCCGGAGCGGGCGGATCTCGTCGTGGTGCCGGTCGATGCCGCCGCCGAAGCCAAAGCCCTCGACAAACCCCAGGTCGCCAACATGGTGCTGCTCGGGGCGCTGCTGGCCGTCCGCCCGGTCGTGGCGATCGAGAGTGTGGCCCGCGCGCTGGCCGGTCACTTCCCCCAGGACAGGCAGCACCTCGTGGAGATCAACGTGACCGCACTCACCCGCGGCGCCGCCGCCGCGGCCCGGCAGCTGTCCGGTGCTGCGGCAACTCGAGTGGCATAGCGAGGGAACACGATGGGAGAGCCCGCACGAGAGCTGGAGCCTGAGGATCAGCGCACCCCACGCCGCGCCCGAGCGGATCTGCGACTGGTCGCCGGCCGCCCCGAGATCGAGGAGGCGGAAGCCTGGGTGCTCGACGCCATCATCGGCTGCTACTGCACCCAGTGCCTCCTGGACTAGCGCCGGAGCGCGTGTCGGGCGAGGAAGAGGACGTTGGCGGGTCGCTCCGCCAGCCGGCGCATGAAGTACGGGTACCAGTGGGTCCCGAAGGGGACGTAGACCCTCACCCGGTACCCTTCCGCCACGAGGGCTTGCTGCAGATCCCGCCGGATCCCGTACAGGAACTGGAACTCGAAGCGGTCGTGCGCGATGCCCCGGCGCGCGGCGAATGCCTTCGCGTGCTCGATGAGGTGCTCGTCGTGGGTGGCGAGGGCGTGATAGATGTCTGAGGACAGCAGCCGCTCACTGAGGCGCGCGTAGGCGGCGTCCACGTCGGCCTTCTTCGGATAGGCGAGCGTCGGCGGCTCCGCGTAGGCGCCCTTGCAGAGACGGATGCGCACGCCGCGGCTCACGTAGCGCTCCACGTCGTCCGGCGTCCGGTACAGGTAGGCCTGCAGTGCGATGCCCACGTTCCGGATGCCGCGGTCCCACACGCGATCGAAGACCCCGAGCGTGGAGGGAAGGCGGCTGCTGTCCTCCATGTCGAGGCGGACGAAGGTGCCGACCCCCGCCGCGGTCTGCGCGATACCCTCCAGCAGCTCAGCGGCGAGATCGGGAGAGAGGTCCAACCCCATCTGCGACAGCTTGAGGGAGACGTGGGCGTGGAGGCCGCGATGGAAGACCGCGTTGAGCATCTCGAGGTACGCGCGGGCGGCGCGGCGGGCGTCGTCCTCGGAGGCGGTGGCCTCGCCCAGCATGTCGAGCGTGGCCTCGATCCCGTTGCCGTTGAGCGTCTGGACCGCGGCGACGCCGTCGGCGAGGCTCTCCCCCGCCACGAACCGGCGGACCGCAGGGCGCAGGATGCGCGAGTGGATGGCCGCATCGCGCGCCGCGGCGTTCCGGGACAGGGTCAGCAGGAATTCCCGCAGCATGGGCATGAGCGTCCCGGTTCCAGCATGCCATCGCCGCGCGTCCCTGCCATCGGGTTCCCGCCCGATGGTGACTGCGGTGCTAGGGCCGGGCGTCGAGCATGCGGAGGAGCGTCTCGGCGACCCGCGGGTCGAAGTGCTTCCCGGCCTGCGCCTCGATGTAGGCGCGCGCCTGCTCCTCCGGCCAGGCCTTTCGGTACGGCCGGTCGGACCGCAGCGCGTCCCAGACATCCGCGATGGCGAAGATCCGGGCGGCGAGAGGGATCTGCTCGCCCTTGAGCCCCTGCGGATAGCCCGTGCCGTCCCACTTCTCGTGATGGTACAGCGGGATGTCCAGGGCCTGCCGCAGGTGCGGGATTGGGTTGAGCAGCTGGAAGGCGAAGACCGGGTGCTGGCGCATGATCTCCCACTCCCGCTCGCTCAGCGGCCCGGGTTTCAGCAGGATGCTGTCCGGGATCCCCATCTTCCCGATGTCGTGCAGCAATGCCCCGCGGCGGATCTGGGTCATGTCATCCTCACGCACCGCCATCTCGCGCGCGAGCCGCAGCGTCAGCTCCGTCACGCGCTGGGTGTGGCCCTCGGTCTCCTTGTCGCGTAAGTCCAGGGCGCGCGACCATCCTTCGAGCGTGGTGTCGTAGGCCATCGTCAGCTCCACGTTGGCCTGCTGCAGGTCGCTGACCAGGGTGGCGTTGTCGATCGCGATCGCGGCCTGGCCGGCGAGCGTGTCGAGGAACGCCTGCCACTCGTGATCGGGCTCCAGCCGCGAGCGGTGGAAGAGCTCGAGGACGCCTTTGACCTGACCTTTGGCGACGAGCGGGGCGGCCACGTACGTGACGAACCCCTCCTCCAGCAGAAGTGGCGAGCGGTGGAATTCACCGAGCGACGCAGGGAGATCGGCCACGATGATCGTGCGCCGCTCCGCCGCGGCCTGGCCGGCGTAGCCCCGCCCGAGCTGCAGCCGCGAGTGCTGGAGGGCCGACGTGCGGAAGCCGCGGGCGGCGATGTGCTCGAGGGTTTTGGACGCCTGGTTGAGCAGCAGCACCTCGGCCGCATCCACCCGGAGGGTGGTGGTCACTTTGTCCAGGAAGACGTTGAGCGTAACGCGCACGTCCATGGAGCTGCTGATGGCGGTATCGATGTCGTGCAGGGCCTGCAGCTGCTCCAGGCGCCGGTGCGCGTCATCGAAGAGGCGGGCGTTGTGCACGGCGCTGGCCGCCTGCGCCGCGAACAGGGCGAGGAGCCGGACGTCGTCGTCGGTGAAGCGGCGGTGCTGCTCGGCGCGCTCACTGGCGCTCAAGACGCCGATCAACTCGCCGCGGTACAGCATGGGCACACCGATCACCGAGCCGATGCCCAGATCGTCGACCTCGCGGTTGCGCTCTTCCCAATGCCCGTAATCATGGATGATCATGGGGCGCCGCTCCCGCGCCACCGCTCCGGCCAGGCCCAGCGACAGCGGGCGGCGTGAGCCGACGACAAAGGGGAAGCCGCGCGCCACCACGAGTTCGAGTTCCTCCCGGGGCGCGTCGTAGAAGTGGATGGCTCCGCCTTCCACGCCGAGCAGCGTCCCCGCCCGGTCGATCACGGCCTGCAGGACGTTGCGCAGATTCTGGTGCATCGAGAGCGCCTGCGCCGTGTCGTACAGGGCCTCGAACTCTCCGGCGCGGCTGAGGCTCTCCTCGAACAGGCGCGCGTTCTCGAGGGCGGCGGACGCCTGGTGCGCGAACGCCTGGTACATGTCCCCGCGCCCGGCTGCGAAGAAGTCGGGCCGGTCGCTGTACAGGGCCAGGACGCCGAAGGGACGATTCCCGCTGATGAGCGGGAAGGTGCCGCCGACCCGAAAGCCGTGGGCGGCGAACCGGGCGGCCTGGTCCGTCCCGAGGTCCTCGTCCGGCCGGGTGACGATGACGGGGAATCCGGTGCGCAGCGCGCGGGCGGGCGGACTGTCCGCGTCGGCGGCGGAATCCCACCGCAGGCGGAGCTGTTGAGTGTACTGCTCCTGGGCAGGGGCGGAACTGAGGATGTTCAGCGTCCCGTCGGGGGCGGCGTGGCCGACCCAGGCCAGGCGCGCCCCGAACATCTTCACGCAGGTCGAGGCGATGAACTCGGCCAGTTCCCCGATGTGCAGGGTCTGGGAGAGCTTCTGGGCACTGGCGTATAGCGTCGTCAGCGTCTCGAGCTGCTGAAGGATCTGTTCCTCCGTCCGCCGGCGCTCGGTGATGTCGCGGAAGCTCCAGACCCGGCCAACCGCCACCCCGGCGACGCGCTGCGGATGGGAGAAGCGCTCGAAGACCCGTCCGTCCTTGAACTCGAGGACGTCGTACGAGGTCGCGTCGGGGCTGGTGTAGAGTTCATGGATCTTCCGCTGGAACTCCTCCGGCTCTTTCAGCTGGTCGAGCACGAACCCGATGGCCCGGTCGTCGTCGCGCTCCGCCATGACCTGCTCGGGGATCCGCCAGAGTTCGGCGAACTGCCGGTTGAAGTCCAGGATCCTGCCCTGAGCGTCGACGACGAGGATGCCGTCGGTCGTGGATTCCAGGGTGGCGCGGAGGATCGAGACCGACCGGTCGAGCTCCTCCTCGGCCCGCTTGCGCTTCGTGACGTCGCGCGCGACTCCTTCGATGGCGACCAGCCGCCCGTTGTCATCGAGGATCGGGACGAGCTTCTGCTCGGTCCAGATCAGGGTCCCGTCCTTGCGGAGCCAGCGCACGGTGAGCGCTCCGTTGGGCGGCTGGGCGGTGCGGATCATCCGCTCGAGGATCGGGCGGTCCTCCGGATGCACGATCTTCAGGCCGAGCTCCGGGTCGGCGTAGTGCTCCTCGGGCGTGTACCCGGTGATCGCCGTGGCAGAGGGGCTCACATACTGGAACCCGGGTGTCGGGAGGATCTGGTACCGGAAGATGATGTCCTGGGCCTGCTCCGTCAGCATCCGGAACCGCGTTTCGCTCGCCCGCAACGCGTGCTCGGCGTGCCGGCGGGCGGAGATGTCCCGGATGCTGACCACGACGGCTTCGACGTCCGGCTCGTGGAGCAGGTTGTTTGCCCCGATCTCGACCCAGGCCCAGGTCCCGTCGCCGCGGCGGATCCGGCCCTCGCCCTGCGTCGTGGCCTCTCCCTGCTTAGAGCGTGAAAACATCTCGATGGCCTGGGGGAGATCATCCGGATGCATGAGGTCGAAAATGCTGCGGCCGATCAGGGCGTCCGGCGCTGAGGCCAGGACTTGATACGTGGAGGGACTCGCATACTGGATCAGGCCGTCGGATGCAAGCAGGACGATGGCATCGCTGCTGTGCTCGACGACGGCCCGGAATAGCGCCTCTCCGCGGCGCAGGGCGGCATGCGCCTGCTTCAGCCCCGTGACGTCGCGGGTGATGGCGAGCACGGCCACGACCGCATCGCCACAGTCGCGGACCGGGACGACGTGCGTTTCCATCGAGCGGCGCGTGCCCTTGAGGCCCACCAACTCGAACTCGAGCGTGCCGCTCTCGCCCTTGAAGGCGCGGGCGTGGAGGTCCGTGAACGCGGTACGGTACTCGGGGGCGATGAGCGGCAGCACGGAGCGCCCGATGACCTCGGCGCGGTCGTCCGCCTCGATCATCCGCAAACCCGCGCGGTTCATCTCCAGCACGGTGTGGTCCCGTGCCAGGAGCTTCACACACTCGGGTTCCGTGTCGATGATCGCCTGGAGCAGGCGATCCGACGCTGTGAGCGGCGGGATCTCGCCGTGGCGAACCCCCATGTCCCCCCCTGCACCTGGGTCGTTGAAAATCGACTCTTGCTTTACCGTACCCTGATGGGGGAGGGTTCAGGCGGCCCGGGTCAGGCCATATCGTCGAGCAGGACGTCTCGCACCCGCTCGATGTGCTCGATAGCGTCGCGGACTTCGAGGGTTTCGAAGCTGGGGAGGAGGATGAGTTGTGAGGCGACCGTGACGGCGGCGATGAGGAGGCCGAGCCCTGTCGCCGCTGCGACGAGACGTTTGGACCGGTGCGTCACCATGTCGTCCCCCGTCGGTCACCCAGCGACGCAAGCAAGATTCATGCCGGATGGATGGAAGTTTGGCAGCCGGTCGAGCACGAACGCCCGTGACCGCAGGGAGGAAAACCCGCCCCGCAGCCCGGATGATGTGCGTGGACTGCGTGCCTCTCGTCTCGTCATCCTGAACTTCCCATGCCCTTGCTGCCGCCCCTTTAGAGCGGCAGCAAGGATCGTGGTAGAAGCCACGGAGGAACCTCGGAATGGGTCCGCGTGCCCGCACCTATTTCACGCTCGGCCGGCTGCCGCCCGGTCCCCTCAATACCGTCACCGACGTCCCCGGCGTGCTCGTCGGTCACGTCTCGGTCCGCCGCGAGCGGCTGCAGACCGGTGTCACGGCGATCCTGCCCCACCGGAGGAACATGTACCAGGAGAAGGTCACCGGGGCCACCGCGGTGCTCAACGGGTATGGCAAATCGGTCGGTCTCATGCAGATCGACGAGCTCGGAACGATCGAGACCCCCATCCTCATCACGAGCACGTTGAACGTCCCCCGCGCGGCTGATGCGCTCCTGTCCTTCATGCTGGCGCAGGATCCCGTGATCGGCGTCAGCGAGACCGTCAACCCGGTCGTCCTCGAGTGCTTCGACGGCTATCTGAGTGATGCGCGGGCGCGGGCCGTCGGGGAGGTGGAGGTGCTCGCGGCGATTCGGGACGCCCGCTCGGGTGCCATAGAGGAAGGCTGTGTCGGCGCCGGCGTTGGGATGCGGTGTCAGGGGTTCAAGGCGGGGGTCGGGACGTCGTCGCGGATCGTCGATCCACCAGGCTGTACCCTCGGCGTCCTGGTCGTTCCCAACTTCGGATTTCCCGGCGACCTTGTCGTCGCGGGAGTGCCGGTGGGGCGGGAGTTGGAGACCGCCGGCCAGCCCTCCGAGCGTGGGTCCTGCGTCTTCGTCGTCGCGACCGACGCACCGCTCGCCTCGATCGACCTGCGCCGGATCGCCTGGCGCTGCTTCCTGGGGATGGCGCGCGCCGGAGGGATCAGCGGGCAGACGAGCGGGGACCTCGCCGTGGTCTTCACGACGAACCCGGCTCAGGAGCGGCAGGACCGGCCGGTGATGAACGCGCTGTTCCGGGCAGCGGTCGAAGCCTCTGAAGAGGCGATCCTCAACGCCCTCTTCACGGCTGAGACGACACGGGGCCGCGATGGGCACGTCATGCCGGCGCTTCCCATCCCCGAAGTGCTGCAGATCCTCCGACGACACGGGGTTGCAGTCAAGGAAGCCATCCCGTAACATCTGCGTAGACCGGACGGGATTTGGGAACACTCCAGACGAGATGATCCGGACTCTGACCGCGCTGCTGATCGTGACGTTGCTGGCGCCCCTGCCGGCAGGGGCGGGGCTGGTGCTCGAGCTGAGCGACACGGCGATCCGACAGGGTGAGGCCTTCGGAGTAGCCGTCCGCGGCGCACCGGGGGATGCGGTCGTGCGCTTCGCCGGCCGGATGTGGCCGCTGTACCGCACCGGGGAGGTACGCCGGACCTATCTCGGCGCCGACGCCCGGACGAAGCCGGGCGCCTACGCCCTCAGCGTGGTTGCCGGCGGGCGCGTGCTGGCGAAGCGGACGGTCACGGTGACGAGAGTGGCCTTCCGGCAGCGCCGCCTGCGCCTCGACCCTGACAAGGAGGCGCTCTTCACGCCGGCGATGGTGGCGGAGGAGCAGCGGAAGGTGAGCGAGGCCTTGCGGGTGCTGGCGCCGGAACCGATGTGGGAGGGCACGTTCATCACACCCGCCGTCGCCGCGCCGATCTCCTCCCCGTACGGCGTGCAGAGCGTGTACAACGGCACCGTCCGGGGGTTCCACCGGGGCACCGACTTCGCGGCCCCGACAGGCACCCCGGTGCGTGCCGCCAACCACGGCATCGTGCGCCTCGCCGACGCTCTGCCGCTGTCTGGGAACGCCGTGTTCGTGGACCATGGGCTCGGCGTCCTCACGGGTTATTTCCATATGTCGAAGCTCGAGGTCCGCCCCGGCGAGCGCATCCGGAAGGGCGACCTCCTCGGTCTGGTGGGCAGCACCGGTGTGGCCACGGGCGCCCACCTTCACTGGGGGATGCGTGTCAATGGGATCTACGTCGACCCTATCCCGTGGACCGTGGACGGCGCGCCGTAGAGAGGGAGGACCTGTCTCCCCACGGAATCAGTGAGGTACCCGCGATGGGTGCAGTCCGTGCCTGACCCCCGACCACCACGCACGCCGCGCTACTGGCGGCTCGGGACGAGCTTGCTTGCCAGCCTCGTCCTCCTGTTGGTCTTCCTCATTTCCTTCACCTTCCTAACCTATCGCAACGTCCTGGACGAACGCCGCCAGGCGGAGATTGACAACGCGGTACACCTGGCGCGGACCATGGCCGCGGAGGTCGATCGCTTCATCCACGACCTGCAGACGACGACCTTTGCCATCGCCAACGTGCTCGGCAACGAGGGCATCCCCCTCGATCAACCGACGCTCGGGGCTTACCTCGGCCGGGTGGTGCGGGAGTACGGGTTCATCAGGGCGCTCTTCATCGCCGACCTGGAGGGGAAGGTCATCGCCTCCGCGTCGGGGGAGGGCATCGGGTTGGACCTGTCCACGCGTCCGTACATGCAGGCGCTCTTTGCGGGGACTCCGGCAGTGTGGAGCGATTCTCTCTCCGGATTGCAGAGCGGGCAGATCACAGTGGCCTTCGGGCGGGTCATCCCATCCCGGGGCGGGGCGAAGCGAGCCTACCTTATCACGGCCTTCTATCCCGCGCGACTCGTTGCCCGATTGCAGACCACTCTGCCGGAGGATGCGCACATCACCCTGCTCGATCGATACGGAATCGTCATGCACACGACCTACAATCCCGCCCTGCCGCAGGAACAGCGGGATGTTTCGTCGTTCGCCCCGGTGAAGGAGGCCCTGGCCGGCCGCACCGTCGCCCTGACGAGTGACGACCTGCCGTTCATGCGTGAGCCGAGGTTCGGCGCGGTCGTGCCCGTGGCGACGACGGGATGGGCCGTCGCGTTCACCCGCCCGCGCGGCCCCCTCGAAGCGCGGATCCTGCAGCCTGCGGTGGAGCAGGCAGGGCTGCTCATCGCGGCGGTCATGCTCGTGGGCCTGATCTTCGGGATCGTCGCCCGGCGCCTCACGCGGCCCCTCGCCTCGCTGGCCGACACGGCGGCGGCGATCGCGCGGGGCGAACGGCCGCGGATCCCCGACGTGACGGGCGTGGTCGAGACCTCCCAGCTCGCCGCCGGTATGCGCACGATGGCCGCGGCCGTAGCGGAGCGCGAGGACCGCCTGCACGCGGCCCTCGACAGCGAGCGCGCCGCGCGTGAAACCGCGGAGCGGGCCCAGACCCGCCTGAGCTTCCTCACCGAAGCGAGCGCGGTGCTGGCCGGCTCGCTCGACTACGAGGAGACGCTGTGCAACGTCGCGGCGCTGGCCGTCCCGGCATTCGCCGACTGGTGCGCCGTGGACGTAGTGGATGAGGAAGGCAAGGTGCAGCGCCTTGCCGTCGCGCACGTCGATCCGGCGAAGGTCGAGCTGGCCTACGAGATCGAGCGGCGGTATCCACCCGATCCGCAGACGGGGGTCATCTATCAGATCGTTCGAACGGGTCAGCCCGCGCTGGTTCCGGGTGTCACAGACGAGATGCTCCGCTCGGCGGCGCGCGATGACGACCACCTGCGGATCCTCCGTGAACTCGGTATCGCCTCCCTGATCGCCACGCCCTTCGCCGCCCACGGCCAGGTTCTGGGAGCGATCAGCTTCGTCTGGTCGGAATCCAAACGCACGTACTCAGAGGAGGACGTCGCGCTGGCCCAGGATCTCGCCCGCCGCGCGGGCGTCGCGATCGAGAACGCGCGCCTCTACCGTCGCGAGCGCGGGATCGCGGAGACGCTGCAACGCAGCCTGCTGCGCAAGCACCTGCCTGAGTTTCCGGGGATGACCATCGCCTCCCGCTACCTGCCGGCCCGCCAGGAGGCTGAGATCGGCGGTGATTGGTACGACGTCCTGGCCCTGCCGGATGGCCGGATCGGGCTCGTCATGGGGGACGTGGCCGGCCGCGGGATCGAGGCCGCCGCGATCATGGGGCAGCTGCAGAACGCGGTGCGCGCCTACGCGCTGGAGGGGCATCGCCCCGCCGTGATCATGGAACGCATGACGCGGCTCTTGGACATCCGCGAGATGGCCACGCTGCTGTACCTGGCGTTCGATCCCGCCAGTTGGACCGTGCACTACGCGAACGCGGGGCATCTGCCCCCCCTGGTCCTCGCTCCCGGCGGGGGCGGGTCGTTCCTCACAGGGGGCGCGCCGCCCCTGGGGTCTGCGGGCGAGATCCCGTTCCGCGAGGAGGTCGTCACCGTCGTCCCCGGTTCAACGATCGTCCTGTTCACCGACGGCCTGATCGAGAACCGCGGCGAGCCGCTGGACGAGGGGATGGGCCGCCTTCTGCGCGCCGCGGACCAGCATGCCCCCGATGACCCCGAGGCGCTGCTCGATCACCTCGTGACGTCGCTCCTCGGGACCGGGGCCGCTCCGGACGATGTCGCGCTGCTGGCTCTGCATGCCGCGGCCCTCGATCCGGCCCGGCTCCGGCTGCGGCTGGACGCGGTGCCGGCGTCGGTGCCGCTGCTCCGGCACACCCTGCGCCGCTGGCTCGAACCATCCGGGGTCGCGGCGGCGGAGGTCTTCGAGATCACGGTGGCGGCCAGCGAGGCGTTCTCCAATGCGATCGAGCATGCCTACGCCGCCGCCGATGCGCAGATCGAGGTCGACGGCACTCTCAACGGAGAGAGCCTGAGCGTGTCCATCCGCGACTGGGGGCAGTGGCGCCAGCCGCGTGGCATAAACCGGGGGAGGGGACTCGGCCTGATGCGAGGTCTGGTGAGTGAGGTCAAGGTGACGCCGGGTTCGAGCGGAACCACCGTGCAGCTGCACCGCCGGGTCCACCGGGTGATTTCAGCGTGACGGCGGCCTCGGTCAGGGTCGAAGTGCGCGAGGGGATGCCGGTGGTCATCGTCACGGGCGAGATCGACATCGTCAATGCGGCGGAGGTCGGCGGGCAGCTGTTCAACGCCGCCCCGAACAGCGCGTCCGGCCTCGTGGTGGATCTGTCGGGGGTGAGCTACCTCGACAGCCGGGGCGTGCACCTGTTGTTCGAGCTCGCCAACCGCCTGCGCATGCGTCACCAGCACCTGCACCTGGTGGTGCCCTCGCTGGCGCTGATCCGGCGCGTCCTCGTCCTCACGCACGTCGACGCGGTCATGCCTCTCCACCAGACGGCGGACGAGGCTGTGCGCGCGCTGAAGGCCGTGTCCTAGCGGGCGGCGCGGATCGGTTTCAGCAGGACCCCCGCCAGCGTCACCAGCAGCATCACCCCTCCGATCGCCCAGAAGGTCTCACGCGTCCCCACCGCATCGGCCAGGTAGCCGGCGGCGCCGTACACGATGGGGAGGATCCCGTGTTCCAGGCTCTCGTCGGTGGAGAGCACCCGGCCCCGGTAGTGGTCGGGGACGATGTCTTGCAACAGCGCGAAGAACGGGACGACCGAGAGCATGCTCACCGCCCCCGATAGGGCGATCAGCATCATCGCCTGGGCCGACGTCCGCGCGAACCCCAGGCTCGTGATCCCCGCCGCCATGCCGGCGTACCCTGCGACGACCATCCAGCCGCGGTGGCGGTCGCGTCCGGCGCTGCCGATGAGCATGCCTCCTGCGACCATCCCTAGGTTCATGGAGGAGAGGAGGAGCCCATAGGTCGCCGACCCGCCGCCGAGCGCCCGGGTCGCGAACACGGGCGCGACGACCGGGATCGCACCCCAGTAGGCGTGGGAGAGGATGCCCAGGACGGCAAGGGTCAGGACCGCTTGCTGGCTCCGCATGTACGCGAGGCCTTCCCCGATTTCCCGAGCGACCGCCCTGACCGTCAGCGACGCCTTTGTCCGAACGTCCGCCGGCACGGTCGAGAGATAGAGCGCGTAGCCGGAGACCCCGAACGTCGCCGCATCGACGTAGAAGACGCTGTTTAGCCCGGTCACGCTCACGAGGAGTCCCCCAAGCGCCGGTCCGGCGATCCCGCCCAACTGCCGTGTCAATCCCATCAGCGCGTTTGCCGGCAGGAGTGCCTCCCCGGGGACGACGTTGGGGAGGCTGGCCATGAGCGCGGGCCGGAACAGCTGCCCGAACGTCGCGAGGAAGAACGAGATGACGTAGACCGCCCATAGTGAGAGGGCTCCCAGGGAGTTGAGCAGGGGGATGAGCAGGACCAGGGCGACGCGCGCGGCATCCGCGGCGATCATCGTCCGGCGCCGATCCCATCGGTCAACCATGGCTCCGGCGATCAGCCCGAAGAAGAGCGTGGGCAGCAGCTGCACGGCCAGGACCGTTCCGGTGATGAGCGCCGACCCCGTCAGGTCCAGCACGAGCCAGAGCAGCGCGACCTCGTGCAGGCCGTCGCCCAGCCGTGAGATGGCCTGCCCCGCGAACAGCAGGGCGAAATTCCGCTCGCGCAGCAACGTGCGGTACGTGGGCGGGAGCGTCGTGCTCATCGCCCCCGCCTCAATCGGGGGTTCAGCGTCTCTTCCAGCGCGAACCCGGTGAAGGCGAAGCCCAGCACCGCGGCTGTGATGAGCAATCCCGGAGGTAGGACCCACCACTTCCACGTACCACTGAGGAAGGCGCTTCGCACCTGCGCGTAGTACAGCGTCGACCCCCAGGACTTCGCCGTGGGATCACCCAGCCCCAGGAAGGAGAGGGATGCTTCGATCAGGATCGCGTTGCTCGCCGCCAGGATGAACTGCGCAAGGGACAGCGACAGCACACCGGGGAGCACGTGGCGGCGCAGGACGCGTCCGGGTGACGCGCCCAGTGCGCGGGCGGCGTCGATGAAGTCGAGCGAGGTGAGGGACAGCACCTGGGCGCGGATCACCCGGGCGGGCCGGGCCCAGACGAGGATGCCTATGACGAGGATGATATTCCAGAACGAGGGCCCGAGGTACGCGGCAAGCAGGATCATCAGTGGGAGGAAGGGGACGACCAGGACGACGTCGACCAGGCGCATCAGCGCGGCGTCCACCCACCCGCCGAAATACCCGGCGACCACGCCGACAATCGTGCCGATGGAGATTGCGACGACCGCGGCGAGGAAGCCGATCGTGAGCGAGATGCGCACGCCGTAGATCAACTCGCTCAGGAGATCCTGACCGACGTCGTTCGTGCCGAGCCGGTGCGCGCGGGAGGGGGGCTCGAACGGGTCGCCGGTCGTCACCTCGGGGTCGTACGGGACGATCCAGGGAGCGAGCGCGCCCGCCGCGACGAGGATGGCGAGCAGAGCCAGGCCCACCGCCCCCACGGGGCCGAGGCGGACGCGGCGGCGCAGCGCGGTGACCGGCGCCCCGCCAGCCTCCCGGACCCTGCTCGTCCCGGCCTCAGCCATCGCTCATCGGGCGTGGCGAACGCGCGGATCGATGAGGGGATACACAAGGTCCGCCGCGATGTTGGCCAGGATTACGGACACCGTGACGATGAAGAACGTGCCCTGGAGAACCGGGTAGTCGCGGGCGAGCACGGCCTCAAAGAGGAGCCGGCCGAGCCCGGGGTAGGAATAGACGGTCTCGATGACCGTCGCTCCGCTCACGATGTACCCCAGGTTGAGCATGAATACGGTCGACACGGGCAGCAGCGCGTTGCGCATCGCGTGGCGGACCATGATGCGGCGTTCCGCGACGCCCTTGGAGCGGGCGGTGGCAATGTACTGCTCGCCGAGGACCGTGAGCAGCGAGTACCGCATGATCAAGAACATCCCGGGGATGGTGATGAGGGTGAGCGTGGCCAGCGGGAGCACCAGGTGCCAGGCTACGTCGAAGATCCAGGCCGGCCCGGACAGTCCGGCACCGGGGGTCATCGCCCCGAAGACGGGGAACCAGCCCCTTCCGGCGGCGAAGACCGCGATGAAGATCATCGCGAGCCAGAACGAGGGCGTTGATTCCAACAGCATCGCGCCCCCGAGCGAGGCCAGATCCAGCGGGCGACCACGGCGCCAGGCTGCCGCAGTGCCCCAGGCGATGCCGATGAGCGTTGCCAGGAGCAGGGAGATCCCCACGAGCAGCACCGTCCAC
>DASSGA010000079.1:0-18425 GCA_035693805.1 bacterium | reverse complement strand
TGCGGGGGCGATGGATCTGCCCGCCCTGTGGGCGGCGAACGCGGCCGTCGGGAACCCACCGGATGCGGCCGCCATCGAGCTGACCGCGCCAGGACCCGTTCTGCGCGTGCTCGACCATCTGACGATCGCGATCGCCGGGGCCGATCTCTCCCCGATGCTCGACCGTGCATCCATCGCTCCCGCAGCGCCCGTCCTGCTGCGTCCCGGGCAGACGCTGCAGTTCGGGGCTCCCCGGGCGGGGATGTGGGCGTATCTCGCCGTGGCCGGCGGGGTGGAGGCACGACGGGTGCTCGGAAGCGCGTCCACATACGTGCCCGGCCTGCTGGGAGGCAGCGGCGGTCGCCGCCTCCGGGAAGGGGATCTGCTTGGCAGCGACGAGCCGCCCCGGCGGCGCCGTCCGATTCGTGCATCCGTGTCCGTGGAGAACCCTCCGATCCCGGGTCCGTACGTGACCGTTCGTGTCATCCTGGGACCGCAGGACGAGTGGCTCACAGAGGAAGCCCGGAGCGCCTTCCTGAAGGAGGAATACCGGATCTCCCCGCAGAGCGACCGCGCAGGTGCCCGGCTCGATGGTCCGGCATTGGCCCACCGCACCGCGGGTGAGTTCCTCTCTGACGGCGTGCTGCCGGGTGCGGTGCAGGTGCCCTCCGGCGGCCGGCCCATCGTCATCATGCCGGATGGGCCCACCACGGGCGGCTATCCGAAGGTGGCGGTGGTGATCAGCGCGGATCTACGCCTCCTGGCCCAGGCCAGACCCGGCTCCAGCGTGCGCTTCCGCGCCGTCACGATGGAAGAGGCGGTAGACGCGCTGCACCGGCAGCACGCCGTGCGCGCAGACCGGCTCGGATGAGAGATAGGGGATAGGGCCCCGATGCAGATCGGAAATCTCCCACGGATCCGGCTCGCCAACTTGCCTACCCCGCTCGAGGAAGCTCCCCGGCTCACGAAGTTCCTCGGCGGCCCGCGCATCTGGCTCAAGCGGGACGACCTCACGGGGCTCGCCATGGGCGGAAACAAGGCCCGCAAGCTCGAGTTCCTGCTCGGCCAGGCGCGGGCGGACAACTGCGACGTCGTCATCACGGTGGGTGCGGTCCAGTCCAACCACGCGCGGATGACGGCCGCGGCGGCGCGGCGCCTCGGGATGGACGCCGTCCTCGTGCTGAACGGGGATGATCCGGGTCGCGCCCAGGGCAACTTGCTGCTCGACCGGATCTTCGGCGCGGACGTCCGCATCGTGCAGACCGATGACGACTACGTGTTGATGGGGGTCGTGGACGACGTCGCGCGCCACCTGCGCAGGGACGGCCGGCGCCCCTACGTGATCCCGCGTGGAGGGAGCAACGCCCTTGGCGCCGCGGCCTACATGGCGGCCGCGCTCGAGCTGCTCACCCAGGCCAACCAGATGGGGCTGCGGGTGGACGGCATCGTGCATGCCAGCACCTCGGGGGGGACTCAGTCCGGCCTGTATACGGGCACGAAAGTGACAGAGAGCGGCGTGCAGGTCATCGGGATCAGCGCGGGCCCGAAGAAGGAGATCGTCGCGCGCCGTGTGCTCGGGATCGTCGAGGACCTGGCGCAGATGCTCGAGCTGCGCTGGCGCCCGCACCCGGACGACATCATCGTCCACGACGAGTTCGTCGGCGAGCGCTACGGCGTGCCGACGCCCGAGTGTCTGGAGGCGATCCGGCTGCTGGCGCGCACGGAAGGCGTGCTCCTCGATCCGGTCTACACCGGCAAGGCCATGGCGGGGCTGCGCGGGCTCGTGGCGAGCGAGCGGTTCCGCCCCGAACAGACCGTGGTATTCTGGCACACGGGCGGCCAGCCGGCGCTGTTCGCGCATGCGGCCGCACTTCAGGAGGGGTAGGGCTCGGATGATCGTGTTGCGGGGCGGCCTCGTGCTGGTGCTCGTGGCCGTGCTGGCCTCGGCGGTTCCCGCTGCGCCCAATCTTCTTGCGCCCGCCAACGGCGGCGCGGAGCTTCGCCAGGTCTTCTCCGCGTTCATCAAAGCGAAGGAGTTCCGCATCGACGCCGTCCCCGATCTATATCCCGGCGGGTACGCGCGCATCAGCATCTACGCGAAGCGCGCCGATCTGGGCGGGATGATCGTGGACGAGGCGTGGTTCCGGCTGGTCGGGGCGAGCCTCGATCCCGAGGCCATGCGGCGCGGCGAGCTGCGTCTCCTCGACCTCCGCGACAGCGCGATGCACGTCCGAGTCTCCATCAAGAGCCTCCAGGAGTACTTCCAGCAGGGCAACGACATAAAGGACATCGAGCTGTGGTCGGATGGCCAGTACCTCTTCGGCCGGGGGACCGTGCCGGTGGCCGGCCTCCCCATGAAGGTGTACCTGAAGGGTGCCTTCGTCGTGGGCGGCACGAAGGACGTCCGCTTCCACATCACCGACCTGCGCCTGAACGGCCTGCCGATCTTCTCGCCGCTCGTCCACCGCTGGGAGCAGCAGATCAACCCCGTCTTCAACCAGGCGCTCTGGCCGATCACGTTCAACATCCGCGGCCTGCGCATGACCAGGGAGGGGTTCCTCGTCTCCTCCCAGGACGATCCCAGTGCGCCGTGCCCGTTCTGCTCCGTCGGCGACGCCTCGCCCGCGGGCCCATGAGCGAGCGCCTCCGCCGGCCCCGGGTCGGCATCACGACGAAGCAGGGCGGCCCTGCGACGCAGTCCGGGCGGTTCTACGCCGCGGCGGTGGAAGCGGCCGGGGCGGAGGTCGTCTGGCTGGAGCCGGACACGGTCGCCGGGACGGACCCGGAGGAGATCCTGCGTGAAGTCGATGCCCTCGTGCTCAGTGGGGGCGTGGACGTCGACCCGCGGCACTTCGGCGAGGGCGTCGTCTCTGCGGCGAACGTCGAGATCGATCCCCGCCGCGACGAGGCGGAGCTGCCGCTCATCCGGGCCGCGCTGGCGCGCGATGTGCCGGTGCTCGGCATCTGCCGGGGCATCCAGATGATCAACGTCGCCGCGGGCGGCACGCTGCACCAGGATCTCGGGCTCATCGGGCTGGACCCCGCGGAACACCAGCAGCGCCAGGCTGGCCGGAAGGTCGATGAGGTCGCGCACGCGGTACGGATCGAGCGCACCAGCCGGCTCGCCACGGCCCTCGGGTCGGACCGTGTGGAGGTGAACAGCTTCCACCATCAGGCGATCAACCGCCCCGCGCCCGGGTTCGTCGTCACCGCGCGGTCCCCCGATGGGGTCATCGAGGGCCTCGAGCATCCGGGACGCACGTTCGCCGTGGGAGTTCAGTGGCACCCTGAGCGCATGGTCGGCGCACACGCCGAGCAGCGCCGGCTCTTCCAGGCGCTCGTGGACGCAGCGAAGGCTCGCCGCGCGTAGTCTCGCCCATGCGCCGGCTCGCCGAGGTGCTCGAGGCTGTGAGCCAGACCTCGAGCAAGCTCCAGAAGATCGACCTCCTCGCCGGCTACCTGCGCAGCCTCACCGATGGCGAGCTCCGGATCGCCTGTACCTACTTCACCGGCGCGACCTTCCCCGCGGGCGACGGGCGCGCGCTCAACGTCGGCTGGTCGGCCATCGTCGATGCGCTGCTGGATGTGACCGGCCGAGCCCCTGAGGCGATGCACGAGAGCTACCTCGCGCACGGCGATCTGGGCAGCGTGGCCTACGAGCTGCTCACGCACAAGGCGACGACCGCGCTGTTCAGCGCACCGCTCACGCTCGAGACGGTGCACGGGACCTTTGAGCGCATGGCCCGGGCGACCGGGAGCGGCTCGCGGCGGGTCAAGCTCGAGGGGATGCGGCGGGTGTTCACCGACGCCGAGCCGCTCGAGGCGAAGTACCTGGTGCGCATCATCACCTCCGATCTGCGCGTCGGCCTCAAGGAGGGCCTGCTCGAGGAGGCGATCGCGAAGGCCTTCGACCGCCCCCTCGCGGATGTCCGGCGGGCGAACATGCTCATCAGCGACATCGGCGAGGTCGCGGTGATGGCGCGGCAAGACCGACTAGCTGAGGTGAATCTGCAACTATTCCGTCCGTTTCGGTTCATGCTCGCCGACACGATCTTCGCGCCCGATGAGGCGTTCAAGAGCCGCCCATCGGGCGCAGCGCATCTCATCGTCGAGGACAAGTACGATGGCATCCGCGCCCAGGTGCACCATGACGGCACCCGCCTCGCGATCTTCACCCGCACGCTGGATGAGATCACGGGCTCCTTTCCGGAGCTCCATGCGGGGCTGCGCGGGCTCGCGGCCTCGTACATCGTCGACGGCGAGATCGTGGCCTGGGAGCACGGCCAGGCGATCCCCTTCACGCAACTGCAGCAGCGCCTGCGCCGGAAGGATCCCGGCGCTCTCCTGACCTCTGTGCCGGTGGTGATGTTCGTCTTCGATCTCCTGCTCCTCGACGGGGAGCCGCAGCTCGATCGGCCACTGTCGGAACGGCGCGAGATGATGCGCCGGCTCGCCTTCAGCGGACCGATCGAGCGGGCGTACGCGACCCTCGCCGCCGAGCCGAACGAGCTCGCCTCGAGGTTCCGGGACGCGCGCGACCGCGGGAACGAGGGGCTCGTGATCAAGCGGCCGGAATCCCGGTACCAGCCGGGCCGCCGGGGCAGCCACTGGGTGAAGCTCAAGGAGGAACTCGCCACCCTCGACGTCGTGGTGGTCGCGGCCGAGCACGGGCACGGCAAGCGCGCCGGCGTCTTGAGCGACGTCACCTTCGCGGTGCGCGATGCGGATCGCCTGGTCGTGATCGGGAAGGCCTACAGCGGCCTGACGGACGAGGAGATCCGCTCGCTCACGGAGTGGTTCCACGCACACACGGCACACGACCACGGGCGCGTGAAGGTCGTGGAGCCGACGATCGTGCTCGAGGTGGCGTTCGACGCCGTCACACGAAGCGACCGGCACGACAGCGGCTACGCGTTGCGCTTCCCCCGCATCAAGCGGATCCGCGACGACAAGACGCCGGAAGAGATCAACACGCTGGCGGATGTCGTTCACATCTACGAGCGCCAGGGGGCCTCGCGCGGGGGCGTGTCGCCGCGCGCGGGCGCGGACGGTAGGGGCAGGAAGAGCCGCGACCAGTCGGAAGGTAGTTCATGATGCGTATGCTCGCGGTCCTTGCCGGCATTCTTGCGCTCGCCCTGACCCTGCCGGCCGCCGTTACCACGGCGGCCGGCATCGGCCCACAGATCATCCGCATCCGCATCGACGGGGTCATCGCGCCGAGCAGCGCGCGGTACCTCCTCCGCGCCATCCGTGAGGCGGAGACATCCGGCGCCCGCGCCGTGCTGGTGGAGCTGAACACGCCCGGCGGGCTCATGAAGTCGATGGACGAGATGACGGGTGCGATGCTCAATGCCCGCGTCCCGATCATCGTCTACATCAGCCCGAGCGGCGCCCGCGCCGCCTCCGCCGGCGTCTTTGTCACCTACGCCGCGAATATCGCGGCGATGGCGCCGGCCACACGGCTCGGCGCGGCCCACCCGATCGCGGTCGGGCAGGACGGTCAGCAGCAGGACTCCACGGCGATGGAGAAGGTGACCAACGACGCCGTGGCCGGCATCCGTGCGATCGCCCGCAAGCGCGGCCGCAACGCGGACTGGGCGGAGCAGGCGGTGCGGAAGAGCGTCTCGATCGACGAGGAGGAGGCCGTCAAGCTCGACGTCGTGGACCTCATCGCCCCGAATGCCGATGCGCTGCTGGCCTCCGTCCACGGCCGCACCGTGGAGACTGCGGCCGGCTCCGTAACCCTCGCCACGCGGGCGGCCGCGGTCCGGACGCTCGCCATGGATCCGAGCGAGCGCTTCCTCGACCTCCTCAGCGATCCGAACATCGGCCTCATCCTGATGACGATCGCCATCTACGGGATCATCTTCGAGCTCAGCAACCCCGGCGCGATCCTCCCCGGCGTGGTGGGGGCGATTGCGCTCGTGCTCGCGCTGGCCTCGTTCGCCATCCTGCAGGTGAACGTCGCAGGGCTGGCCCTCATCGCGCTGTCCGTCGTCTTCTTCATCGCCGACATCAAGGTACCGGGTCATGGCGTGCTCACGATCGGCGGGGTCCTGGCCTTCCTGTTCGGCGCGCTCCTGCTCACGGAGCGTCAGGCCCCGTTCCTGCGGGTGTCGATCCAGCTCGCGGTGTTCATCGCCCTGCTCACCGGCGGCTTCTTCCTCTTTGCGGTGGGTGCCGGCATCCGGGCACAGCGCGGCGTCGCGCGGATGGGGAGCGAGAGTCTTGTGGGCGCCGAAGGCGTCGCGCGCACCGAACTGGCCCCGGAAGGGATGGTCTACGTGGCCGGCGAGACGTGGAGCGCGACCGCCGAGGCCGGAGCCATCCCCGAAGGGTCGCGCGTCCGCGTCGTGAGCGTGGACGGACTGCGCCTGCGCGTGCGCCCCGCGGCGCGATGACCGCGGGGCAGGCCCTCACCGTTCGGACCACCTCGCCGCGGGAGACCGAAGCCCTGGGCGCCCGGCTGGGCGCGCAGCTGCGCTCCGGCGATGTCGTCGCGCTGTCAGGTGAGCTCGGGGCGGGCAAGACGGTCTTCACCCGAGGTCTCGCCGAGGGGGCCGGCGCAGGGGGGCACGTGGCGAGTCCCACGTTCACGCTTATCCGGGAGTACCACGGGCGAGTGACGGTCTTCCACGCCGACCTGTACCGGCTCGACACCCCCGCCCAGCTGGTGGACATCGGGCTCGAGGAGATCCTGGACGGCGACGGGGTGACCGTGATCGAGTGGGCGGAGAAGGCCCGCCATCTCCTCCCCGCGGAATACCTCTGGATCGAGTTCCGCTTCACGGCACAGGACGAGGAGCGGGTGGTCGAGTTCCGGCCCCGGGGCCCACGCTACGAGGCGATCGTGGCGCGCCTGCGAGGGAAATAGGGAGAGTGGATGCGTATCCTGGCGATCGAAACGGCGACGGCCGCGGGTAGCGTCGCGCTCCTGGAGCGTGAGCGGCCGGTCATCGAGATCGTCGAGACCGTACCGCAGCGCCACCTGGAGTGGCTCGCGCCGGCGATCGAGCAGGCGCTGCGCGAGGCGGGCTGGGGTCCGGGGGACGTGCACGCCGTCGCGGTGTCGCGCGGTCCCGGGACCTTCACCGGTTTGCGCATCGGGGTGGCGACCGCGATCGCCTGGGCCCGCGCGCGCAGCATCCCCCTGGTGGCGACCTCGACCCTGGAGACGCTGGCCGAGGGATTGGAGGCGGGCGGCCTCGTCTGTCCTGTGCTGGACGCCCGGCGCGGTGAGGTCGCGGCGGCGCTCTTCGAGCGCGATGGGGCGCCGTCGAGGGTGCTCGACGATCTCGTGGCGCCCGTGGAGGCCATCCTTGCGCGGCTGCCGAAAGGCCGCTCTGTGCTGTTTGCCGGCGACGCCCTCTCGCCGTACGCGGAGGCATTCCGGGCGCACCCGGAGGCGGCGTTTGCGCCCGCGGATCAGTGGGCGCCGCGCGCCGCGATGACCGGCCGGCTGGCCTGGCGGCGGCTGGCCCGCGGCGAGCGCGACGATCCGTACCGGATGACGCCGTTCTACGCGAGGGGCGCCGCAGTGACGGTGGCACGGTCATGAAGCAGATCACGCGCGTTACGCTCGAGCCGATGACGGTGCAGGACATCCCGCGAGTGCTGGAGATCGAGCGGGAGTCGTTCCGCACGCCCTGGCCGGCGGATGCCTACACGCACGAGCTCAAGGAGAACCGCCTCGCCACCTACATCGTAGCGAAGGTCGAGGACCGCCTGGTCGGTTACGCCGGGATGTGGGTCATCCTCGACGAAGCGCACATCACGACCATCGCGGTGGAGCCGCCGCTGCGCGGACAGCGCGTCGGGGAGCGATTACTCGTGGGGCTGATCGAGGCGGCGATGGAGCGCGGGGCCCGGTGGATGACGCTCGAGGTGCGCAAGTCCAACCTCGCCGCCCAGACCCTGTACCGCAAGTACGGCTTCCGCGAGATCGGCACC
Organism: bacterium; assembly: GCA_035693805.1. Classification (GTDB taxonomy): domain Bacteria; phylum Sysuimicrobiota; class Sysuimicrobiia; order Sysuimicrobiales; family Kaftiobacteriaceae; genus Kaftiobacterium. The sequence continues at coordinate 10,496 of DASSGA010000079.1, read as the reverse complement.
CGCAAGGCGTACTACTCGGACAATCGCGAGGACGCCGTCGTGATGTGGACGGGCAACCTCCGCGAGCGCGATTTTCAGGAACGGCTTGCCACGCTGCGCCGGGCGACAGAGGACGACTGACACCCATGCTCGTCCTGGGCGTCGAGACGTCCTGCGACGAAACCGCTGCGGCCGTCGTCGCGGATGACTTTGAGTTGCGCAGCAACGTGATCGCCTCTCAGGCGGACCTCCATCGCCGTTTCGGCGGGGTCGTCCCGGAGCTCGCTTCGCGCAAGCATATCGAGCGGCTCCTCCCCGTGATCGATGAGGCACTTGAGCAGGCGGGGGTCGGTCTGGATCGCATCGAGGGCCTGGCCGTCACGTGCGGCCCCGGGCTGGTCGGTGCGCTCACCGTCGGCGTGGCGGCGGCCAAGGCCGTGGCCCTGGCGCGCGAGCTCCCGTTCGTGGGCGTCAACCACCTCGAGGGCCACATCTACGCAGCCTTTCTCGCCGAGCCTGACATCGCGTTTCCCGTCCTGGCGCTCATCGTCTCCGGCGCGCACGCGGACCTTGTCGTGATGCGGGATCACGGCCGTTATGAGATCCTCGGCCGGGGCCGCGACGACGCGGCGGGGGAGGCATTTGACAAAGTGGCGCGGGCGATGGGGCTGGGCTACCCTGGTGGCCCCGAGCTCGACCGCCTCGGCCGGGAGGGTCGCCCCGGCGCCATCCCGCTGCCGCTGCCGATGGCTGATGAGAGCCTGGATTTCTCCTTCAGCGGGGTGAAGACGGCGGCGTTGCGCGCCCTGCGCGGGCACGAGGGCGACCCGGCATTCCTGCGGGATCTCGCGGCGTCGCTGCAGCGCGTCGTGGTCGAGGTGCTGGTGCGGAAGACGATGCGGGCCGTGGAGGCCGCCCGCCCGGCCACCGTCATCGTCGCCGGGGGGGTGGCCGCCAACTCGCGGCTGCGACGGGAGATGGCCGAGGCCTGCCGCCGGAGTGGTATCCGGCTCGTGATCCCCCCGCCGGTGCTATGTACGGACAACGCGGCGATGATCGCTGCGGCCGGAGGGCGCCGCCTGGCTTCCGGGGAGCGGTCTCAGCTCAATCTGTCGGTCCAGAGTGACCTTCCCCTCGCCTAGCCTCCCAGCGAGCCAGAATTTCCGAACGATCCGTACCCAGATTTGCCGATCATTCGGCTCAAAATGGCGATCCCTGTGTAACGCCTGCCTGTGGATAACGTGGATAACCCTGTGAGTAAGGGCACTCTGCAACGAGTTTCGTCGTGTGTGGTGGTGCGCGGGGCACGGGCGACCGCGATGCGGACGTTCGTCAGTAGCGGGCAGGCATCTGCTCCCCCCCATCTGGATGCGTCCCTCCCCCGGCCATGCAGTCGCCGCCCCGCGCAGCGAAAAAAGGGGCTTGAACCCGACGGCCGAGGTTCATATGATGGGGGATGTCTGGCACTCCCATCGGCTGAGTGCTAATTCCCAGCACAGGAAGGAAAAGGAGGGAAACACTATGAAGCTGCGGCCGCTTGGCGACCGCGTTGTGGTTAAGCCTCTGGAGGATGAGGAGCGTACGAAGGGCGGCATCGTCCTCCCCGACACCGCGAAGGAGAAGCCCCAGCGGGGCGAGGTCGTGTCCGTCGGGCCCGGCGACTGGGACCAGGAGGGCGAGAAGCGCATCCCGCTCGACGTGAAGGTGGGCGACACCGTTCTCTTCGCGAAGTACTCCGGCAGCGAGTTCAAGATCGATGGGGTGGATCACCTGATCCTCCGCCACAGCGACATCCTGGCCGTGGTCGAGCGCGAACCGGCCGGGGCGAAGAAGTAGGGCCCGAAGACCCAGATTGCGGAGGTGAGGGGCAGTGCCAAAACTGTTAGCGTTCGATGAAACCGCCCGCCGGGCGATGGAGCGCGGTGTCAACAAGCTCGCCGATGCCGTGAGGATCACGCTCGGACCGAAGGGCCGCAACGTCGTCCTGGAAAAGAAGTTCGGCTCCCCCACGATCACGCACGACGGCGTGACCGTGGCCAAGGAGATCGAGCTGGAAGATCCGTTCGAGAACGCCGGCGCGCAACTCGTGCGTGAGGTGGCGACGAAGACCGAGGACGTGGCCGGCGATGGTACCACCACCGCCACGATCCTGGCCCAGGCGATCACCCGGGAGGGGCTGAAGATGGTCGCCGCCGGCAGCAGTCCGATGGCGCTCAAGCGCGGCATCGACAGGGCGGTGGCTGCCGCGGTCGAGGAGATCCGCAAGGCCGCGAAGACCGTCGAGACGAAGGAAGCCATCCAGTCGGTGGCCAGCATCTCGGCGAACGATGCCGGCATCGGGTCGCTGATCGCCGACGCGATGGACAAGGTCGGCAAGGACGGCGTGATCACCGTCGAGGAGAGCAAGGGCATCGAGACCACCGTCGAGGTGGTCGAGGGGATGATGTTCGACAAGGGGTACATCTCCGCGTACTTCGTCACCGACCCGGAGAAGATGGAGGCCGTGCTCGAGGATCCCTTCATCCTCATCACCGACAAGAAGATCTCCGCGGTCAAGGACCTCCTGCCGGTCCTCGAGAAGATCGCGCAGCTCACCCGCCCGATCCTGATCATTGCTGAGGACCTGGAAGGCGAGGCCCTGGCGACGCTCGTCGTGAACAAGCTGCGCGGCACGCTGCACACCGTGGCCGTGAAGGCCCCGGCCTTCGGCGAGCGCCGCAAGGCCATCCTGGAGGACATCGCGATCCTCACCGGCGGCGAGGTGATCAGCGAAGAGGTCGGCCTCAAGCTGGAGAACGCGACGGTGCAGATGCTCGGCCGCGCGCGCCAGGTGCGCATCCGCAAGGAAGAGACGATCATCGTGGACGGCGCCGGCGCGAAGGACAAGATCGAGAAGCGCGTCCAGCAGCTGCGCAAGCAGATCGACGAGACCGACTCCGACTACGACCGCGAGAAGCTGCAGGAGCGGCTGGGCAAGCTCAGCGGCGGCGTCGCCGTGATCAAGGTCGGCGCGCCGAGCGAGGCCGAGCTGAAGTACCGCAAGACCCGCACGGAGGACGCTCTTCGCGCCACACGCTCCGCGGTCGAGGAGGGCATCGTCCCCGGCGGCGGCAGCGTGCTGGTGCACGCCGCGCGGGCGCTCGAGAAGCTCGAGGCCGAGGGCGACGAGAAGACCGGCATCGGCCTGGTGGCGAAGGCCCTGATGGAGCCTGCCCGCCAGCTCGCGATCAACGCGGGTCAGGAGGGCTGGCTGATCGTCGAGAAGCTCAAGACCGAAAAGGTCGGCATCGGCTACAACGTGCTGAGCGGGAAGTTCGAGGACATGGCCAAGTCGGGGATCGTCGACCCGGCCAAGGTCGTGCGCTCGGCGCTGCAGAACGCGGCCAGTATTGCCTCCCTGCTGCTCACGACGGAGGCGATGGTCGTGGAGAAGCCGGAGGAGGAGAAGGGCCCGGCGATGCCTCCACAGATGCCGCCGATGTAAGTGATCCTGAGGGTCGGTTCTGCGAGAGCCCCCGCGTGCACATCAGCGGGGGCTCTTTCCTTTCCAACGAAAGACGAACATTCTTGCGCCGTCCCCGTTCCATCATTTATACTAACGGCGTCGATTGAATCGCCGGACCATTCTGCAGGGCTGGTGTCCACAAAAAGGCGAACATTGCGCTGAGGATTGTTCTTGCGCATGCTGGTTGTTGGATCGGGAGGCAGGGAACACGTCCTGGCTTGGCGGCTTGCCCAGGACGCGGCCTCGCACAACCTGCACGCAGCTCCGGGCAATCCAGGGATCGCCTCGGTCGCCACCTGTCATCCTCTCGTTTCCGCCACAGATCTTCCAGGTCTCACCTCTCTTGCCGAACAGCTCGACGGTGACCTGACCGTCGTCGGTCCCGAGGCGCCGCTTGCGGCAGGCATCGTCGACGCGTTCCGCGCCAAGGGTCTTCGGGTCTTTGGTCCGGCGCAGGACGCGGCCCGGCTCGAGAGCAGCAAGATCTTCGCGAAGACGCTCCTGCGCCGGCACGGGATCGCGACGGCTGCCTTCGAGGTCTTCACCGATCCCGTTGAGGCCCTGACCTACGTCCGCCGGCAGCACCGCCCCCTCGTCGTCAAGGCCGACGGTCTCGCCGCGGGGAAGGGCGTGGTGGTGGCCTCGGACACCGGAGAAGCCGAGCAGGCTGTGCTCGACATGATGGTGCGCAAAGTGCACGGGACATCGGGCGACCGTGTGCTCGTCGAGGAACGGCTCGAGGGTCCCGAGGTCAGTGTGCTCGCATTCGTCAGCGGCCGCCGGGTCTTCCCGCTGCTGCCCGCGCAGGACTACAAGCGCGCGCTCGACGGCAACCGCGGGCCCAACACCGGCGGCATGGGCGCGATCGCCCCGGCGCGCGTCTCACTCGCCGACCTCGCCCAGATCGTGGACGAGATCCTCGAACCGGTCGCCTCCGCGATGGTGGATGACGGACATCCGTATACGGGAGTGCTCTACGCCGGGCTGATGATCACCGCCGACGGGCCGCAGGTCATCGAGTTCAACTGCCGCTTCGGCGATCCAGAGGCCCAGGTCATCCTGCCTCTGCTGGAAGGCGATCTCGCTGAGGCGATGACCGCCACCCTCGAAGGACGCGCGCCGGAATTGCGCTGGAGCGATGACGCCGCGGTCTGCGTCGTCGCCGCCTCCAGGGGATACCCCGGCGCGTACAAGACAGGCATCCCGATCCGGGGGATCGAGCGCGTGCCGGCGCCGGCGCTCGTGTTCCACGCCGGGACGGTCACGCGCGACGGACAGCTTGTCACCGCGGGGGGCCGCGTGCTGAACGTCGTCGCCACAGGGGCCGCGCTCGCGGACGCGCAGGCGCGAGCGTACGAGGGATTGTCGAAGATCGCGTTCGAGGGGATGCAGTTCCGCACCGACATCGGCGCGGCCGTTCCCGAGATCGTCCGAGAGAGAGCGAGCGTGTCATGAACCAGACCCTGGTGGGGATCATGCTCGGTTCGGAATCCGATCGGCCGACGATGGACGAGGCCACGCGCACCTTGTCCGATTTCGGCGTGGGCTTCGAGGTGGTCGTCGCCTCGGCACATCGGTCTCCCGACCTGGTCGATCGGTACGTCCGCTCGGCCGAACAGCGCGGCCTTCGCGTACTGATCGCTGCGGCCGGTGGAGCGGCCCACCTCGCCGGCGCCGTGGCGGCGCGCACGGTGCTGCCGGTCATCGGGGTGCCCCTCGAGGCGACGGGTCTGGGCGGGCTCGACGCGCTCCTGTCGACGGTGCAGATGCCCCCGGGGGTGCCGGTGGCCACGGTCTCGGTCGGCAGCTGGGGCGCACGGAATGCGGCGATCCTAGCCCTCGAGATCCTGGCCACGGCCGACCCTGGGCTGCGCGAGCACCTGCATGAGTTCAAGGCCCAGATGGCGGCCAAGATCGAGGCCGCGGCCGGCTTCAATTCGGAAGTCACACGCTGAGCAGGGAGACGTCATGGCGGTCACGGCGGTCGTCGGCGGACACTGGGGGGACGAGGGGAAGGGCAAGGTGGTCGATGCCCTCGCCGCCCACGCCGACATGGTCATCCGTTACAACGGCGGCAACAACGCGGGGCATACGATCGTGGGCGAGCACGGGGTGCTGCGATTGCACCTGGTGCCCTCCGGGATCAGCCATCCCGGGGTGGACTGTCTCATCGGTCCCGGCGTCGTCGTGAACCCGCTGTCGCTCTTCGAGGAGATCGAGGCGCTGGAAGGGCTCGGCGTCTCCACGGCCCGGCTGCGGGTCTCCACACGTTCGCACCTCGTCTTCCCCTTTCACGTCGAGCTCGACGCGAAGATCGAAGAGGCCCGGGGCGGCCGGGCGCACGGCACCACGCGGCGAGGGATCTGGCCGGTCTACGCCGACAAGGCCGCACGAGTGGGGATCCGGGCCGGCGACCTGCTCGAGCCGGCGTATCTGCGCGAGCGTCTGGACGAGATCGCCCGGCGGGCCTCCGCCGCGCTGGAGCGCCAGGTGGACCGTGATGAGCTCTCCTCGATCACGGAACACTGGCGCGAGCGCCTCGACCCGATGATCGTGGATACCCATCCCATCGTCCAGCAGGCGCTGCGGCGCAACGCCCGCATCATCCTGGAGGGCCACCTCGGCGTGATGCGGGACCTCGACTGGGGGCTGTATCCGTACGTCACGTCGTCGACGTGCCTGGCGGGAGGTGCGTGCGCAGGAGCGGGCGTGCCCGCGCAGCGCATCACCCGCGTCATCGGAGTCGTGAAGGCCTACACCACAGCGGTGGGCGCGGGGCCCATGCCGACCGAGCTCCGGGACGGGGTGGGGGATGCCCTGCGCGAGCACGGGCTGGAGTACGGCACCTCGACGAGCCGCCCGCGGCGCTGCGGCTGGTTCGATGGCGTAGCCGCCCGCTTCGCGGCGGAAGTGTCTGGCTTCACGGACCTGGCCGTGATGAAGCTCGACGTCCTCGACGGCTTCGAGACCGTCAAGCTCTGCATCGCCTACCGCGACGGCGGCCGGCGGCTCGACACCGTGCCGCACACCGCGGTGATGGAGCGCGCCGAACCGGTCTACGAGGAGATGCCGGGATGGGGGCGGACCTCGGACGTGCGCGCGATGGAAGATCTGCCGGATGCCGCGCGGGCGTTCCTCGAGCGCATCGAGCACATCACCGGGGTGCCGGTCTCGATGGTGGGCGTTGGGCGGGAGCGCGAAGCGCTGGTGCCCATCCCCGTGGTCGGAGGTGTCGTGTGATCGACCGCTACACCACGCCCGAGATGGCCCGGCTCTGGGCCCCGGAGACGAAGTTCGCGGCGTGGCTGGACATCGAGCTCCTGGCCTGCGAGGCCCAGGCGAAGCTCGGCATCGTCCCATTCGAGGTCGCGGAGCGGCTGCGCCGGACCGCGAAGGTGGGCACGCCCGCCCGCATCGACGAGATCGAACGCACGCAGACCCAGCACGACGTCGTGGCGTTCCTGCGTTCGGTCGGTGAGCAGACCGGCGACGACGCGAAATACCTGCATCTGGGGCTGGGCTCTTCAGATGTCGTGGATACGGCGCTGTCGGTCCTGATGGTCCGCGCCGCCGCGCTGCTGCTGGCCGAGGTGAAGACCGTCGCCGATGCCCTCGCCCGTCTCGCCGCGGCGCACCGCCACACCTTGATGGCCGGGCGCACGCATGGGATGCACGCCGAACCCACGACGTTCGGGTTGAAGGCGGCGCTGTGGTTTGACGAGATCCGCCGCGACGCGGACCGGCTGGAGCGTGCGCGGGCGGGTGTGGCCGTCGGCAAGATCTCGGGTGAGGTCGGCACCTACGCGCATCTGGATCCGTCCATCGAGGCGCACGTCTGCCGCCAGCTCGGTCTCGCGCCGGCGCGCGTCTCGTCGCAGATCCTGCAGCGGGACCGCCACGCCGAGGTTCTTACCGCCATCGCCATCACGGGCGGCACGCTCGAGAAGATCGCGACTGAGATTCGCAGCCTGGCCCGGACGGAGATCCGCGAGGTGGAGGAGCCCTTCCTCGCCGGACAGACCGGCTCGTCCGCGATGCCCCACAAACGCAACCCCATCATCTGCGAGCGCATCACGGGGCTCGCCCGGGTCCTGCGCGGGTACGCGCAGGCCGCCCTGGAGGACCAGGCCCTGTGGGGCGAGCGCGACATTTCGCACTCCTCGGTGGAGCGCATCACGATCCCGGGGGGCACGGGGCTGCTGCACTACATGTTGCGCAAGATGGCCTTCGTGCTCGACGGGCTCCGCGTCTACCCCGACCGCATGCGCGCGAACCTCGAGCTCACCGGCGGGCTGGTTTTCAGCCACCGCGTGCTGTTGGCGCTGATCGAGCGGGGGCTCACGCGTGAGCAGGCCTACCGCATCGTGCAAGACGCTTCGATGGCGGCGGTGGAGGGCGGCGCGTCCTTCCGGGACGGCCTGCGCCGCGGGGGGTACTTCGGCGACGCGGAGCTGGACGGCCTGTTCGATTACGCGCCGTACCTGCGGCACGTGGACGCCATCCTGGAACGGGTCGGAATCCCGGCGGCCGCGGGGGCCAGGCGATGACGGTCACGACGCTCTCGGACAGCCATCTCAACCTTCCTCTCTATACGCGGGGCAAGGTGCGCGATGTCTACTGGGCGGGCGAGCGCCTGCTGATCGTGGCCACCGACCGTCTCTCCGCGTTCGACCATGTGCTCCCCACGCCGGTGCCGGACAAGGGCCGCGTGCTGACCCAGCTGTCCGCGTTCTGGTTCGATCAAACCTCCGACGTCGTGCGGAACCACATGCTGACGGTCGATCTCGACGAGATCACGCGGCACGTGCCGCCGCTGCGGGACAGTCCCCGCGAGGTGTTCGAGGGGCGGATCATGCTGGTCGAGCCGTGCGAGCGCATCGACGTCGAATGCGTGGTCCGCGGGTATCTCACGGGCTCGGCGATGGACGAATACCGGCGCACCGGGGCGGTGGCCGGTCGGGCGCTTCCCGAAGGCCTGCGCAACGGCGACCGCCTGCCGGAGCCGATCTTCACCCCGGCCACGAAAGCCTCGTCCGGTCACGACGAGAACATCACGTTCCAGATGATGCAGGGGCTCGTAGGGAGCGACCTGGCGGACGCACTCCGGGCGATCAGCGTCTCACTGTACACCCGCGCGGCGGCGCACAGCGCCGGCCGGGGACTTCTCCTCGCCGACACCAAGTTCGAGTTCGGGGTGCGCGAGGGCGAGATCATCCTGATCGACGAGGTCCTCACGCCGGATTCTTCGCGCTACTGGGACGGCGCGCTGTACCCGGGCTCCCTCGTGGCGTTCGACAAGCAGTACGTGCGCGACTACCTCAACCGCATCGGGTGGAATCACGAACCGCCGGCGCCGGCGCTGCCCGCGGACGTGGTCGCATCGACGCGCGCGCGCTATCTCGAGACGTTCCAGCGGCTCACCGGACACCCGCTCTAGAGGAGGCACGATGGCAACGGTCCGCATCATCATCACGCTCAAGCCGGGCATCCTCGATGCCGCGGGGCAGGCCGTACGGCAGGGGCTGCACGCCCTCGGGTACGAGCAGGCCGGCGAGGTCCGGGTCGGCCGGTACGTGGAGATCACCGTCCCGGACGGGCTTCCGCCGGAGGGGATCCACCAGATGTGCGAGCGTTTCCTGGCCAACCCGCTGATCGAGCAGTGGCGCTTCGAAGGCCTCGACGCGCCGTCGATGGCCGCCTCACGGCCACGAGCGCGAAGGCCGCGGCCGGAGAGTCGGCCCTCCGGCCGCAACACGGATCAGCGTGGGCTGCACTGATGCGGGCCGGCGTCGTCGTCTTCCCCGGCAGCAACTGCGATCGGGACTGCGTGCACGTCCTGCGGGGCGTGCTGGGCCAGGATGTGGTCGAGGTCTGGCACGGAGAGACGGCGCTCGAGGGGCTGGACGCGGTGATCCTCCCCGGCGGTTTCGCCTACGGCGACTACCTGCGGGCTGGGGCGGTGGCCGCGACCTCGCCCATCATGCGGGCCGTGCGCGCCTTCGCGCAGGCGGGGGGCCCCGTGCTCGGGATCTGCAACGGCTTCCAGGTGCTGCTCGAGGCGGGGCTGCTCCCCGGGGCGATGCTGCGTAATCACGCCCTGCAGTTCCGGTGCAAGCCCGTGCACATCCGGGCGGAGTCCACGCGCACCCCCTTCACGCGGGCCCTGCGCGAAGGACAGGTCCTGCGATTGCCCATCGCGCACGGCGAGGGGAACTACTACGCCCCGCCGGCGCTGCTGGCGACGATCCAGGACAGCGATCAGGTCGTCTTCCGATACTGCGACCCAGACGGCCGGGTCGTGCCCGAGGCCAACCCGAACGGGTCGCTGAACAGCATCGCGGGCGTCTGCAGCCCGGGGGGCAACGTGCTCGGCCTGATGCCGCATCCGGAGCGGGCCTCCGAGGCGATCTTCGACTCCGAGGATGGGCGCCTGATCTTCGAATCCCTCATCGCTTTCGTCGAATCGCGCCGCCCGGTGCCGGTGGGATGAGCACGACGCTGAGCCGGCTCGATCCGCAGGCCGTCGGCCTTACCAAGGCCGAGTACGAGGAGATCCGCCGGCGTCTGGGGCGCGACCCGAGCGCGCTCGAGCTGCAGCTGTTCGGCGTGATGTGGTCCGAGCACTGCGGTTACAAGCACAGCCGGCTCACCCTGCGCGCACTTCCGGCTGAAGGACCCGGACTGCTCCAGGGTCCGGGGGAGAACGCGGGCGTGATGGACATCGGCGGCGGATGGGCGGTGGCGTTCAAGGTCGAGAGCCACAATCATCCCAGCGCCGTCGACCCGTACAATGGCGCGGCGACCGGGGTCGGCGGCATCATCCGCGACGTCCTCGCCATGGGCGCGCGGCCCATCGCCCTGCTCGACTCCCTGCGCTTCGGCCCCCTGGACGATCCGCGCGCCCGCCGCATCGCCACCGGTGTCGTCGCCGGGATCGCAGGCTACGGCAACTGCATCGGCGTGCCCACGGTGGGCGGCGAGATCCTCGTCGATCCCCGCTACCGCGGCAACC
>DASSGA010000078.1:0-9631 GCA_035693805.1 bacterium | reverse complement strand
GCCACGACACGAAAGAGGGTCGGATCCACGGCCGGGATGAGCGACGTCGTCACGTCGCTCGCCAGCTGGGTCTCGACGAGCGCTCGGTACAGGCGGGAACTGCGGCCGCCCCCCGCGCCATCGAACGGCACGATGCTCTTGAACCCCGAGAGCAGGCCGTCGATGACCAGCAGGGCGGCGAGATCCGGATGCGAGGCTTCGGGGACGTGATAGGCGAGGTGAAGATAGGCGGTGGCGCCGCCCGGACGCTGCAACGTCAGCCGGCGCTCCCCTTCCTGGACCGGCTCCCGGCCCCGGACCGCAGGGACGGCCGGCCCCGGCGGAATCGGCGAGAAGGCCGTGCGGATGAGCTCGAGCGTGCGGTCCGCGTCGAAGGCGCCCACCGCCACGGCGATCGCGTTATTCGGATGGTAGTACGTCCGGTAGTGGTGATACAGATCGTCCCGCGTGATCGCGCGCAGATCGTCCTTCCAGCCGATGACCGGGATCCGGTAGGGGTGGACTTTGTGCGCGGCCGCGTCCACCTCTTCACGCAGCAGGTAGGAGGGAAAGTTCTCGCTGCCTTCCCGCTCCGAGATGATCACCGTGCGCTCGCTCTCGATCTCGCCCGGATCGAAGATCGTGTGGGCCATCCGGTCGGCTTCCAGCTCGACGGCCACGGCGAGGTGCTCGGAGGGAATCACCTCGTGGTAGGCGGTGTAATCCTTCCAGGTGAACGCGTTCCACCGCCCGCCCAGCCGGTCGATGTAACGGGTGAGCGTCCCTTTCGGGTGCGTGGGCGTCCCTTTGAAGAGCAGGTGCTCAACCCAGTGCGAGATGCCGGTGACCCCGGGGAGCTCGTTGCGGCTGCCCACGCGATACCAGACCCAGAAGGTGGCCACGGGGGCGGTGCGGGATTCGAGGAGGAGGACCTGCAGGCCGTTGTCGAGCGTCGCATTCCGCAGCGTCTGCATTCTCCCGTGCATTCTCCTTTGCGGAAACCTTCCCCTTGTGTGGGTCAACCTGCACTTCAACGGCACATCAACCCGCCGTTCCCGCGCCCCACGTCGACCCGCCACAAGTGTACCAAAGGAAGCATTCTTCCTCGTTGAAGAAGACTGAGGGATATGGGCACCCTCACCTGGGCGGGCGTGGCCCGGTACCGGCGCACGCTCGTCGGATCGCACCGCGTGCGCACCAAAGCGCAGGCGCTCCGCTTCGTCGAGGCGCTCGGCTTCTGCTACGCCTTCACACCCGGCCCCGGCGATCTCCCGGCGCTCTTCGACGTTCTCGACACGCGCAGCGTCAATCGGATGTGGGCCTGGGCGTGGCAGTGGAAAGATGAGCTCGCCACGGAGCGCAAGCTCTTCTACGGCCGGCTCCTCCGCCGCAAGCCGACCTTCGTGTCGCTCGCCTACCTCCCCCACTTCTTCGCCCTGACCGGGAACGTCGGGGAGGCCGACGACTACCTCCAGGCCTACCGCGAGGGCCGGCTCGGCCGCCTCGCCAAGGAGGTCTACGAGTACGTGCGGGAGCACGGGCGCTGCTCGACGTGGGCGCTGCGCCGGCAGTTCGTGCTGCACGCCGGCCGTGCCGCCCCGTTCCACCGGGCGCTGCGGGCGCTCCAGGAGCGCTGCCTGATCGCCAAGGTGGCCGAGCAGGAGAATGGCAGCTTCGCATACATCTGGGACGCGTTCGACCGCTGGCTCCCCGAAGTCGTGCGGGCGGCGGAGCGGATCAGCAGTACGGACGCTGCGGCGGCTCTCCTGCAGCGCTACCTGCGCACGGTGGGTGCGGCCCCCGCCCGCACCGCGCGCGATCTGTTCGCGTGGCCCCCCGCCATGTTCGAAGCGGCGCGGCGGGCGGCGGATGCGCAGGTGCTGGATACGAACATCGGGGGGAACCCCGTGCTCGCCCATGCGCAGGTATTCGCCGCCGCGGGGCGAAGGCGCGCCCGGTGATGGCTCGCACGATCCTGCACGTTGATGTCGACGCCTTCTTCGCCGCGGTCGAGCAGTTGCGGCGGCCGGAGCTGCGCGGGAAGCCGGTCGTGGTCGGCGGCGACGGCAACCCCCACCGCCGCGGCGTCGTGAGCACCGCGTCGTACGAGGCCCGCGCTTACGGCATCCATTCCGCCATGCCGCTGCGGACCGCGTACAAGAGGTGCCCGCAGGCGGTCTTCCTGGCGGTGGATTTCACCACCTACGGGGCGTACTCGCGCCGCATCATGGCCATCCTGCGCGAGTACACGCCGCTGGTCGAGCCAGTGTCGGTGGATGAAGCCTTCCTCGACGTCAGCGCCCGCGAGGAGGACCCTCTGTCTCTCGCCGCGGAGATCCGCCGCCGTATCAACATCGAGACCGGCCTCACCGCCTCCATCGGTATCGGTCCGAACAAGCTGCTGGCGAAGATCGCCTCGGGACTGCGCAAACCCAACGCGGTCACCCACATCCCCGAAGAGCGCGCCGCCGAAATGCTGCGGGAGCTGCCGGTCACGGTGCTGTGGGGAATCGGGCCGAAAACCGCAGCCAGACTCCATGATGCGGCCCGCGTACACACGGTCGGAGAGCTGTGCACCGTCCCCCTCGCAGCGCTGCGGGCGCTGCTCGGGGAGCATCACGGCGGGTATCTGTACCGGATCTGCCGGGGCCAGGATGAGAGCCCGATCGTCACGGAATGGGAGCCGAAGTCGATGAGTCGCGAAACGACGTACCAGTACGACACGCGGAAGCGGGAGGTCCTCATCGACACGATCACCGCGCTCGCCGCGGAGGTCGGTGGGGACCTGCAGCGGGACGGTTACCGCGGCCGGACCGTGACGGTGAAGATCCGCTACCACGACTTCAAGACGCACACCCGGGCGCTCACTCTACCCGAAGCGATCGATGAGGGCGCGCGCATCCGCGAGACCGCGGTCGGCCTCCTGGACCGCTTTGCGCTGGACCGAGCGGTGAGGCTCGTCGGCGTGCGGGTCTCCGGGCTGACCAAGGCCGCGGGCGAAGCACGGGGGGACGGTGGCCCATGGAACGGTTGAATATCTCGACCGGCACGAAGTGGGAGCCCATCGTTGGATACTCCCGGGCCGTGCGCGTGGGGCATCAGGTCTTCGTCTCGGGGACTACCGCGACCAACGAGCGGGGGGAGATCGTCGGCCTGGGCGACGCGTACGCGCAGACGAAACAGGCCCTCGCGAACATCGCCCGTGCCCTGCAGCAGGCCGGGGCCATGCTCGACGACGTCGTGCGCACCCGGATCTACGTGACCGACATCGCCCGGTGGGAGGCGATCGGCCGGGCGCACGGCGAGGTCTTCGCGCGCATCCGCCCGGCCACCTCGATGGTCGAGGTACGTGCGCTGATCATGCCGGAGATGCTGGTCGAGATCGAGGCCGACGCGGTGACTTCATGAAACCTTCTTGACCGCCTCGGCGACCTCGTCGTAGTTGGGCTCGACGCCGGGATTGTCCGAGACCCAGCGGTAGCGGACCGTGCCGGTGCGGTCGAGCACGAAGACCGACCGCTTGGCCACACCAGGGAGGGTGCCGCCGGCGAAGGTGGGATCTTCGATGCCGAACGCCTTGACCGCGTGGCGGTTGAAGTCGCTGAGGAAGGTGAAGTTGAGCCGGTTCGCGTCGGCGAAGGCCTTCTGGGCGAACGGGCTGTCCACGCTGATGCCGAGCACCTGCCCCTGCAGCCCGGTGAAGCGGGCCATCGAGTCGCGGACGGCACAGGCTTCCTTGGTACAGACGCCGGTGAAGGCGCCGGGGAAGAACAGGAGCACGGTGGGCTTGCCGAGGTACTCGGAGAGCTTCGCCGGCTTCCGTTCCGAGCTCACCAGAGCGACGTCCGGGACACGCTGACCAACATCAATTGACATGCATCACCTCCAGATGATGATCGATGTGGACCGCCACGGATGCGCTCCTGCCTCAATGATACGGCAGGAGCGCGACTTCTCCACGCGAACAAACTTGCGGACACCCATCGTCCATTCCCATGTCGCGCATCAAGGACCCCTCACGTGCGGCGGTCGCCGCGGCGGACCTGCCGTGGCTGCGCCGGCACATCCCGCTGACGGCGGCGGCTGCAAGCCGGCTGGGCGCCGACCTCCGCGGCCGGGTCATCGCGCTCTCCATCCACCTCGATCTGAAGATGATCCCCGTGGTGGAGGCCCTGCTCCGGTCGGGCGCGCGCACGCTCGTCCTCGGCTGCAACCCGTCCACGACCCGCGACGAGGTGGCCGCCTTCATGAGTGAGGCCGGCGCCGAGGTCTACGCCTGGGCAGGGATGACCGAAGCGGAGCGCCGCGAGGGGATAGCCTGGGCGGCCGGAGCCGGATCCGAGTTCATCAGCGAGATGGGGGGCGACCTCACGAGTACGCTCGTGGAACAGCATCCGCACCGCATCCCGCCGCTCCGCGCCGCGATGGAGGCCACCGGCACCGGCATCGCCCGCCTGGCGCGGCTGCGCCTCCCCATCCCGGTGTTCAACTGGGATGCGGTGACGATCAAACAGGGTCTGCACAACCGGTACCTGGTCGGCCTCATGGTCTGGCACACCTTCATGAGCGTGACGCAGTTGACGTTGGTCAACCGCCGCGTTGCCGTCGTGGGCTATGGGCTCGTCGGCCAGGGCATCGCCGAACACGCGCGGACCCTGGGTGCCCGGGTGATGGTCAGCGACCTGAACCCGGTCCGCCAGCTGCACGCGCGGCATCTCGGCGTGGACGTCGTGGCGCTGCCCGAGGCGCTGCGCCGGGCCGAGGTGGTCGTCACCGCGACGGGCCGGGACGGAGTAATCGGCCCGCGCGAGCTCGATCTGCTCCCGGGCGGCTGCATCCTGGCCAATGCCGGCCATTCGAACGGCGAGATCGACGTCGCCGCGCTGCACGTCTTCCCCCATGCACCCCTCCGCCCGGCGCTTGAGGAGTTCACGGTGCGCGGCCGGCAACTCTACCTGCTTGCGGGCGGGGCGATGCTGAACCTCGCGGCCGGCTTCGGGGATCCGTATGACGCCTTCGACCTGACCACCGCACTCATGCTGTCGGGGATCGCCTTCATGGTCCGGCGCCACGAGGAATTCCCCCCGGGCATCCACGTGCTCCCGACTGAGGTCGAGCAGGAGGTCGCCGCTCTCGCGGCCGCCGGCGCGGAAGGGCGGACATGAAAGTCTCCCTCTACACCCAGGACCGTGTGACGGAAGACCCGGCACAGCCGCTCACCGAGCTGCTGGCCCGCCCCGACGGCGTCCTCTGGGTGGACATCACCGGCCCTGCGGACGAGGACATCCGGGTGATGCGGGAGGTGTTCGCCTTCCACCACCTCGCCATCGAGGACACGCAGAAACAGGCCCAGCGGCCGAAGCTCGAGGAGTACCCGGGGTACTTCTTCATGACGCTGCACGCGCTGCGCCCACCCGGGCCCCAGCGCCAGACCGTCGCCCTGCAGGAGATCGACCTCTTCTTCGGCCCCCGGTACGTCGTGACCGTGCACCCGCACCCCGTGGCCGCGATCGAGGAGGCGCGCTCCCGGCTGGAGAAGGCCGCCCCGGCCCTGCGCCCGCACACCGACTTCATCCTCTACACGGTCGTGGACACCGCGGTCGACACCTACTTCCCCGTCATCGACCGGATCGACCAGGCCCTCGACCGCACGGAGGATCAGCTCTTCCGCCGGCCCACGCCGCAGGCCCTCGACCACCTCATCTCCCTGAGGCGGTCGCTGCTCCACATGCGGCACGTAGCCGCGCCGCTGCGCGACATCTTCAACGTCCTGATGCGTCGCGACGTGGCCCTGGTCCGCCCGGAGACCCTCGTCTACTTCCGCGACGTCTATGACCACCTGCTGCGGATCACGGACATGATCGACACCCACCGCGATCTGCTCACCGGTGCGGTGGAGGTCTACCTGTCCGTGATCAGCAACCGCCTCAACGAGGTGATGAAAGTCCTCACCGTGATCACCGCGACGGTGGGGGCGCTGGCCGTGATCACGGGTTTCTACGGGATGAACTTCACGCGGACGTTCCCGCCCTTCGAGTGGCGGTATGGCGTCCCCGCCGTGCTGGCTTTGATGATCGTCATCGCGGGGGCGATGCTCGCCGCGTTCCGGCGGCTGCGGTGGCTGTGAGATGACCTATCCCTCGTTCGGTTTCGTCACGCCCGGCAACATGGGGCTGCTCGTCGACCTGTACGAGCTGGTCATGGCGGACAGCTACCTGCGCGAGGGGATGAACCAGAACGCGACCTTCGACCTGTTCGTGCGGTCGCTGCCGCCGCGCCGGTCGTTCCTGGTCAGCGCCGGTCTGGAAGCGGCGCTGTATTACCTGGAGCGGTTCCGGGTAGACGACGAGCAGATCGCCTACCTGCGCGGGCTGCGCCTTTTCAGCGAGGACTTCCTCGCCTACCTGCGCCACTTCCGGTTCAGCGGCGAGGTGTGGGCGATCCCGGAGGGCGAAGTCTTCTTCCCGCCCGAGCCCGTCCTGGAGGTCATCGCGCCGCGCATCGAAGCCCAGGTGGTCGAGACGTTCCTGCTGAACGCCGTCAATTACCAGGTCATGGTGGCCAGCAAGGCGGCGCGGGTCGTCCTGGCCGCCCGGCGGCGCAGCGTGGTCGACTTCTCCCCCCGGCGGGACCACGCCGCGGACGCCGCGCTGAAGGCCGCCCGCGCCGCCTACATCGCGGGCTGCGCGGGGACCAGCAACGTCCTGGCCGGCATGGAATACGGGCTCCCGGTCTACGGGACCATGGCGCACTCCTACGTGATGTCCTTTCCGGACGAACTGAGCGCGTTTCGGGCCTTCGCCCGGGACTTCCCGCACAACGCCATTCTGCTCATCGACACGTACGACACGCTCCAGGGCGCCCGGAACGCGGTGACCGTCGGCCGCGAGATGGGCGCGCGCGGGGAGCGTCTGCGCGGGGTGCGCATCGACAGCGGCGACCTGGCCGCGCTCAGCCGCGAGGTACGGGCCATCTTCCGTGAGGCTGGCCTGGTGGACGTGCAGATCCTGCTGAGCGGGGACCTGGACGAGTACCGCATCGAGGAGGCGATCGCCGCAGGCGCAGAAGCGGACGCCTTCGGGGTCGGCACCGCGCTCGGCACGTCCGAAGACGCGCCGACGATGGGCGGCGTCTACAAGATCGTGGAAGATCGGCAGGGGCCGAAGATCAAGCTGTCGACCGGGAAGGCGACGCTGCCCGGGCGCAAGCAGGTCTGGCGGCATCCGACGGATCTCGGGCCGCGCGATGTCATCGCGCTCGCCGACGAGACGGGGCCCCCCGGGCATGCCCCGCTGCTCGTCAAGGTGATGGAGCAGGGGCGCTCCATCGCGGCCGAGTCGCTGGAGGAGATGCGCGCCCGCTGCCGGGCCGCGCTCGGCGCGCTGCCCGCGCCGTTCACCGACCTGCACGCCGTGCCCCCCTCGCCGGTGGCGCTCAGCGGCCGGCTCGAGGCACTGCGGAGCGCGATGTTCCAGAAAAACGAAACGCGGCGACGGCCGTGATGACCATCGCCGCGTAACCTGCGGGTTCTTACTTCTTCTTCTTCTTGGCCGCCTTCTTCTTCGCCACTTCGAAGTCCCCCCTTCGCGCTTCCGCGCTCGTAATCGCGCACCGGGGAGTTCCACCCCGGAACTCAGCGCGCCGGTGCGCCTTTCGGGTGCACCGTACCACACGTCGAAGGACGTTAGACGTGCGTTGTGCAATTGCATGCGACATCGACGCGGAATTTCCTGCTGCGCCGGAAAAAAATCTCGAGGCCGATCGATGGATGACGTCGTGATCCGTCCGCTCACCACGCTCGCCGACCTCCGCGCGGTCGAAGCGCTGCAGCGTGAGGTGTGGGGGATGCCCGACCTCGACGTGGTACCCACCCATCATCTCCGCGCGGCGGGCTCCGCGGGCGGCGTCGTCCTCGGCGCAGTCGACGATGCGGGGACGCTCGTGGGATTCTGTTACGGCTTCGTCGGGCTGCGCGACGGCCGCACGCTCTTCTACTCTCACATGGCCGGCGTCGCCGAGCACTGGCGCGGCCGTGAGGTGGGCTTCAAGCTGAAACGCGCGCAGCGCGAGGCGGCCCTTGCCCGCGGGCTCGACTGGATGGTGTGGACGTACGATCCACTGCTCGCGGCGAACGCTCACTTCAACCTGCACAAGCTCGGCGCGCGCGCGTCCCGCTACTACGTCCACTACTACGGGGAGATGCCGGACGAGCTGAACCGCGGCGTGGACAGCGATCGCCTCGAGGTGGACTGGTCCCTGCGGAGTCAGCGCGTCGACGCGCTGATGTGCGGCGAGATGCCCCCGCCCCGCGACGATGGCGTCGGCGCGCTGCGCCTGGACATTCCGGCTGACTTCGATGCGATCCGTCGCGCGGAGCCGAGTCGTGCGCAGGCGTGGCGCCTGCGCACCCGTGAGGCGTTCCAGCGCGCGTTTGCGGAGGGGTACGAAGCCGTCGACTTCGTGCAGGGAGCCTATGTCCTTCGGAAGAACGTGAGCGGAGCACGCGCATGAAGATCGAACGCGCGGAACTCCGGATCATCGAGCTTCCCCTCGTCTTCCCCTTCGAGACGAGCTTCGGACGGGAAGAGACGAAGACGTGCGTCCTGGTCCGGCTGTTCGCGGACGGCCTGGAGGGCTGGGGGGAAGCCCCGGCCGCCGGGGCGCCCTTGTATAACGAGGAAACGGTCGGGACCGCCTGGCACGTCCTGGAGGACTTTATCCTCCCCGCGGTCCTGGGCCGGGATCTCCCCCACCCTCGTGACTTCCCCCCGCTGGTCCGCCGGATCCGCCGCCACCACATGGCCAAGGCCGGCGTGGAGGCCGCCCTGTGGGATCTTTACGCTCAGGCGAACCGGGTCAGTCTGGCCCGTGCGCTCGGGGGGACCCGCGACCGGGTCGACGTGGGCGTGAGCCTGGGGATCGAGGCGGAGGAGGCCACGCTCCTGCGGCGCGTCGACGCTTTCCTCAAGCTCGGATACCGACGCATCAAAGTGAAGATCAAGCCCGGCTGGGACGTCCAGATCGTCCGGGCAATTCGACAGACTTTTGGCAAGGTCCGGCTACAAGTCGATGCCAACTCCGCCTACACCCTCGACCAGGCGCCGGTGCTCCGCGACCTCGACGATTATGCCCTGCTCCTGATCGAGCAGCCGCTGGGCGAAGACGACATCGTGGACCATGCCCGCCTCCAGGCGCAGCTGCGGACCCCGATCTGTCTCGACGAATCGATCGTCACGCCCGACGATGCGCGCAAGGCGCTCGAGCTCGGGTCCTGCCGGATCATCAACATCAAAGCGGCGCGGCTCAGCGGCCTGACCGCCGGGATCACGACCCACGACTTGTGCCAGCGCTCCGGCGTCCCGGTCTGGTGCGGCGGGCTGCTCGAAACCGGCATCGGCCGCGCCGCGAACATCGCGCTGGCGTCGCTGCCCAACTTCACCCTGCCGGCCGACCTCTCCGCGAGCGACCGCTACTTCCACGAGGACCTGATCGATCCGCCGGTGACGCTCAACGCCGACGGGACCATCTCCGTCCCCACCTCACCCGGACTCGGTTTCGCCGTCCGCCTCGACCGCATCGACCGGGCGACGACACGCAAGACCTCACTCGGTCGGGACCGAGTTGACAACCCACCGTGACGTGCTAGTATCTG
>DASSGA010000077.1:0-18257 GCA_035693805.1 bacterium | reverse complement strand
TCACCTGCGGTGGAGGAATGAACACGACCGCGACGATGACCGCCGCGGTCGTGTTCCACTTGGACCGCGCACTCGAGCGCTTCCTACCGAGCCGTCGTCTCCTCGCTCTTCGGTTCGGACGGACCGTTCACGTCCACCGACGCCGCAGGGCCGGCGGGTCCGCGCAGCACGCGAACCGCCCGGCGTGCGGCCTCGGTCGTCTCCCGCGGGGCCGACCGGAGGTTATCCTTGACGATCTCCAGCGGCTCCGCCTCGGGGCCCTCGGGGCGCGCCATGATCAGCGCCAGAATCACGTAGACGAACACGCCGATGCCACTCGCGAACGCCATCAGGATGAACAACGCCCGGATGATCGCCGGGTCCATCCGGAAGTACTCGGCAAGCCCTCCGGCCACCCCGAACAGCATCCGGTTCCTTCCACTCTTCCGCAGTCGCGCCATCGACCTCTCCTCCCTTCGTTCCCGCTCCCTTTTTCCCACGCCGGGGTCACACCCCGAGGTATTCGAGGATCCGCGCCAATCCCCCGTAGATCAGCAGCCCCGGCCAGAGCCGCCAGACCACGTCCCAGTCGACGCCGCCGTAGCCCAGGTTGCCGAGAAGGACGAGGGCGCCGAGGACGACCAGGATCACTCCCCACGTCAGGTCGCGTGTGCGCATCGCTATCTCCCCCGGACCTCGAACTCGCCCACGCCGAGCGACGCGCGGATCTCGACCTTCGCGGGCGCGGTCGCCCAGGCGGCGTTCACGTATTCATTGTCACCGTGCGGCGTGAACCCTGCGAGGTTCAGCCGGCTCGTCATCCCACTGCGGGCGAACACGCGGACGCCCAGCCCCTCAGGCACCGTGACCAGGATCTTCCCGACCCCGCCCTGGACCTCGACCTGCGTTACGCCCTCCGCCGAGCCGGCGAAGTCCAGGCGGAACTCTCCGACACCCGCCCGCGCCTCGATCCGCCGGGCATGCGCGCTGCCGAGGCCCACCGCGTCGAACCGCCCCGCCCCGGCCTGCAGCACGAGTTCCTCGAGCTCCGCCGGTCCGTCCCGGAACTCCACGCGGACCTCGCCCGCGCCGGCGCGGATCCGGGCGCGCCCCCGGAGGCCGGTGAGGTCGAATGTCCCGCGGCCTGCGCCCGTCGACGCAGTGAGGTCCACCGGCACCCGTCGCGTGATCGCGACGGCCCAGTCGTTGGTGATGCGGCGTCCGCGCCCGCGCCCGTCGTCGCTGAGGACCAGCCGTCCACGGCTGTAGTCGGCGCGGATGCGGATGCCCGCGTGATGCGTGATGGTCGCCTCGTAGGCCCGGTCACTGTCGATCGTCTCCACCCGCAGCGTGCCGACCCCCTGGCTGATGGTGGCGTCGAGGCGCGCGCTGTCGTCCAGCGCCGCCCCGTACCGATCGGTCCGCACGTCGCCCGGGCGGCCGCCGCGGAGGCTGCCGCTGCCGAAGGCGACCAGCGCCAGAATGACAGCCGTCGCGAGCAGGGCCCAGCGCTGTGCCCGCGTCATGATCGCGACCGATCGCGCAGCAGTAGCGCGACCCCGATGGCGATCAGCACGATCGCCGGAAAGGCGTTCCCACCCACCACGTCGTCCAGGAGGAACGCGGCGCCGATGCCGATCAGAATGATCGCGCCCGTCGGGTATCGGCGGGCGGGGGCGGCCTCGGGAGGCGTCGCCACCGGCTCGGCCGGGCCCTCGCGCCGGTAGAACATCCACACGCCGAGGCCGATGAGGACGAGCGGCCACCAGCGCCCCCACCCGAACCACCAGCCGTACCCGAAGTTGCTGAGCAAGAACATCAGTCCCAGGGCCAAGAGTACGATCCCCCAGACCAGACGGTTGGAATCCCTGCGCTCGATCATCCCCTGCCCTCCTCTTACGTCCCCGGCTGCGGGCGCTGCCGGAAGATGATGTAGAGCCCGATAACGATGAGGACCAGCGGCCACCAGCGGCCCACCGCTCCCAGAAGGCCGGTCTGTCCCGCCGCCAGGAACAGACCGATCATGGTCAGGACGCCGCCGGGGATAAGCGGCCACCAGTCCGCGGGCATGCGGCCGCGCACGCGGCTGATGACGTAAATGCTGATGAACCCGAGGCCAAGCCCGAGCAGCACCGGAGCGCCTTCCGCCTGCAGGCGGTCCTCGTAGATGATGCCGATGCCGAGCCCGGTCATGATGCCCCCGGGCACCAGAAAGCCATACTGCCTCGTGAACGCGTAGGCGGCCAGGGACGCGAGGCCGATCATCGCGACGACGCCTTCGCCGCCTACATTCCACCACTGCCCGAGCAGGAATAGTGCGCCCAGCAGGATGAGCACGACCCCGGCGACCGGCGGACGCTGCGGCATAGTCTCCCCTCCTCGCCCGAACCCTCTGCCAGCATAGCAGAGGGCCTGTCGGCGGTGGAATCAGGTACGGGATGGATGTCGCCCCTTCCCGGCGTTAGACTGGATACCGTAGATTGGATACGAGAGGGGTGATTCGACATGGCCGAGCCGGTACGCGAGAAGATCCGGGTCACCGCGGACAAACTGTTCGACACGGTGAAGCAGCTCATCCACGAGGGAAACGTGCGCCGCCTGATCATCCGCCAGGGGGATCGCACGATCATGGAGGTGCCGCTGACGATCGCCGCGGTCGGCGTGCTCGTTGCGCCGTTGCTGGCGGCGATCGGCGCGCTGGCCGCGGTGGCGAGCGACTACACGCTCGAGATCGAGCGGGAGCCGAAGAAGTAGCTCACCACAACGCCGGCTTCGTCACCATCAGGAAGACGATGGTGACGACGAGGAGGACGATCGCCAGGCCCAGGCGACGCGCCTTGGCATCCAGCGCCCGGTAGGATGCCGCCGCCGGGCCGTCACGCCGGAGGGCGGCGACCTGCGCCCGGAGCAACGGCGCGTACCCCATGATGCCCAGCCCTGCGACCGCGGCGTATAGCACGACCGCGGTGAGCAGCCACGAGGCCTGCCAGGACACGCGGCCGGCGAACACCAGCCCGGCCCCGGTCACGAACAGCAAGATATAGGACGGGTTGGCCATCCGGCTGTCCAGCCACGCGAGGCCACGCAGGACGTGCTCCAGATGCTGCGGTTCGCGCGCGGCGCGCGCCAGCCACACCCCGTAGGTGATGTTCGCTCCCAGCGCGGTGACGGCGAGCAGGACGTGCACGAATTTCAGGACGTCGTAGGCTGCCATGGACGCTCAGTTACCGCGCGCGGTTGCGGATCACCTCCCAGATGCGCGCAGCCGTGAAGGGGAAGTCCACGTGCCGGATGCCCAGCGGGGCGAGCGCGTCCATCACCGCATTCGCTACGGCCGGAGGGGCGGCGATGGTGCCCGCCTCTCCGATGCCTTTCGCCCCGAGCGGGTTGAACGGCGACAGCGTTTCCTGGAACTCGCTGTGGACGGCGGGAGCATCGGCGGCCCGGAGCAGCGCATAGTCCGCGAACGACGCCGTGAGCGCCTGCCCGTCGTCGCCGTACACGAAGACCTCACTGAAGACCTGGCCCAGACCCTGGATCACCGCGCCGATTACCTGGCCCTCGGCCAGTAAGGGATTCACGATGCGGCCCGCGTCATCCACTGCGGCCAGCTGCACCAGGTTGACCGTCCCCGTGTCGGGGTCGACCTCGACCACGGCGCCGTAGGCCCCGAAGGGGAACACCGGCCCCGGCAGGGAGAAGATGCCGGATGCCTCCAGGCCCATCTCGAGGCCACGGGGCAGCCGGGCCGGCTGGTACGCCGCCGCAGCCACCTCCCTGAAGGCGACGCTCCGCTGCGGTGCGCCGCGCACGTGCAACCGCCCCCCGCTCCACTCGATGTCACCCGGGGCAGCCTCCAGCAGGTGCGCGGCGATCGCTTCCGCCTTCGTCCGGATCTTCTCCAGGGTCACGACCAGCGCCGATCCGCCGATGGTCGTCGACCGGCTGCCGAAGGTGCCGACGCCGCGCGGGACGATCGCGGAGTCGCCGTGCTCGACCGTCACAGTTCCGGGATCCACCTGGAGCAGGTCGGCCGCGATCTGCGCGAACGTCGTCTCGTGTCCCTGCCCGTGCGGATTCGAGCCCGTGCGCACGACGACGCGCCCTGACGGCGCGACCGCCACCGCCGCACTCTCCCACAACTGGCTTCCGGCCCGCTCCACGTACAGCGCAACGCCAACGCCGCGCAGCCGTCCCCCCGCGCGGGCCACCTGCTGCTCCCGGCGGACGCGCGGATAGTCGATCAGCTCGCACACCCGGTCCAGCGCCCCCGCGTAGTTGCCCGAGTCATACGTGAAGCCGAGCGGCGTCTTGTATGGAAACCGGTCGGGGGGGATGATGTTGCGGCGCCGCAACTCGACGGGATCGATGCCGGTCTCCTGCGAGGCGAGATCCACCATGCGCTCGATCAAGTACGCGGCCTCGGGGCGCCCCGCCCCACGGTAGGGCCCCGTCGGCACCTTGTTGGTCGCCACCCCGATCACCTCGACCGAGGCGTGGGGGATCGCGTACGTCCCGACGAGCAGCATCCCCGAGGTGATGGGCGGCACGGGCGTGGACGGCAGCAGGTACGCGCCGAGGTCCGCGACGAGACGCGCCCGGACGGCGAGGATCCGCCCATCGCGGTCGAGTGCCATCTCCACGTCGGCGTCCATCCCCCGCCCCTGATACGAGCCCAGCAGGTTGTCGCGGCGGCCCTCGATCCAGCGCAGCGGCCGGCGCAGGCGGATCGCCAGATCCGCGAGCACGGCGATCTCCATCGGGAGCCCGCCCTTGCTGCCAAAGGCGCCGCCGACATCGGGGACGATCACGCGGATGCGATCGTCCGGGCGGCCGAGGATCCGGCTCAGGTGTTGCAGGGGCCGGTGCGGATCCTGCATCGAGCACCACACGGTCAGCAGATCGGTGCCGGGGTCGTAGGCGGCGACGGCGCCGCGTCCCTCGATCGGGGCAGCCGCCAGGCGGGGGATGCGGAACGACTGGCGCACCGTCGTCGCAGCGTCGGCGAAGGCCGACGCCGCATCGCCACCCGCCCGCGACCAGCGGAGGATCACGTTGTCTGGCGCCTCACCATGTAGCGGCGGCGCCCCGTGGAGCGCCGCCTGCGGATCCACGACCGCAGGAAGAGGAGTGTACTCCACCATTATTTGGTCTGCCGCATCCGCTGCCGCCTCTGCCGTCTCCGCAAGCACGACGGCCACGGGCTCACCGACGTAGCGCACGCGCCCAGTGGCGAGGGGTGGATGCGGGACCGCAGCGACGGTGACGCCCTCAAGGACGTTGGGCGGCAGCGGCCGCAGACGTCCGGCGAAGTCCGCGGCCGTGAAGGCGCCGAGGACACCGGGGATGGCCAGCGCCCGCGAGGCATCGACTTCCCCCAGCACCGCGTGCCCGTGTGGGCTGCGCACGAAGACGGCGTGCGCCATCCTGGGCATGACGAGATCGGCGACGAAGCGCGCCTCGCCGCGGATGAACCGCGGGTCCTCGCGCCGGCGCACCGGCCGGCCGATCCAGGGACGCTGCTCATTCACGGTGTCCGCTCCCATCGCGCTCGTCCTGATGCACTCACCGGCTGATGATCGGCGTGAGCGGGATCGCGTGCAGGGTTTGGGCCCCCGCGTCTGTGACCACGGTGAGCGCCCCCAGCTGCAGGCCCATCCGCTCGTCGGGTGTGATGGGATTGGGCTGGATGACGATCGCCATGTTTCGCTCGACGCCCCGGCCCTCGGGCGGTTGCCGGGCCTCGTCCCAGGGCCAGTACGATGCGCAGGAACGATCGATCACCGGGGGGTGGATGTCCACGCCGTAGCCGTGGATCAGATCGTCGTAGATGCCGTAGCCGTGCTCGCCGATCACGGACGCGGCGCGGATCACGTCGCGCTCGGTCGCGCCCGGCCGCAGCACGGCGGCGATCTGCTCGTACGCGCGGTGAGCAATGTCGAACATGCGCCGCCAGGCCGTGGTGGGCTCGGCGCCCACGAAGATCGGACGGTGGATCTGTCCGGAGTATCCCCAGAAGGACGCGCTGATCTCCGTGATGATCACGTCCCCGGCCCGGATGATCCGGTCGGAAGGGTTCTGCGCCGGAACGCAACCGGTGGGGTCGTCCATGGGCATCGAGCGCACGAACGCGATGTGCGGGATGCCCCCCTCGCCGCGGTAGGCCCCTTCGATGATGCCGAGCAGCGCGTACTCCCGAAGCCCCTCCCGCACCTCGGCGCGCAGGGCCTCCACCGCTCGATCGGTGAATGCGGCGGCCCGGCGCAGCCAGGTGATCTCCTCCTCCGACTTCACCGCCCGCAGCCGGGCGAACTCGGCCGTGACGTCGACCAGTTCAAGGCGCGGCAACGCCGCGCCGAGCATCGCGTAGTGCTGATAGGGCATGCCCATCTCGAACGTGGCGTTCACACCGACCAGTCCGACCCGTCCCACCTGGAGTCCCGTCTGCCGCAGCCGCGCCGCGACCGTTGTCGCCGGCTGGTAGCCACCCCACTCCACTAGCGGGACGTCCGCGGTCTCCCGGGCATCGGGCACGTGGTTCACCAGGCCGACGAAGAGCGCCGGCTCGATGGACTCGTCGAGAGGGGCGATCAGGTAGTTGTGATGGAGGTCGAGGTGATTCGTGAGCCAGAACACGTTGGCCTGGCTGTGCCGGTTGACCCCCGAGTGCCCGAAAATGAGGAGCGCACGCAGGTCGCGCCCGCGCATGAGGTCCCGCGCCATCGCCCAGCGGCGGGCCATCTCTTCTCGGGAGAACCTAGCGCGCATGCGCCAGGCGCTCCCAGACCCAGTCCGCCACCAGCGGGCGGTACTTGTACGGGATGTTGTTGCAGACGTGGTTCCCCTCTGGGTACATCACGAGCTCAGCACGCGGCGCCTCCGCGGCCACGCGTTCGGCGTGCTGGTACGGGATCAGCCGGTCGAGCTTGCCGAAGACGACCAGCAGCGGCTGGCGCAGACGCGGCAGCACAGGCGCGAGATCGAGACCGAAGGCGTGCTCGCGCGCGCCCTCTTCGCTTGCCGCACCGCAGTGGTGACGGTAAGCCCCGCGCGTCAGCGCCGGAAGTCCCTCCCAGCACTCGCCAAAGTTGTAGGGGCCGCCGATCGCGACCGCGGCCCTGATCCGCCGCTCAAACGCCGCCGACCGCGGCGCATAGTAGCCACCCAGGCTCACGCCGACCGCGGCCACGCGGTCGAGATCCACGTCCTCCCGCCCGCGCAGCGCGTCGAGCACGGCGGACACCGCCACCTCGTAATCGGCCCGGATCGTTGTCCGCTCACCGGTCTCCCCCTGCCCCGGCCCGTCGAGCGACAGTGTGGCCAGCCCGCGGACCAGAAAGACCTGCTCCCAGTGGTAGAACTCTTCCTTCGTGGAGTCGAGCCCGGGCAGCAGCAGGACGAGCGGCGCACGGCCGTGGCCGCCAGGACGGCGGAGGTTCGCGGCCATCGCGGTCCCCTCGAAGGGGACCTCGAGGCGCTCCGCGGACGGATCGAGCAGCCGGTGCGCAGCGTAGAGGGCCGCTCGCGCCTTCGCCGCGGAGGCTCGATGCTTGGCCAAATCGACGAGCCAAACGAAGTTCGCAAAATGGTAGCACAGCGCGGCCTGCACGTAGGCCTCGCCGGCGGTGATCCGCCGGTCGCCCGCTTCGGCCTCGCGGGCAAGGGTCTCGTGCATCGCCGCGGTCGCCGACCACGCGTCCAGCCATTGGTCCCATCGCTCCAGGGCCGCCGTCGTGCGCAGGAAGTCGTTGTAGTCCACGCCCTGCGCAACGAAGCGCGGGGCCCAGTGCGCGACCGCCGCCTGGATGTCGGCGTCAGGCACGGCCGACCACCTCCTCCAGGCTCGTCCCCAGATCCTTCAACATCACCATCGCGGCGTTGCGCCCCGGCGCGGCGGAAACGGACCCGCCGGGATGCGTGGTCGAGCCGGTCTGATACAGTCCGGCGATCGGCAGCCGGTGCTGCGCCCACCCCACCGCGGGCCGCATCCGTCCCGACTGTGCGGGGCTCATGTCGCCACCATGGCAGGAGCCGTGCCAGTTGTGCGCGTTGAATCGCTCGAGGTCGAGCGGGCTCTCGATCCGCCTGGCCAGGAGCTTGTCGTCGGTCAGGTTGGGCGCATAGCGTCGCAACTGCGCGAGATTGGCTGCAGAGACGTCCGCCTTGATTTCATCCCAGTGCCCGGGGCCTTCGGGAAGCTCGTAAGGCTGGAACCCGATGATCTTGAGCGTGTGCCGCCCCTCCGGCGCACGCGACGGATCCGCCACCGTAGGACACACCACGAGGAGGACGGGATCGTCGGCGGCCACCCTTCCCCGCTGGAACTCGGAACCGATCCGGAGCATGCGGTCCACCGAGGTGGGAATCCCAGCCGCCACCGACGTGAGCTCGCCCTGCGCGGTGCGGAACTGCGGCGGCTCCGCCACCGCGTAGTGGGTCACGAACATCGACGTCCCCGGCTGCCAGGCCTCGACCGACTCCACGAACGCGTCGTCCCAGGCGTCGCGCGGGACCATCGCCACGAGGTGCTTCACGTGGATGCTCGACAGGACGGCCTTCCGTGCACGGAAGACGTCGCCGTACTCCGTCTCGACGCCCGCGCACCGGCCGCCTTCGATGAGCAGACGCGTCACCCGTTTCCCGGTGAGGACGGTCCCCCCATGCTCAGTGATCAGCCGCTCGAGCGCCCGGGGCAGCGCGATCGAGCCGCCGCGGGGCATCGTCCAGGAGTGCCGCTGGCGGCCAAAGGCGAGTGAGTAGGCGAGCAGCCCGGTGCCCGGACGCTCCGGCGGCTGCACCGTCATGAACGCCATCCACAGCATGAACGCCCTGCTGTGCCAGTCCTCGAACGCGGCGCGGATGACCTCCCAGGCACTGCCTGCCTGCCTCCGCAGCCATCGGGGTCCGTGCGGAAGATCCGTCAGCGCTTCGTCCAACGACGGACCCCAGCCGATCGGTGTGTAGCGGTACCCGCCGAGGACGTCCTTGACGCGATCGTACTCGGCGAGCATGCGCCGGTACGCCTCCGCGTCGGCGAGAGAAAACTTCGCGAACTCCCCGCAGGTGCGGTCGAGGTCGCGCCACTGCGTCAGCGACGAGCCGTCGGGGAACGGCACGTGCACCACCGGATCCGGGAACAGGTACTCCAGTCCGTAGTCCGCGAGCCCCAGCTCGTTGTTGCGGATCGTGGGGCTGGCCTGGATGAGGTTGTGCGCCGTGGAGCAGGAGTCGTGGAAGAATCCGGGCAGCGTGAGCTCCTCGGTCGTGGTATCGCCGCCGATCACGGGACGGGCCTCGAGCACAGCCACGCGGAAGCCGGCCTTCGCCAGGTACGCGGCGGCGACGAGGCTGTTGTGCCCCGCGCCCGCGACGACGATGTCCCACACCTCGGTCATGGCGACCCTCCGCTCAGGGGAGCATCCCCAACAGCCGCGCGGCGTTCCCGCCGAGGATCATCCGCGCCTCGCCCGGCGGCAGGCCGAGTGCCTCGACGATCTCCGCCGGACGCTCCACCCCCATGTCGAACGGATAGTCCGAGCCCAACAGAACGTGGTCCGATCCGAGGAAATCGACGATGCCGCGCAAGACCGCCGCGTCATGCGTCACGGTGTCGACGTAGAATCTCCGCAGCGACGCCTCCGGCGACTCGCGCAACTTCGACCGCGCCTGGTCCTGGAATCCGTGCGCGTGGCGCAGACGGCCGCGCAGGGTCAGCACAGCACCCCCGCCGTGCGCCAGCAGCACCTTCAGGCGCGGGTGCCGCTCCAGCACGCCGGCCATGACCAGGTGGGCGGCCGAGACGGTCGTCTCGAGCGGGTTCCCGACGGTGTTGCGCAGGTAGTAGTCATCGAGCACTGGAAGCCCGAAGCCGCGCGTGGTCGGATGGATGAAGACGAGCGCGCCACTCGCTTCCGCCGACTCCCAGAACGGCAGGAACCGCTCATCGCCCAGGTACGTGCCGCGCACCGCGGCGGCGACCTCGACGCCGCCCATCCCGGGCAGACGCATCACCTCGTCCAGCTCTCGGGCCGCGGTCTCGGGCGCCTGCAGCGGGACGGAACCCAGCACGCTGATCCGCGCCGGATGAGCGGACGCCAGAGCCGCGAGCGCCTCGTTCTGAATCCGTCCGACGCGCACGCCTTCCTCGACGGACGCCTCGTAGCGCAGCAGGTTGACCCATGGCGACAGCACGGTGCGATCGATGCCGGCCGCGGTCTGAGCCTGCAGGATGGCGTCGATGTCCACGAACTCGCGCACGGCGGCGGCGATGCGGCGGCCCTCGAACTCGATCATCTGCCGTCCCGCGTCCCGGTACACCCGCGGCCGCCAGGACTCTCCCGGCGCCGCGTCACGGGTGAGGGCGCGGACGATGACGTGGGCGTGTGCGTCGACGATCATGCGATGGATCCACGCACGGTCAGCGAGGCGCCACGCCGCAGGCGGGGGGTGATCCACCTGAGGTGGCCCCCGCCCCGGCCCGGCGATGCACGGCGGGTTAACGCCGCGGAACCGCTAATACCAACGCGGATCACCCGTCCAGCGACCGAGTTTCGTCATCGCCGCCTTCAGAAAGTTGATCTGGACCAGCTCCTCATACTTGAGCTTGTTGTTGGCGGGGATGGTCCCCACGTTCACCTCGGTGGTCAGGCCTTCCTCCACGAGATCCGGATGGAGGCCCTCATTCACCGGCCACAGGCCGCGCCGTGTGTAGTCGTTGTAGGCTTTCTGGAGCACGTCCCGGTCGACTTTGGTGTACTTGACGGCGATGTCCAGCGTCTTGCCGGGGTTCTGGTAGATGAACCGGTTGGCCTCCACCAGCGCCATCACCGCGTTGCCGATGAGCGCCGGGTCCGCGCGGATGACGTCGAACAGCGTCACGTACGCCGCGTACCACCCTTTGGGCAGGATGTCGGCGAGGTAGCCGAGGATCCGCATCGACGGCTTCTGCTTCTGGATCTCATAAACCTGATCGACGTGCAGGGGCATGCCGTCGATCTGTGCCGTCAGCAGCGCGGGGACGCGGGCTCCCGTGGCGATGTTCACGTACTGGACGTCACGCGGGGTCAACCCGCAGCTCTGCAGGAAGGCCCGGACCATGACCTCGGTGTACGCCCCGACGCCGCCCGGCGTGCCGATCTTCTTCCCACGGAGATCCTGACAGCTCTGGATCTCCGGCTGGACCACCATGGCCACCGGATGACGCATCGAATATGTGGCCACGGCCTTGACTTCCCCACCCTGGGCCGCCAGCGCAAGGAACGGGGGAACGCCCGGCGCCGCCAGATGGACCTCGCCCCGGCCCCCCACCAGGGACCGCATGGCCACGGCCCCGCTCTCCACCGTCAGGATCCTCACGTCGATGCCGTACTTGGCGAAGAGCCCCGTCTCCAGGGCGACCCACGGCGGGATGTGGATGAGATTCGGCGGTGTCGTCGGCATGATGAGGGTCAGGGTTTTCCGCGATTGCGCCGACGTGCCCACCGTCAGAGACCCCAACAGCATGGCGGCGACTGCCACGACCGCCATCAGGACGATTGCCTGCTTCCGCATGACTCGCACCTCCAGGTATCGATTCGTCTCGTCGACCTGCCTGCAGTCTACTCCTCCTTCTGAACGTGAAGCCACGGGGCCACCCGGCGCTCCAGCATGCGCAGCAGGCCCGTCAGCCCCATGCCCATCGCCATGAGCACGACGATGGGCACAAACAGCCGGTCGGTCTTGAAGGTGTTCGCGTACTGCACGATCATGTAGCCCAGCCCGGTGATCGTGGTATAGAATTCCGCGACCACCATGCCGACCAGCCCGCGGCCGATGGCCAGACGGATCCCCGCGATGATGAAGGGCGCCGAGGAGGGAAGGATTACGTCGCGCCACAACGCGGACTCGCGCGAGCAGAAGGAGCGGGCCACCTCGATCAGCCGGGCGTCGGTGCTCTTCACGCCCTGGTAGGTGTTGATCAGGATCGGGAAGACGCAGAAGAGGAACACCAGCACGACCTTGGCTTTGGTCTCAAACCCCAGCCAGAGCACGATCAGGGGAATCACGGCGACGAGCGGCGTGGCGTATAGAGCGTTCACGTAGGGATCCATGGCGTGCTCCACGAGCGCGCGGCGCGCCATCACGACGCCCAGGGGGATCCCGACGAGGATCGCCAGGACCAGGCCCAGCGTCAGCACGACCAGGCTGCTCTTGAGGAAGAACCACAGCTCGCCCCTGACCACGGTGTCCACAAACGCCCTGGCGATCGGCGACGGATAGCTGAAAATGGGCGTGTGCAGGATCCGGCCGTAGATCTCCCAGGCCACCAGGCCGATCAGGACGGACAGCCATCGCACCGCGCTGGGTGAGAGGGACGCGCCCGCCCTCCGCGCCGCGGGGACGGTGCCTGCCGTGACACTCTGTCTCATCGCCGTGCCCCCTGCGCCGCTTCCACCCTCAGCTCGCGCCAGATGTGATTCCGCAGCTCGCGGTACCGCGGCGAGCCGCGCACGTCCTCAGGATCGCGCGGCCGCGGGATGTCGACCACCAGCACTTCCTTGACACGCCCCGGGCGGAGCGTCATCAGCGCGATGCGGTCCCCCAGGATGATGGCTTCGTCGATGCTGTGCGTGACGAAGACCATCGTCTTGGGCTGGACCCGCCAGAGCCTGAGCAGCTCTTCCTGCATCAACTCCCGAGTCTGCGCGTCCAGCGATCCGAAGGGCTCGTCCATGAGCAGGGCCTTAGGGTCGACCGCGAGCGCCCGCGCCAGACCCACGCGCTGCTGCATCCCCCCCGACAGCTGGTAGGGGTAGACGTGCTCGAAGCCCTGCAGACCGACCATCTCGAAGTGGCGCCGGACGACGGCGTCGATCTCGGCGTCGGCTCGGCGCTGCACGCGCAGCCCGTAGGCGACGTTGTCGTACACCGTCATCCAGGGGAACAGCCCGAAGTGCTGAAAGACCATGGCCACATCGGGCCGGGGAGCGTTGACCTCCACGCCGTCGATCAGCACCCGGCCGCTGTCCGGCCGCAGCAACCCATCGATGATCCGCAGCAGCGTCGTCTTCCCGCAGCCGCTCGCCCCGATGACGCAGCAGATCTCGTGGGGCGCGATAGCCAGGCTGCAGTCTTGAAGCGCCTGGGTCCCCGCCTGGCGGAAGCTCTTGGTGATGGCCTCGACCGCCACCATCGGCCGGACGGAGCCGGTCGCGGGTGCTGACCTCACCGGATGCCCTCCGTCTTTGCACCGGCCACCACGGCCTCAAGCGTCCCACCGGTCCGGTTGAGGTTGGACTGCGTCTCGCGCGTCGGCGGCAGCGGCCCGCCGGCGGTGTAGTAGCGCGTCCCCGCCACCAGCAGCTGCTCCGCGGGGAAGCGCGTGATGACCTCGCAGCCGTCCTTCGTGACCACCAGCTGCTCTTCGATGCGCGCCGCCGACCACCCATCCGCCGCGGGCCAGAAGGTCTCGAGGGCGAAGACCATCCCCTCCTCGATCACCTCCGGGTGGTCGAACGAGACCAACCGGCTGAAGATGGGCTTCTCCCAGATGGAGAGCCCCACGCCGTGACCGTACTGCAGCGCGAAGGCGGCCTCTTCGCTGGCGAAGCCGAACTCCGTGGCCTTGGGCCAGACCTTCACGACGTCGGCCGTGCTCACCCCGGGCCTGATCACGCTGATCGCCTCATCGAGGTAGTCACGGCAGCGGGTGTAGGCGTCGACCATGGCGCGTGAGGCGCTGCCCACGGCGAACGTCCGATAGTAACAGGTGCGGTAGCCCATGTAGGAATGGAGGATGTCGAAGTACGCGGGATCGCCCGGACGCAATACGCGGTCGGTATACACGTGCGGGTGCGGATTACACCGCTCCCCGGAGATGGCGTTGACCCCCTCCACGTGCTCGCTGCCGAGGTCGTAGAGGACCTTGTTCACGAGCCCGACGCATTCGTTCTCACGCATCCCGGGGCGCATCGCCCGGTACAGCTCCTCGTAGGCGGCGTCGACCATCATGCAGGCCGTGGCCAGCAGGGTGATCTCGTCCTGCGTCTTGATCTTGCGCACCTCCTGCATCAGACCCTGACCGTCCACGACCTGGATCCCTTCCGCGCGCAGCGCCTCGAGCACCGGGATCTCGATGACGTCGACGCCGAGGGGCTGCCCGAGGAGTTTGCGCTGCTCCAGCTCGAGGCGGATCTTCCGGGCCACATCCTTCGCCCGCTCGGGATAGGCGCCGCGCAGCGTGGAGATGCCGGCGCGCGAGCGTTCGCCCAGCCAGGGGTTGTACAGCTGGTGGTGGCGCGCCGCCGAGCCGAAGTCCCAGAGGATGGGCTCGTCCCCGCGCGGCAGCAGCGTGAAGCGCACCAGTTTGTCCATCGCCCAGGTGCCGATGTGCGTCGCGGTGATGTAGCGGATGTTGTTCATGTCGAAGCACAGCAGCGCTCCGAGCTCGGACGCGTGGAGGAAGCGCTTCACCTTCGCGAGGCGCTCTGCGCGCAGGCGCTCGAAGTTCACGCGCTCTTCCCAGTCCACGCTCATCAGGCCGAACGTCTTGGTTCCCATCGCTCGCTCCTCCCCCTATCGCCCGCAGAGCTCGCGCGCGGCCGAAGCGACCTGCTCGGCGGTCGGGACGGTCAGATCTTCCAGCACCGGTGAGAACGGGACGGGCACGTCCATCGCGCCCAGCCGCCGCACCGGGGCGTCGAGATGATCGAAGGCGCCTTCGGCGATGACCGCCGCGATCTCCGCCGTCACCCCGTACTGCCGGTAGCCCTCGTCGACCACGATCGCCCGGCTGGTCTTGCCCACCGAGGCGAGGATCGTCGAGGTGTCGAGCGGCACCGTGGTGCGCGGATCGACGACTTCGGCGCTGATCCCCTCGGCCTCCAGGAGCTCGGCGGCCCGCAGGGCGACCTGCACCATGCTGCTCGTGGCGACCACGGTGATGTCCTTCCCGGGCCGCTTCACGTCGGCGACGCCGAACGGGATCGCGTAGTCCGCATCCGGCACCTCGCCCTTGAGCGAGTACATCATCTTGTCTTCGAAGAACACCACGGGGTTCTGATCGCGGATCGCCGTCTTCAGCAGCCCCTTCGCGTCGTAGGGGGTCGAGGGCAGGACCACGCGGAGACCGGGGACATGGCTCACCCAGGCGTGCAGGCTCTGGCTGTGCTGCGCCGCCGAGCGCCGCGTCGCCCCCATCGTGGTGCGCACGACCATCGGTACGGTGAGCTTGCCCCCGGACATGTAGTGGACCTTGGCCGCCTGGTTGGCGATCTGGTCCATCGCCAGCGTGAGGAAGTCGCCGAACATGATGTCCACGACCGGGCGCAACCCGGTCATCGCGGCGCCCACGGCGATGCCGGTGAAGCCCGCTTCCGAGATCGGGGTATCGATGACCCGCTCCGGTCCGAACTCCTCGACCAGCCCCGAGAGCACTTTGAATGGCGTGCCGGCCTCGGCCACATCTTCCCCGATGATGACAACTGCAGGATCGCGGCGCATCTCTTCCGCGAGGGCCTCGCGCACGGCCTGCGCGAAGGTGATCTCCCGAACTGGCGCCGCGACGACTTCGCTACGCGTAGACATGCAGGGTCACCTCGCCGGAGTCCGGATACGGAGCGGCCAGGGCGAACGCTTCCGCGGACTCCACTTCCGCCCGCACCTGGGCCTCGAGGCGCTCGAAGTCGGCCGGCGTGGCCTGGTGCCTCTCGAGCAGCCAGCCCGCGAGGAGCGGCAGCGGGTCCCGCGAGGAGCGCCAGTGTTCTTCCTCATCCTTGCTGCGGTAGTAGGCGCGGTTCACGTCACCCACGTGATGACCGTGGAAGCGGTACGTCTGGCAGAGTAGGAACGACGGCCCCTCCCCCGCCCGCGCCCGGCTCACGGCGCGCTCGGCGGCGGCGTACACGGCGCGCACGTCCTGGCCGTCGACCTCGTGGGCCGGGATCCCGAACGCTTCCGCCCGGGCCCGCATCGCCCCCGCGGTGGTCTCCCCCGCGGGCGTGTACTCGTTGTAGAGGTTGTTCTCGCAGACGTAGATCACCGGCAGGCGCCACAGCGCCGCCATGTTCATGACCTCGTAGAGGATGCCCTGACCGAAGGCTCCCTCCCCGAAGAAGCAGACCGAGACCTGATCCGTCCCCCGCCGGCGGGCGGAGAGTGCCGCGCCGGTGGCGATCCCGCTGCTCCCGCCGACGATGGCGTTCGCCCCGAGGTTGCCGCGCTCCTGATCGGCGATGTGCATCGAGCCGCCCTTGCCGCGGCAGTACCCGTCCACGCGTCCGAGCAGTTCCGCGAACATCCGGTCGAGCGAGGCGCCCTTTGCCAGGCAGTGCCCGTGCCCGCGGTGCGTGGAGGTGATGTAGTCGTCCTGCCGCAGCGCCTGGCACACGCCGACCGCGACGGCCTCTTCCCCGGTGTAGAGGTGGGCCAGACCCTCCATCTTCCCGCTGCGGTACAGCGTGTTCACGTGCTCTTCAAAGATGCGGATGCGCAGCAGCTGCCCGTAGACCTGGAGCCAGTCCATCAGCGCTCCTCCATCCCGGCGAGTCGGTGCAGCACGCGGAACAGGACGGCGAAGTCCTGCTCGGCGAACCCCATCGATCGCGCCGCGGTGAGCAGCTCGTTGGTCGCGGCCGTCGCCGGCAGGGGCACGGAGAGTTCGCGGCCCAGCTCGAGCGCGAGGCTCATGTCCTTCTGCATCATCCCGACGTTGAACCAGGCCTCCTCAGGCATGCGCAGGACGAACGGGCCGCGGTACTTCACCATCGGCGAGGCGATGACGCTGTTGAGCAGCACCTCGACCGCCACCTCCCGGGCGATCCCGCTCTTCTCCGCGAGGAGGACGCCCTCGCTGAACGCGAGCATCTGCACGGCGAGGCTGAGGTTGGTGGCGATCTTCATCAGCACCGCCTGGCCGTGCCCGCCCACGTACGTCACCGTCGGGCCGATGTCCTGCAGGATCGGCCGCACGCGCTCGAGCGTCGCCCGGTCCCCGGCCGCCATGATGGACAGCCTGCCGTCTTCCAGCGTGCTGACGCTCCCCGAGACCGGGGCATCGAGCATCTCTGCCCCGCGCGCCTCGGTCCGGCGCGCCACCTCCCGGCTGACGGCGGGGGCGACCGTGCTCATGTCCACGTAGACCTTCCCGGGCCCCAGCCCGGCGAGGATGCCGTCGTCCCCGTCGGTCACGGCGCGCAGGGCCGAGCTGTCCGTGAGCATCGAGAGCACCACGTCGGAGGACTGCGCGACCTGCCGGGGCGTCTCAGCCCAGCGCATCCCGAGTCCCAGCAGCCACCGCGCCTTGCTCTTCGTCCGGTTGTATCCGGTGACCGTGTGCCCCGCGGCCAGCAGGCGCTGCACCATGCGGCCGCCCATCACGCCGAGACCGACGAAGCCGAGATCAGCCACGCCGCGTTCCCTTCCGACCCGCGGCGGCAGGGATGCGCATGCCGTTCACGTCGCCCTCGACGCGGGCGAGATGCGCCCACATCCGCGCTCGCGCCTCGGCCGCGTCACCTGAGGCGATCGCGTCGAGGATCTCCCGGTGCTGCGCGATGGACTGCTGCGGGCTCCCCGGGATGTGGTAGATGGACGCCAGGGCCTCCTGCAGCGCCCCCCGGATGGCGTGCATCATGTGCACCGCGACCTTGTTGCGCGTGGACGCGGTGACCGTGAGGTGGAATTGCAGATCGGCGGCGATGTAGCGGCCCTGCGCCCCCAACCCCGACACCATCTCGTCGATGGCGCCCCGCATCGCCGCCAGGTCGGCGGCGGTGCGCCGCGAAGCCGCCAGTCCGGCGGAGGCGACTTCGAGGATCTTGCGGACCTCAAACAGCTCCTGGAGGCTGGTCTCCTTGAGCGCCAGCAGGAGGTTGAGGGAGTCGTTGAGTGGATTGCCGTACTCGGCGACGACGAACGCCCCGTGGCCGACAGGCTTGATGAGCCCTTTGGATTCGAGCATGCGCAGCGCTTCGCGCACCGACGAGCGGCCCACGCGGTACAGGCGGGTCAGCTCGCGCTCCGTCGGGAGCGGATCGCCCGGCCGGAGACGCCGCTGGCTGATGCGCGCGAGCAGTCGCTCGGCCAACTGCTCGTAGACCTTGCGGCGTTCGATGGGGGTTTCCATAATTGTCGGACAATCAGACAGGGACGATTGGCCCTCTGGGTTCGACGAGCCCCGGCCCTTCCCTTCCTCGATCCGCTGACGGCCGGCCGGCTCAGGACGCAGGACGGTGGGGCGAGCGGCGCTCCATGAGGAACTTGCTGCCGGAGGAGGTGCGCTTGGCGTAGGCCTTCAGTTC
>DASSGA010000076.1:0-5168 GCA_035693805.1 bacterium | reverse complement strand
GTCTCGTCCGCGAGCGAGATCACGACTTTGTCGGCGCGCAGCCAGCTTCCGTCCGCCTCCCGGATGTGCACGTTGCCGGTCACGACGAGCATACGCTCGCGGCTCGTGTAGAGCGCGTGATCGCCGGTGGCGAGACGTCCCTCCTGCTCCACCCGGATGGCTCCGTCGGCCTGCATGTCGCGCGAGCGCAGCTGGATCACCACCCGGTCGCAGGCCATGACGGTGCGGGATGCGAGAGCTCTCGCCGCCTCCGGATCCTCGGTGGCCAGCCATTCGCCGCTGCGCTGATCGACCACGACATCCCCGGTCAGCTCCAGGACGTTCCTGACCTCGGAATACACCAGCTTCCTGGCCCGGGCGGTCTTGTCCGGTTGCGTGACCGTCACCGTCCCCTCGGCCTCCGCCTCGTTGGCGTCCCACCGGAACCGCATCCGGTCGGCCGTGATCGTCGTCTCCTGATCGGCGAGCGCCTGCGCGGCCCCGTCCTGGCTCCCGGGAAGTGCCCGGGGGGCACGGACCAGGGAGGCGTGCCCCATTACCTCGGCAACTTTCGTCTTCATGTGGGCGACCATCTCGTCGCCCGTGAGGGTGCTGCCCTCACGGTCGAGGCGGACGCTCCCGCGTGCCCGCGCGACCTGGCCCGCCACATCGAATGTGACCTCCGCAGCGCTGACCGTGGTCCCTGCCTGTGTGAGGACGACCGTTCCGGAGGCGTGGGCCGTCCGCGAGCGGATCTCGTAGGTGAGCTCCTCCGACCGGAGGAGCGTGTCCGGCTGGCGGACGACGACGCCGCCCGCGGCGAAGACGATCTGCTTGCCCTGGTCCACCCGGAGGCGCGGGGCCTGCACCTCCGTGTCCCCGAGCGTCAGGCGGACGTTCCCTTCGGCGTAGAACACCTTCGCGCGCGCATCGTAGCGGACGCGCTCGGCCCGCAGGCGCCCCTGCCCCACTTCCGGGATCTCGATCTGAGCCGCGGCCATCCCGGGCAGGAGCAGCGCCACCACGATCCCGAGGACGAGCGACCTCATCGAGGCACCCCCTCGAGCCGGAACGCGATGTCCACCCCGCCGGCCAGATCGAACGTCCGCATGCCGCTGTCCAGCACGAGTGAGCCGGCGCGGATCTCCTCGTGCCGAAACGTGATGTGGACGCCGGAAGGGAAGACCACCTGCTGCAGCGCATGACGCCAGCGCGCCTCGGGGGCGGTCAGCCGGTACCCGAGCGATGAGGTCACGACCACAGGGCCGTGGATCTGGAGATCGTTCGTCCGGCGGTCCATCACGATCTCCCGCGCCGCGACCTCGAGCACCGCCTGCCCGCCGTCGTAGATCGTCGCCCGCGTGATGCCGGTGAGCCGCGCCGAGGAGAGATCGGCGCTCACGGTTACTCGGCGCGCACGGATCTCCGCCTGCTTGACGCCTTTGTGGCGGAGGACGATACTCCCTTCGCGCAAACCCAGCGACACCTGCGGTGGAGCCTCGGCCGAGGGAGCCGGAAGCGCTGCCGGACGCGCCCGCCAGGCCAACACTACAGCCACTCCGAGCAGCAGCGCAAGGACCAGGAGCTTCGGTACGCTCATGCGTGACCCCGCGCGATGCGCAATGGAGCGACCGCAGCCTTCAGCCAGCCCTCCTCGAGCGACCACACGAGGCCCGCCGCCGCCGCGAAGAGCAGGTTCGGCATCCACGCGGAGAGCAGGGGCGCGACCGTGCCGACACTCCCCATCGCCCGCCCAACAGACATGACGACGTAGTAGACGAAGAGCAGGCCGATGCTCAACCCGATGCCGACGAAGCGCCCGCCCTGTGCCGTGCGCACGCTGAGCGGCGCGGCCAGCAGGGCGAAGATGAGACTCGCGAACGGGATGGCGAACTTCCGATGGTACTCCACGGCGAATCGGATCGCCGCGTCACCCTGCCCGAACAACACGAGGTACTGGCGTAATTCACGCGCGGTCATCTCCTCGGGAGTCTTCTGGCCGGCGTAGAACGTGCCGGCCTGGAGGCCCACGGCGATCTCGAGATCGGCGAAGGCCGCCTCGTAGCGGGTGAATCCCTGCTCATCGAACTCCCGGACGACGCCTTCGTGCATGAGCCATCGGCGTTCGTCCCACTCCGCCCGCCGGGCCGTGATGATCTTCGGGAATGGCGCCGCCCCTTCGAAGACCATCACATCCCGCAGGACTTGGCGCCGGTCGTCGGCGTCGCGGATGTAGAAGATCCGGTTGTCCGGTCCGCGGAAGAAGATCTGCTCGCGGACCTGGGGAAACGCCGCTCCGAACGCCGCCTGGCGGATGAGGTTGTTGGCGCGGTGGTTAGCCCAGGGGGAGATGAACTCGTTGGTCAGGAAGGTGGCGGCGGTCATGGCCGCCCCAAACATCACCACGGCAAGGAAGATGCGGGCCAGACTCATCCCGGCCAGCCGCATCGCCTGGATCTCGTGGTCTTTGGCGAGGCGGCCCAAACCGAGGAGCACCCCGATCAAGGTCGACACCGGGAGAGTGATCACCAGGATCGCGGGGAGCTTGTAGAAGAGCAACTGCAAGAGGACATCGAGGGTGACCCGGCGCGTGGCCAGGAACTCGGCCAGCGTGTAAAGGATGTCGCCGATGAGGATGACGACGAACGCCCCCACACCGAGCAGGAACGGCGCGAACACTTCCTTGACGATGTAGCGATCGGCCAGGGAGCTCATGAGGGATGGATGTGAACTTCGCTGGTGCGGGGGGCTTCCCTCTGGCCCCGCGCAGGCGCTCAGGGGCCGGCCACACCGCCGCGACGCACGCAACCGCAGCGTCGACGGGCGGATGAACAAGGGTGCCGCCCCCTGCCCATGCAATACAATAGGTATCCCATGAAGGTCCTGGTCACGGGCGGCGCAGGGTTCATCGGGTCCCACGTCGTGGACGGCTACGTCGAGGAGGGCCACGACGTCGTCGTCGTGGACAGCCTCGTCACCGGAAGGCGCGACTACCTCAACCCGCGCGCCCGGTTCTACGAGATGGACATCCGCGACCCGGCTCTGCGCGGGATTTTCGAGAACGAGCGCCCTGAGATCGTGAACCATCACGCCGCCCATGCGTCCGTCACGGCGTCCGTCGCCGATCCCGCCCACGACGCGGACGTCAACGTCATGGGCACGCTGAATCTCCTGGAGATCGCGCGGGAATCTGGCGTGCGGAGATTCGTCTTCGCCTCCACGGGCGGCGCGATCTACGGTGATCCCGAACGGATCCCGGCCGACGAGTCCCACCCGACCCGCCCGCTGTCCCCCTACGGCATCAGCAAGATGGCCGGCGAGTTCTACGTGCGTTTTTACGGAGGCGCGGAGATGTCATGGGCGATCCTGCGCTACTCGAACGTCTACGGCCCCCGGCAGGATCCGCACGGTGAAGCCGGCGTCGTCGCGATCTTCGCGAACGCGATGCTCGCCGGCAACCGGCCGACGATCTTCGGGGACGGGACGCAGACGCGCGATTTCGTCTACGTGGAGGACGTGGCGAAGGCCAACCTGCTGGCCACGGACTCAGAGGAGTCGGGACTGGCGAACATCGCCACCGGCGTGGAGACGACGGTCAACGACGTCTACCGCCACCTCGCCGCATCGACGCAGTTCCGCGATCCTCCCGTCTACGCCCCGGCCCGCGCCGGTGAGGTCAACCGGATCGCCCTCGACACCGGGAAGGCCGAGGAATGGCTGGGATGGGCCGCGGAGATCCCGCTGGCGGAGGGGCTGCAGCGCACGGTCGAGTGGTTCCGCCGCTGACGCCGGACACGAGAACGAGACCTAGAACTTGGCTCCGAAACTGATCACGTAACCGGTCCAGTTTGTGGAGCAGGGGCAGCCCCCCGCGAACGCGCCGCCGGACAGCGTCCCGTAGCTCACCGACATCCCTCGATAGCCGGCGTCGACGAACCACGGGTCGGCATCGAAGCGGAGGCTGAGGCCGTACTCGAAGGCGGATCCGGAGGCGCTGTCCTCAGACGCGATCACGGGAGCGGTGATCGTGGTCTTCGCGAGCGGATACCACACGCCTCCCACGTGAACTGACCACTTCGACTGGAGCGGCAGCGTCAGGTCACCGCCGACCCGAAAGGCTGTGGTCGCCTCGATGAGGTGTACGCCGACGCTATCGGTATTCTCCCACGTGATCGATCCGTAGCCTATGAAGGCCCGCCCGATCGCGTTGCTCTCCTCGGTACCGAACTGTCCGGCGAAGGTCACGTCGATGCTCCAGATCGTGTCGTGACCGGAGACGCCGGAGAAGCTCCACGCGCTTTGCGCCCCGGTCGCATACTGCAGCTGGAAGCCGTAGGGGGATCGGCGCGACTGTACCTGGTAGTCGAAGGTCAGCATGGACGTCTGCCATGTCACCGTCCCGCCGGGTCCGGCAAAGGATACGGCGGCGGGCCAGTAGCCGATCGCCATGGACTGTCCGAAGGTCACCACCTGCGCTTGCGCCTGGACGGGTGGCAGAACGAGCGCGGCTGTCACGATCAGGAGAAGGCACCGCCAACGTTTCATCCGGGGACCCCTCACTCGGTGACGTTCGACACCTCGCAGTTCTCCTATACCCGTACCCGTTCACGGGACAGTCTTCGCCGCCATCTTTG
Source organism: bacterium (assembly GCA_035693805.1). Classification (GTDB taxonomy): domain Bacteria; phylum Sysuimicrobiota; class Sysuimicrobiia; order Sysuimicrobiales; family Kaftiobacteriaceae; genus Kaftiobacterium. Next base: position 555 of record DASSGA010000076.1, on the reverse strand, counting down.
ATGAGCACCGTCGGATCCCGCTCGTCAAGCGAGAAGCTCCGCCTCGCGCAAGCGTTGCTGCGCCACCAGATCCCCGATGGCGATCCGGCGGCGATCTTCGATCGGCCCTGACCGCGCTTCTCGAGGGGCTGACCAAGCAGAAGAGTGCCGCGACGGACCGCCCGCGGAACATCCGCGGAAGCAGCGCGGAGCTGTACCCCGCTCGCGCCACATCCCGGCGGAGGTCAAGCGCACGGTCTGGCGACGCGACGCTGGACAGTGCGCCTTCGTCAGCACTGCGGGGCTCGCTGCGCCGAGCGGGGATTCCTGGAATTCCATCACGTCGTGCCCTACGCGACGGGGGGGGGCGCGGCATCGGTCGACAACATCCAGCTCCGGTGCCGCGCGCACAACAGATATGAGGCTGAGCTTGCCTTTGGTCCCGGCAAGCTTCCGGGGGTCAGGGAGACCGGCGCGGCCTACGGCAGCTCGACCGAGCAATTATCGGCCGGCGGCGGCATCAGATCTCCGCGGCGACTCGGGCCGGACCGAGTCGATGAAGTGTCCGACCTATCG
>DASSGA010000075.1:0-4805 GCA_035693805.1 bacterium | reverse complement strand
CCCGAGGCGATCGCGAACATCCGGGAGGCGTTGGGGCTCGACCGGCCGTTTCTCGTCCAGTACCTGGCCTTCCTGGGCAACCTGCTGCGGGGAAATCTCGGGGCTTCGCTCGTGGCCAGGCAGCCGGTGCTGCAGATGGTCCTGGAACGCATGCCGGCAACGCTCTCGCTGGTGCTGATGAGCGGGATCCTCGGCGCCATCCTGACGGTGCCGCCGGCCTTCGTCGCGGCGCGGCACAAGGACCGGCCGGTCGATCACGCCATCCGGGGGACGTTCATCTTCGGCCTGGCGATCCCGTCGTTTTGGCTGGGGATCATCCTCATGCTCGTCTTTAGCCTGAGGCTGCACATGTTCCCGGTGTCGGGCTTCGGGAACACCTGGCCGGACCGGCTGCACCACCTCTTCCTGCCCTCGTTCACGGTGGCCCTCGCGCTCTCCGCCATCCTCATCCGCAACCTCCGCGCCGGTGTCCTCGAGGTGCTGCGCTCGGACTACGTGCGCACGGCGCGGGCGAAAGGGCTGGCCGAGCGGGCGGTGATGCTGCGGCACGTGATGCGCAACGCCCTGCTCAGCACGATCACGATCTTCGGCGTGAACCTGGCCTTTCTCATCGGGGGCACGGTCGTCGTGGAGACGGTGTTCTCGCTGCCGGGGCTGGGGGCGATGCTCGTCACGGCCATCTACCAGCGGGACTACCCGGTGGTGCAGGGGATCACGCTGGTCTTTGCGGTCCTCATCATCCTCGTTAACCTCCTCGTGGATCTCACGTACGTGGCCCTCGATCCGCGGGTAACCTTCGACTGATGGCCGCGCATGGCTGAGCACGCCGCAGCCGCCGTCCGTCCGATCGTCCACGTCCCCACCACCCGCTGGGCGCGCGTGCGCCGCAGCCCGACCCTGCTGCTCGGCATGGCGCTGTTGGCGGTGATCGTCACCGCCGCCGCCGCAGCCCCCCTGCTGACCCGGTACGACTCCTCGTCGCATGACCTGGACCGCACCTTCGAGGGACCGTCCCGCACGCATCTGCTCGGCACCGACAACTTCGGGCGCGACCTCTTCGCCCGGCTCCTGTACGGGGCCCGCATCGACCTCATGATCGGCATCTTCGCGACACTGGTCACACTGGTCGTGGGCTCGGCCATCGGGCTGGCGGCCGGCTACTACGGCGGACGGCTTGACCGGGTGGTCATGCGGCTCGTAGACATCGTGGTGGCCTTCCCGTTCTTCGTACTTGTCATCGGTCTGGTCGCGATGCTCGGGACGGGACTGCGGAACATGTTCCTGGCCATCTGGCTGGTGGGCTGGGTCTCCTACGCCCGCATCGTCCGGGGCGAGGTCTTGTTCGTGCGGACCCGCGAGTATGTCGAGGCGGCGCGCGTGATCGGCGCGTCGGATGCGGGCATCGTCGTCCGCCATGTGCTCCCGAACGTCGTCACGCCGGCGGTCGTGTTCTCGATGTCGGACGTCGTGCTGAACATCCTGCTCGGCTCGTCGCTGTCGTTCCTAGGGCTGGGGGCGCAGCCGCCGGCGCCGGAGTGGGGGCTGATGATCGCCGAAGGACGCACCTTCCTCGCCACGGCCTGGTGGCTTTCGGCGCTGCCGGGTCTGGCGATCGTGATCACGGGCGTCGCCTTCAGCCTGATCGGCGACGGGCTCGCCGACGTGCTGCGTCCGGGAGGGTGACACAGGAGGACCTGGCCGGTCCGCGAAGTCCACTGCATTCCATCCCGCAGAGGAGGGGAACAATGACACGCCTGGTGCTCCACCGGGTGCTGCCGGCATTGCTTGCGGCGATGCTGGCGGCGTTCGGTCTCGCAGGGTACGCCGTGGCCCAGGCTCCGAAGACGCTCGTCATCGCGATCGGAGCCGATCAGACGGGGCTGGATCCGCAGCAGGTGCAGAACAACGAGTCCGGCTTCGTGATGTCGACCATCTTCGACTCGCTGGTCAACTACAAGCCGGGCAGCAGTGAGATCGGACCGGGTCTGGCGCAGTCGTGGACGGTCTCGCCCGACGGCAAGGTCTTCACGTTCAGGCTCCGGCGCGGCGTGAAGTTCCACGACGGCACGCCGATGAACGCGCGCACCGTCGCGGAGGACCTCGACCGGGCGATCAACCCGAAGAACCCGTGCTTCGTGATCGACCGTAAGGTGGACAGCTACGACGAGTTCACCTTCGGCTCGGTGAAGGACGGCAGCGTGGCCAAGATGGAGGCCGTGGACGACTATACGCTGCGCTTCACGTTCCCGACGCCGAACGCGCCGTTCCTGAGCAGCATCGCGATGATCTGGCAGGGCATCATGAGCCCCAAAGCCACCAAGGACAACAACTGCGACGCGGGCCAGCATCCGGTCGGCACCGGTCCCTTCAAGTTCGTTGAGGCCGTGCGCAACGACCACGTCACGGTCGAAGCCAACCGCGACTACTGGGGCGGGAAGCCCAAGGTCGACCGCATCATCTTCAAGATCGTCCCGGAGAGCGCCACGCGCATGCTGATGCTCGAGCGCAACGAGGTGCAGATCCTCGCGGACGTCCCGCCCTCAGACTACGCGCGCGTCGAGCAGAACAAGGCCCTGAAGTTCTACAAGGCGGCGGGCCTCACCATCCTCGGCGTGGCGATGTCCAACGACCTCGGCCCCTTCAAGGACAAGCGGGTCCGCCAGGCCATGAACTACGCCGTGGACAAGGACGCAATCAACAAGGGGCTGTACGCCGGCGCCACCACGTCCAGCCAGGGCATGCCCCCCGTGCTGTGGGGATACAACAAGAGCGTGAAACCGTACGCGTACGACGTGGCCAAGGCGCAGGCGCTGCTCAAGGAGGCCGGCTTCGCGAACGGGTTCTCCACGGACATGATGGTCTACAGCAACCCGCGCGGCTACAATCCCGTCGGCGGCGCGAAGCTCGGGGAGGCCGTGCAGGGGTACCTCGCTAAGGTCGGCGTGCAGGTGAAGATCACCCAGTATGAGTGGGGCGCCTACCTGGACCGGTTCCGCCGCCAACCCTGGGAGGGGTTCGCCATCAGCGGGTGGTCGGGCGACAACGGTGACCCGGACAACTTCCTCGGGGATCTCTTCGAGTGGGACGCTGCGAACAACAAGGCCCGCATCAACAACACGGGGCGGCATCACAACCCGGCGTACGACGCGCTGCTCCAGCAGGCGCGGCAGACCACCGATCAGACCAAGCGGGCGAAGCTGTACGAGCAGGCCAACCAGATCCTGCACGACGACGCACCGTGGATCTTCATCAACCACACCAATCAGGTGCGGGCGGCGCGGACGAACGTGAAGGGCTTCCTGCTCAACCCGCTGCAGATGTTCTTCCACATGGAGCTCGTCTCGCTCGAGTAGACGGGCGGGGCTGAGCGCACACCGCGGGGCTCCGGCGGTCTCCCCGCCGGGGCCCCGGCACCCCCATGCTGAAGCACATTCAGCGACGGCTCCTACACCTCGTCCCCGTGCTCGTGGGGGTGAGCATCCTCGTCTTCTTCGGGATGCATCTCATCCCCGGAGACGTGGCGCAACTGCTCCTCGGTGACAAGGGGTCCGATGCCGACCTCGCCCGTCTGCGCCACCAGCTCGGATTGGACCGCCCGGTGTACATCCAGTACCTGCGGTTCCTCTCGGGGGCCGTGCGCGGCGACTTCGGCGTGTCGCTGCGCACCCGCCAGCCGGTGATCTGGGAGATCGGGCAGGCTCTGCCGGTCACGGTGCAGCTCAGCCTGGCCGCGCTGCTGTTCGCGGTCGTAACGGGGCTGCTGCTCGGGGTGCTCGCGGCACGATACCCGCATTCGATCGTGGACACCGGGTCGATGGCCGGCGTGCTGATCGGCGTATCGATGCCGGTGTTCTGGACCGGGATCCTGCTGCTGCTCGTCTTCGGCGGGCTGCTGGGCTGGCTGCCCCTCGGTGGTGTGCTGGACGGGGGCATGCCCTATCGCCGCATCACCGGCATGCCGGTCATCGACGGCCTGCTCGCGCTGGATCGGGCGGTAGTCGGCAGCAGCCTGCGCCACCTCGTGCTCCCCGCCGTCGCCCTCGGAGCCACGGCGATGGGGGCCATCGCCCGCATGGCGCGGTCGACGATGCTGGACGTGCTCGGGTTCGACTTCATCCGCACCGCCCGGGCCAAGGGGCTGGCCGAGCGGCGGGTGATCAGCCGCCACGCCCTGCGGAACGCGCTGCTGCCGGTGGTCACCCTGGTCGGCCTGCAGCTGGGGCTGCTGCTGAGCGGAGCCGTGCTGACCGAGACGATCTTCTCACTGCCGGGGTTGGGACGGCTCGCCATCACGAGCGTCCTGGCCCGGGACTATCCGCTCGTCCAGGGCGTGGTCATCATCGCCGCCGTGGTCTTCGTCGCGGCCAACCTGCTGGTCGACCTGCTGTACGCCTACCTCGATCCCCGCATCCGGTACGGATGACGGCGCGCACGCAGGCCGGGGAGATGACCGCCGCGATCCCCCGCCGCTCGGGCGCCCTGTCCTGGCGGCGGCTGGTCCGCCACCACAGCCTGGTCACGGGAGCGGTCATCGTCGCCTTGGTGGTCGCCGCGGCGCTGCTGGCGCCCCTGGTGTCTCCGCACGACCCGATCGAGCAATCGTTCGCCGATCAGCTGCTGGGGCCGTCCATGACCCATCCCTTCGGCACCGATGAGTTCGGCCGGGACATCTTCTCGCGCGTGGTCTACGGCGCCCGCATCGCCCTCATCGTCGGGGTGGTCGCCGACGGCATCGCCGCTGTCCTCGGGGTGATCCTGGGCGTCGTCTCAGGCTACTTCGGAGGACGCACCGATGCGGCCCTGAT
>DASSGA010000074.1:0-25603 GCA_035693805.1 bacterium | reverse complement strand
GCCAGCTGGCCACCGTCATCGGCGAGCACCTGACGAAGGGGCGGCTGGTCGGCCTCACGGGCCGGTTGCAGGTGCACAACCAGGAGAACGGCGATGGGACCTGGCGGACATCGGCGGAGGTCGTCGCCGATCACGTCGTGTTCCTCGATCCTGCTCGTCGAGACAAGACGGGTGGCGAAGAGGTCTCTCCCCTGACGCCCGTGTAATCCGTTAGTGGCGATGCCGGGGTCAGGGCTGTCCTACGTGGTCGGGCGGGGGGCGGGCGGCTGTCTGCTGCTCCACGGCTTCTCGGGCTCCCCGCTCGAGATGATCCCCATGGCCGATGCCCTGGCCGAACACGGGTGGACCGTCGGGGTCAGCGAACTGGCGGGCCATGGCTCTCCTCGCGACTTGGCCCGGACCACCTGGCGCGAATGGCTGGCATCTGCCGACGCCGCATTCCGCGAACTGCGGAGGCGCTGCACACGCGTGGCGGTGATCGGGCTCTCGATGGGCGGCGCCGTCGCCCTGTGCCTGACGACCGACCGGCAGCCCGCGGCCGTCGTCACGATCTCCACCCCCATCCGGATGAAACGGCTCATCGCGCGGGCGTCACGGGTGGCGGCGCGCGTGGTCCCGTATGTCCCCGTCCTGATGAAGCTCGGCCCACGGGAGCGGGCGATGCGCCGCTACCAGTCGCCGGTCCGGCAGATCCCGCTCAGGGCAACCCAGGAGGTCGAGCGTCTCCTGGAGGAGATGCGGAAGGTGCTACCGCGCGTGCGGGTCCCGATGTTGATCGCACAGGGTCGCCGGGATTGGGTCATCCCGCGTGAGAGCGCGCGCGAGATCGCCGCCCGCGTGCCGGGAGAGGCGCGCGTCCTGTGGCTTCCGCACTCCGGCCACGTGGCCACACTGGATCGCGATCGCCGGGAGCTCTTCAACGAAGTGGCGCAGTTCCTGCGTCCGTACCTCGACGGGGAGCCGGGCGGGGGAGCGGGAGACGGGGGGGCCGGGGATGGAGCAGCAGATTGAGCGCAGCAAGGTCGTCGTGCGCTGGATCGTCGCCGCCGTGCTGCTCGCGGCGGTCGCCTATCTCAACACGCGGGGGGAGGTCGCGGTCCCCTGGGCCATCGTGATCGCCCTCACCGCCGGGCTGGCGGTGTTGAACCTCGGGTACTGGGCGATCCTCCGCCGCGGGGCGCCGCTCTGGCTGAAGTACCTGACCCCGGCGACTGATCTCGGGCTGATCTCCGTCCTCGTCGCCGTCACGGGGGGAAGCGGGAGCGTCTTCTACTTCGCCTACTTCATCGTCCTCGTCAGCAACAGCTTCCGCTACGGGATGGGCATGGCGCTGTACGTGGCCACCCTCTACAACGTCGCCTACGCCGTCCTCCTGCGGCTCCACCCGCCTCAGGGTGACCTCACGGTCGAGGCCGTGAAGATCTTCGCGTTTTGGGGAATCGCGCTCTACGCGGGGTACCTGGCCATGCGGTTCCAGCGGCAGACCCATATCCTGCAATCCTACGAAGAGACCATCGCGCGCCTGCGGCAGGAGGTGGGCGCCTCCAAGCAGGAGGGCCGATGATGAGCCGGCGCCCGCCCGTCCTTACCGCGGGGGTGTCGGCGGCCGTGGGGATCGCCGGGGTCGTGCTGTTCGGCCTGCTCGTGGGCATCGCCTGGCGCGCGACCTCCGCGGTGTGGTTCCTGGTGTTTCCGCTTCTGGTGCTGGGGGTCCTCGCCTCGGCGGGGATCGCGGTGCTGTGGATCCTACGCCACTTCTGAGAGCCTCGGCGGCGTCCGATGGGCGAAGGCTTCGACCTCGGCCCGTGCCGTGAGGTCGTTTAGGCTCACCTCCAGTTGCTGCGAGAGCGCGGCCAGGGTCGCCTCATCGGCATCCTCGGGAACGTCCACCGGTTCGCCGATCACCAGCGCCGCGGCCGTAAAGGCGCGGGGGATCTCGAACCGGTCCCATGAGTCGAGGGCGATGGCGTCCCGCATCGCCGCTCCCACAGGGACCAGGGCCACGCCGGTCTTCTTGGCCACGTAGGCGGCCCCGGGTTTCGCCCGGAACACCGGACCTCCCGGGCCATCCGCCGCGATCACGCCCCCGCGACCGCGCTGCAGGTATTGGAGGAAGCGGATGACCCCCCGGGATTCGCTGGTGAACTGCGAGGCATCGAGCACCTGGTAGCCCAGGTGCTGCAGCGAGGCCAGGGTCAGCTGACGGACGTAACGCGACAGGGCGGGGATCCGACCGATCCGGGTCTGGCTCGAGTAGACGACGAGCGGCACGCCCTGCAGGAAGAAGACCGGCAGGAGCCCCTTGCCGTGCCACACCACGATGAGGACGTGCCGGCCGGAGCGCAGGACCGCGCTGAGGTGCTCGTAGCCGAAGACCCGGAGATCGAGGGTGCTGTCCACGAGTCGGAAGAGGGCGACGGCGACGAGGGCAAACAGCCAGACGGCCCCGCCGATCAGCCGGTCCCGGATGATACTTGTCCACACCCGCCGGGTCGCGGATGAGGCGGCTGCCGCCTCAGTCGTCGAGCCCATAGTCCTTCGTGCGGTGCGTCTTCAGGTACATCTCTTCGATCTGCCGGCGATAGCGCTCGGTCACGACCTTGCGCTTCACCTTGAGCGTTGGGGTCAGCTCTCCCGACTCGAGCGAGAACTCCGCGGGCAGGATCGTGAACCGCCGGATGCGTTCGTAGGCGGCGAGGTCCACGTTCAATTCCTTCACCGCGCCGGCCACGAGCGCTTCCGTGGCCGGGTGTGCGGCCATCTCATCCTTGCTCTTGCCGTTGATCTTCTGCTCCTCGAAGTAGGCCTGCAGTTGCTCGTAGTTCGGCGTGATCAGCGCCGTGATGTAGGGCAGGTTGTCCCCGATCGCTACCGCCTGCGCGATGTACGGGCTCGTCGCCAGGCGCGCCTCGATGGGCTGCGGGGCGACGTTCTTCCCGCCCGCCGTGACCAGCAGATCCTTCTTCCGGTCAGTGATGTACAGGAAGCCTTCCTCGTCGAGGCGCCCGATGTCCCCGGTGTGCAGCCAGCCTTCCGCATCGACCACCTCGCGGGTCGCTTCGGGCTTGTTCCAATACCCCAGCATGATGTTCGGCCCCCGCGCGAAGATCTCGCCGTCCGGCGCGATCCTCACCTCGACGCCGGGCGGGGGCTGGCCCACAGAACCGAGACGGTTGGACTCCAGGCGGTTCACGGCGATGACAGGCGAGCTCTCCGTAAGGCCGTACCCGTTGAGGACCGGCAGGCCGACGATGTCGAAGAACTCCGCGATCTCCCGCGCGAGCGGGGCTCCGCCGGACACCGTGAAGCGCAGCCGCCCGCCGAATCGCTGCAGGACCTTGCGGAACACCAGCCGCCGGGCGACCGCGTACTGCAGGCGCGCATCCAGCGAGGGCCGCCGCCGCTGCCACTGCGCTTCCTTCACCCGCCGGCCCACCCGCATCGCCCAGGTGAAGAGCCGCTTGAGGCGAGGCTCCTTCTGCACGCGGGACATGATCTGCACATAGGCGCGCTCGTAGACGCGCGGGACGGAGGCCATGATCGTCGGGCGGACCAGGGGCAACATCGGCCCCGCCTTCTCCACGGCTTCGACGTACGTGATCCGGCAGCCGCAGTACAGGAAGAGGTAGTCGAGGATCCGCTGCAGGACATGCGAGAGGGGAAGGAAGGACATCACCTCATCCGCCTCGGTGATTGGATACAGGGGGCGGATCGAGGTGATCTGCGACACGAAATTGCCGTGGGAAAGCATCACGCCTTTGGGCTCGCCGGTCGTTCCGGAGGTGTAGATGAGACTGGCCAGGTCGGCGGGAGACGCGCGGTGGGGCGGAAGGGCCGCTGCTGCGGACAGGTCTCCGATGGATTCGAGCCCCAGTCCGGCGTCGAGCGCGAGCAGGCGCACGCCGGGCAGATCTTTCGACGCTTGAAGGGCCGCCTTGACCCGCTCCCGTCCCGAGACGAGCAGCACTGTGGCCCCGGCGTCCTTCACGATGTACATGACCGCGGCGGCCGGTACCGACGGGTAGATCGGGACGATCACGGCGCCTACGAGGTGACAGGCGAAGTCGACGATGTGCCACTCCGGCCGGTTCTCCGCGAAGAGGGCCACGCGGTCCCCCCGGCCCACCCCGACATGGGTGAGGCGCGCCGCCGTCTGCCGCACCGCCTCGGCGAACCCCTGAACCGTGTAACCGCGCCAGTCCTTGCCCTCGCGGATGCGGAGCAACTCGCGCCCCGGCGCGTTGCTGCTCACCACGTGGTCGAACAGATCGACCAGGGTCTCCATCGGTGGCTCCTTCCTGGGGGAAGTGCCGTGTTCTTCGCGGTTGTGAGGCACCCTCCTGTGCGTGCGCGCCTGTGTGCGCGCTTGACACCCCGCGGTGACGTCCCGAAGATGGGGTTGTGACGGTGACGCTGCTGACGGAATCCGATGTGGCCTCGCTGCTCCCCATGGACGCCGCGATCGTCATCATGGAACAGGCCCTGGCCGCCTTCTCCGCGGGAGCTGTCCTGCAGCCGGTCCGCCAGGCCCTGGTCGTTGAGCCGCACGGTGGATACCTCGGCCTCATGCCGGCGCACGTGCGCGGCGGCTCGGCGGAAGCCCTCGGCGCGAAAGTCGTCACCTTCTACCCGCGCAACGCGGACCGCGACCTGCCCACGCACATGGCGGTCATCCTCCTCTGGGACACAGAGACCGGGGCGCTGCTGGCCATCATGGACGGTCGCCTCATCACGGAGATGCGCACGGCGGCCACCTCGGCCGCCGCGGCGAAGGCTCTGGCCCGGATGGAGGCGGGCGTGCTCGCCTTGCTCGGATCCGGCGTGCAGGCCCGCAGCCATCTGGAGGCGCTGCGCCTGGTCAGACCACTCCGGGAGGTGCGGGTCTGGTCGCGCACCGCAGCGCACCGTGATGCGTTCGTGCGCGGGCTGGGGGCTCGCGGCCTCCACGTCACCGCGTGCGGGACGGCGCAGGAGGCGGTCCGCGGCGCCGATCTCATCGTGACGGCGACGTCATCACCCGTCCCCGTGCTCGAGGGGCGGTGGCTCTCCGCGGGCGCGCACGTCACCGCGGTGGGCGCGCCCCGCCCGGACTGGCGCGAGCTCGACACGTACGCGGTGGCGCGCTCGCGCGTCTTCGTCGACTCGCGCGCGGGGGCGCTTGCGGAATCCGGGGACCTCCTCCATCCGTTGAAGGAAGGCGCGATCGACGAGTCGCACATCAAGGGAGAGATCGGTGAGGTATTGGCGGGCACGGTGCCGGGCCGGACCTCGCCGCAGGACATCACCCTGTTCAAGTCGCTCGGCATGGCGGTCGAAGACGTGGCGACGGCCGCGCACGTCTACCGGCGGGCCCGCGAGCGCGGGGTGGGACGGGAGATCGAGCTGTGAAGATCGTCATCCTGGGCGGCGGCTTTGGAGGGATCACCGCGGCGGTCGAGCTCGGCCGCGGGGTCGCGCGCGAGCACACGATCACGCTGGTCGAGCGGGCGCCGGTCTTCATGATGGGCCTGCGCATGCTGTGGATGGTCACCGGCGGCGCCACGCGGCGGGACGGGGAGCGGCAGCTCGCCGCCCTGCAGGCGAGCGCCGTCGAGATCCGCCAGGCCACGGTGCAGGCCATCGACGTCCGGGGGCGCACCGTGCGCACGGACGCGGGTGCCGTGCCGTTCGACTACCTCATCATCGCCCTGGGCGCGGAGCCCCGGCCGGATCTGGTGCCCGGGTTCTCGCCGGCCGTCTACAACCTCTACGGCGTGGCAGACGCGGAGCGCCTGGGCCAGCGTATCCGGGAGTTCCAGGGCGGGCGCATCGTCATCGCGATCCTCGGAGTCCCGTACAAGTGCCCGCCGGCGCCCTATGAGGCGGCGATGATGCTGGACGATCTCCTCCGCCGCCGCGGGACGCGCGGGGACGTGCAGATCCAGACCTTCACGCCACAGCCGATGTCGCTCCCGGTCGTCGGCCCGCAGAACTGCGCGCAGGTCGAGGGGTTGCTCGCGGCCAGGGGGATCGGGTTCACGCCGAACCGCAAGGTGGCCCGTGTCGAGGGATCGGCGCTCGTCTTCGAAGACGGCGTCCGTGTCGACGCGGACGTCCTGATCGGCGTACCGCCGCACCGCCCGCCCGCGGTCGTGCGCGACAGTGGCCTGCAGATGCGCGGGGAATGGCTGGCCGTGGACCCGGGCACGCTGCGCACCTCGGCGAGCGGCGTCTTCGCCGTCGGTGACGTCAACGAGATCCCGCTCGCGAATGGTATGGCGCTGCCCAAAGCCGGCCTCTTCGCCGAATCGCAGGCAAAGGTCGTGGCGGGACAGATCATCGCCGAACTGCGGCGGGCTCCCGCGCCTCCGCCCTTCGACGGCGTCGGCTATTGCTTCATCGAGACCGGCGGCGGCCAGGCGACGATGGTCCAGGGGCACTTCCTGGCCTCCCCGGCACCCGCGATTACCATCGCGCCGCCGTCTGCTCAGGCGCTGCAACAAAAGATCGAGTTCGAGCACTCGCGTCTGCTGAGCTGGTTCGGCGGCTAGACTTCGCCGCGCCGCAACATCTGGGGCTTTCGCCCGCGTTCCTCCCCTGTATCTTGCGTTTCCGCGATTTTGGCCGAAATCCGGGGATTTCCGTGTCTAGCAGGAGGAGTTCAGGGGCAGGGGTGGAATAGAAAGTGGCACAAAGTGGGGAACGGTGGGGAGCTTGTTCAGAGGAGAGCATCACTATTCCCTGGACGACAAAGGGCGGGTGGTCCTGCCCCCCAAGTTCCGGCGCGCCCTCGGGGACACCGTGGTGGTGACGCGCGGCCTCGACGAGTGCGTGGCCGTGTACGCGCCCGGGGAGTGGGCGAAGAACGAGAAGAAGCTGCGCGCGTTGCCGGTGAGCCGGCGCGACTTCGCGCGGTTCATGCTGAGCAGCGCCGAAGACATCGAGCTCGATAAGCAAGGACGGGTGTCGATCCCGCAGCACCTGCGGGAGTACGCGAAGATCGACCGTGAGGCCGTCGTGGTCGGGATGGGCAACCGGCTGGAGATCTGGGGCCTCGCGAACTGGAAGCGCTACATCGCCGAGGTCCAGGCCAAGGCACCGGCCCTGGCGAGTGAACTCGAAGACTTGAGCATCTAGGCATGGGCCGGTGGGGTGATGGAGCATACACCGGTCCTGCTGAATGAGACACTGCACTGGTTGAACCCGCGGCGCGGCGGTGTCTACGTGGACGCCACGGTCGGGGGCGGAGGACACGCCGAGGCGATCCTCGAGCGGATCATCCCCGGCGGGCGCCTGATCGGGATCGACCGGGACGAGGTCGCCGTGGAGGCGGCGGCAGCTCGGCTGGCACGGTTCGGCGCGGCGGTCGTGCTCGTGCGCGAGAACTACGCGGCGATCAAGGAGGTCCTCAGGACGCTGGGCCTCGACCAGGTGGACGGCGTACTGTTCGACCTGGGCGCCTCCTCGATGCAGTTCGCGGACCCAACGCGCGGGTTCTCGTTCCAGGAAGCCGGTCCGCTCGACATGCGGATGGACCGGCGCCAGCCGGTGACGGCGGCGGACCTGGTCAACCGCCTGGGCGAGCGGGAACTGGCCGACCTGATCTGGCGGTACGGCGAGGAGCGGTGGTCGCGGCGCATCGCGCGCGCGATCGCCGGGAGCCGGCCGCTGCACACCACTCAAGAGTTGGCCGAGGTCGTCGCGGGGAGCATCCCGCGGCGGCAATGGCCCCGGGGGATCCACCCCGCGACGCGGACCTTTCAAGCGCTACGGATCGCCACGAACGACGAACTGCTGAACCTTGAAAAGACTCTACCAGATGCGGCGGAGGTACTCCGGGAGGCGGGTCGACTCTGCGCCATGACATTCCACTCCCTGGAGGATCGGACCATCAAACACACCTTCCTGCGCCTCTCCCGTGGGTGCACCTGCCCACCCGGGGCCTCCGCCTGCACGTGTGGGGGGAAGCAGTGGCTGCGGATCCTGACCAAGAAGCCGGTGCTGCCGTCCCCCGAGGAAGTCCAGCGCAACCCGCGCGCGCGAAGCGCGAAGCTCCGCGCGGCGGAACGGATCGTGACAACTGCATAACGTGAACGATGTGGGGCGGGGCGGACCGGGGTCGGACTTCGCACTTCCACTCACACCCCGAAGATCCCCTCCGCAGCAACATCTGAGCACCTCCGGCAACCGGCCTCGGTTGCCCCGCCCTGCAAGGTCGATGAGGCGACGATGACGAGCGTCACCTGGGAGTAGCGATGCTGGCTGTTGCGGCACGAACACGAATCTTCCCGGTCCTGCTGCCGGAGCCGGGGGCGCGCGAGCGCGGCAGCCGCGCGGGGCGGCGGCGTGCCCGCTTCACCCCCCTGACGCGCGCCCTCGTCGCGGCGCTCCTGGTCGTCGTCCCGGCCCTCGCCTACGTGAGCCAGAGCACGGCGACGGCCCGCACGGGCTACGCGATCCTCACGCTCCGCGAAGAGATCGCCTCCCTCCAGGCCGAGAACGCCAGGCTCGTCGTTGGGGTGAGCGCGCTGAAGTCGCCTGAGCGCATCGAGCGCGCGGCGCGAGGTGGGCTCGGGATGGTGCGGCCCACGCCCGCACAGATGGCCGCGCTGACCGTGCCGTCTCCGTCCGTGGCGGTGCCGGCCGTGGGCGGGCCCACGGTGTGGCAGCGCGTGAGCGCGCTGCTGCTCGGGCGTGAGGCAGCCGCCAGTGAACGCTGACGGCCGTGGATGAAGGAGGCACGCCATGACCACGCAAGAAGCCCTGCGCCTGATCGTCGAGGCCGAGGAGTCGCGTCGCGAACGGCGCGCTCTCGCCGAGCAGGAGGGCGTCCCGCGCGAGCGAGCCCGGGTCCACGACGCGCAAGACCGGATCGACGACCGCCGCTGGGAGTAGGCCCTCTCGACGCCGACCACCGTATCCTGATCCGCCGCCGCGTCGCCGTCCTCGCCGTCCTGGTGATGGGCGCACTTGCGGCGTTACTGTTTCGCCTGACCCAGCTCCAGGTGGTGCGCGGCGGGCGTCTCGCCGGGATCGCCCAGCGCCAGCAGCTCGCGACCATCGTTCTCGAGCCCCACCGCGGCCGGCTCCTCGACCGGCGCGGCCGGCCGCTGGCCATCAACGTCGAGGCCACCAGCATCTACGCCGTGCCCAGCGCAATCGAGGACCGCGCGCGGTTTGCCGCGCAGGTGGCGCCCATCCTGGGTCTCGACGAAGACGACGTCCTGGCGCGCCTCGCGCGAGGCCGCTACTTCGCCTGGCTGGCGCGCAAGGTTCCCGCCGGCGTCGTCGCCCGGATCAAGGCGCTGCGCCTCGGCGACCAGATCGGCTTCCGCTCCGAGGACCAGCGGGCGTACCCCAACGGGGTCCTGGCGGCACACCTCCTCGGATTCGTCGGCATCGACAATCAGGGTCTGGCCGGCGTCGAGCTCACCTACGACTCCACGCTCCGGGGCAAGGCTGGAGAGGCGATCGCCGCGCATGACGGGATGGGACGCGTCCTCGTCGAGACCCAGCGCACCGCGGTGGATCCCGTCGACGGCTCGGACCTCCTCCTCACCATCGACCAGGTCATCCAGCACATCACGGAGCGGGAGCTCGATGCCGCCATGGCCCGCACGCACGCGCGCACCGGCACGGTGGCCGTGATGGACGTGCGGACCGGCGAGATCCTGGCCCTCGCTCTGCGCCCCGTCTTCGATCCGAACACCGGCACACGCGCGCGCCCGGACCTCTGGATGAACCGCGCCGTCGGTGAGGTCTACGAGCCGGGGTCCACCTTCAAAGTGTTCCTGGCCGCCGCGGCCTTGGATTCCCGCCTGGTCGACGCTGAGCAGAAGTTCTTCGACCCCGGATTCCTGAAGGCCGGCGACCGCGTCATCCGCAACGCCAATGGGAAGAAGCACGGCTGGGTGGCGCTCGGCGGCATCCTCACACACTCGTCCAACGTCGGTGCCGCACAGGTTGCCATGCGCCTGGGCCGCTCGGTCTTCTACCGCTACACCAGGGCCTTCGGGTTCGGGACGCCCTCGCGCGTCGACCTTCCCGGGGAGGTGGCGGGCCTGGTCCGCTCCCCCGCAGAATGGGTCTCACCCCGGCTGCAGACCATCGCCTTCGGCCAGGGCATCTCGGTGACCCCGCTGCAGCTGCTCACCGCGGCCTCGGCGCTGGGCAACAACGGGCTGCTCGTTCGCCCACACGCGGTGCGGGGCGTGCGCGACCGGCAGGGGCGTACGACCTCCGTCACGAGCGGGCAGACCGGCAGGCGCGCGGTCAGTGCCGAGAGCGCCCGCGCCGTGCTCCGCATGATGACGACGGCGGTCGAGGAGGGCACCGGGGCGCTGGCCCGGATCGAGGGATATCCGGTCGCGGGGAAGACCGGGACGTCGCAGAAGCCCGCGCCCGGCGGTGGCTACGATTCACAGCGCTTCGTGGCCTCGTTCCTGGGGCTGGTCCCGGCCGACCGGCCGGCGCTCGCCATCCTCGTGATATTGGACGAGCCGCTGGGCGCCTACTACGGCAGCGCGGTCGCGGCACCCGTATTCCGTGAGGTCGCCGCGCAAACACTGTGGTACCTGCGGGTCCCTCCGCGCACCCAGCTGAGCGAACCGCCCCCGCGGTAGTCCGCCGGGGCCGCCGTGCAACTCCGGTATAATGGCACTGACATGCGACTCGATCGCCTGCTGCAGGATCTTCCGGCGGCATCGGTAAGGGGCCGTACCGATATTTCGGTGTCGGCACTCGCCTCGCGACACGATGCGGTGTCGCCCGGCGGGCTCTTCGTCGCCGTGCGAGGGTTCACGCACGACGGGCACAGCTTCGTTCCGGAGGCCGTGCAGCGCGGCGCCGCGGCGGTCGTGGTGGAGCGCGAGGTGGAGGTGCCCGGGGGAGTCACGGTCGTCCGGGCTCCGGACACACGCCTGGCCCTCGCCCTCCTCAGCAGCGCCTACTACGGCCACCCCTCCCGCCGGCTGCGCGTCATCGGTGTGACGGGCACCAACGGCAAGGGGACGACCGCGTATCTCATCGCGGCCCTACTCAATGCCGCCGGCCGGCGGTGCGGCATCATCGGCACGATGGGGGCGAAGATGGGCGACCGGACGCTGGGGCTCGATCGCACGACGCCCGAAGCACCCGACCTGCAGCATCTGATGCACGCGATGGTGGAAGAGGGACTGGGGCACGTCGTGATGGAGGTCGCCTCCCACGCCCTGACCCTCCACCGCGTCGCCGGGACGCGCTTCCTCGGGGCAGTGTTCACGAACCTCACCCAGGATCACCTCGACTTCCACAAGACACTCGACGAGTACCGCACGGCCAAGCGCCGTCTGTTCGAGATGGTCGAGCCCTCCGGCGTCTCCATCGTGAACGTGGATGATCCCAGTGGTGAGGTCATGGCCCGCGCCAGCCGCGCACGCGTGGTGCGCTACGGCATCGAGCAGTCGGCGGAGATCCGCGCGGCCGACATCCGGCTGCGGCTCGATGGCATGGATTACGTCGTGCACGCGCCCGCAGGAACGATGCGCATCGCCTCCCGCCTGCAGGGCCGGTTCAACGTGTACAATTCCCTGGCAGCGATCGCCGCCGCCCTGGCCGAGGGCGTGGATCCGGCCCTCATCCCGCAGGTGCTCGCGACCTTCGCCGGGGTGCCCGGGCGCTTCGAGCCCGTGGAGGAGGGGCAGGGGTTCGGCGTGGTCGTGGACTACGCGCACACACCCGACGGCCTGGAGAACGTGCTGCGCACCGCGCGGGATTTCGTGCGCGGCCGCACCATCGTCGTGTTCGGCGCGGGCGGCGACCGCGACCGCACCAAGCGCCCGAAGATGGGCGCGATCGTCGAGGCGCTATCCGATGTCGCCATCGTGACGTCAGACAACCCCCGGACCGAAGAGCCGATGGCCATCATCGAGGAGATCCTCGGGGGCATCCGGGAGCGCGGGAAGATCGAGGTGGAGCCGGACCGGCGTCGCGCAATCTTCCGCGCGATCGCGCTGGCCCGGCCGGGCGATTTCGTGATTATCGCCGGGAAGGGCCACGAGCCGTATCAGGAGATCCGGGGGGTCAAGCACCCGTTCGACGACCGCCTCATCGCCCGCGAGGCGCTCACGCAGCGCCGGCAGGGATGAGTCGATGCGGCTGACCCTGGCCGAGGTCCAGCGCGCGACGGGCGGCCGGATCGCCGGTGCCCCCGGGAGTGCGGACACCGTCGTCACCGGCGTGACCACCGATACGCGCCGCCTTCGCAAAGGCGGCCTCTTCGTCGCGCTGCGGGGGCCGCGGGCGGACGGCCACGACTTCATCGCCGACGCGTTCCGCGGCGGCGCGGCCGCGGTGGTGGCCAGCCGCATCCCCGGCGGCATTACGGGTCCCGTCGTGCAGGTGGCCGACGGGTTGCGGGCCCTGGCCGATCTCGCCCGCCACTACCGCCGCACCCTCTCTGTCACCGTCGTGGGGGTCACGGGCAGCGTGGGCAAGACGACCACCGTGACGATGTGCGAAGCGGCGCTCCGCACCCGGCTGAACGTCGTCCGCACCCGGGACGAATGGAATGCGGAGATCGGCGTCCCGCTCACGCTGCTGGGGCTCGAGCCCGCGCACCAGGTGGCCGTGATCGAGATGGCGATGCGGGGTCTGGGCCAGATCGCGGAGCTCGTGGAGATTGCCTCCCCGCAGATCGGCGTCGTCACCACGATCGGGGAGTCGCACCTCGAGCTGCTCGGCACGATCGACAACGTCGCGCGGGCGAAGGGCGAGTTGATCGACGGCCTCCCGGAAGACGGTGTGGCAGTCTTGAACCGGGACGATCCGCGCGTGTACGCGCTGGCCGCGCGCAGCCGCGCGCGGGTTGTGACATACGGCATGCATCCCGACGCCGACGTCCACGCCGTTGACGTCGAGAACATGGAGCAAGGGATCCGTTTCACGATCGTGGCCCAGGCGCAGCGCGCTGACGCGACGCTGCGGACATGGGGAACGCACAACGTCGGCAACGCGCTGGCCGCCGCGGCGGTGGCGCTGGCGTGCGGAATGGACCTCGACGCTGCGGCGGAAGGCCTGGCCGCCTACCGTCCGCCGAAGATGCGCCTGCAGCCCGTGCCGCTCGGGGACGTGCTCGTCATCAACGATGCGTACAATGCGAGCCCGGCCTCGATGGAAGCCGCGTTCGATGTGCTGGGGGCCCTGGCCCACGGCCGCCGGACGGTGGCGGTCCTCGGCGAGATGAAGGAGCTCGGTCCCGAATCGCCCCGGCTGCACCGGGAAGTCGGCGTGAGCCTCGCCAGGCGGCGGGCGGCCTTGCTCATTGCCGTGGAGCAGGGTGGCCGCCAGATCGCGGAAGGCGCGGCGGCGGGGGGAATGCCGCCTGAGGCGATCATCCACCTGCCGTCGGTGGACGCCGCTTCCGAACGCGTGCGCGGGCTGATCCGCTCGGGCGACGTCGTGCTGGTCAAGGGATCCAGGGCGCTCGGGATGGAGCGCATCGTCGACGCGATCGTCGAGGCACGCACCTGATGGAGGCCGCGGCGCTTGCGGCGGCGCTGGCCGCGGTGCTCACGCTGGTCCTCGGCCGCGCGGCGATCCCACGGCTGCGGGCGCTGCGCGCGCAGCAGGCCATCCGCGAGGATGCCCCGGCGCGTCACCAGGCCAAGGCGGGGACACCGACGATGGGCGGCGTCGTCATCCTCCTCGCCGTGGTCGTGGCCACCCTCATCGCCCTGCGGCGGCTGCCGCTCGGCGCGGCGTTCGCCCTCCTCGTCATGCTTGGCTACGGGTTCGTGGGCGGTCTCGACGACCTGCTGAAGATCCGCCGCCACCGGAACCTCGGCCTGCGTGCGCGCGAGCGCCTCACCGTACAGATCCTCCTCGCCGCCCTGGTGGCGGTCTACGTGGCGCGGCGCCCGGAGCTGGGGACGGTCCTCACACTGCCGTGGCTCGGCCAGTGGGACCTCGGGTGGGGCTACGTCATCTTCGCGGTGCTCTACATCGTCGGCTTCGCGAACGCCGTCAACCTGACCGACGGGCTCGACGGGCTGGCCGGGGGGACGGTGGCGATCGCGTCCGGCGCGTACGCGGTGATCGCCCTGCGCGTGGGGCAGAGCGAGCTGGCGGTGCTCTCCGCCGCGCTGGCTGGGGCGTGCCTGGGGTTCCTCTGGTTCAACGCCCACCCCGCTGCGGTGATCATGGGCGACGTCGGCAGCAACGCGCTCGGGGCCGCCCTCGCCGCTATCGCCATCATCACGAAGACCGAACTCACCCTGTTCGCCGTGGGGCTCGTCTTCGTGATGGAAGCCGCCTCCGACATCGTGCAGGTGGCTTACTTCAAGAGCACGGGCGGGAAACGCATCTTCCGCATGGCGCCCCTCCACCACCACTTCGAGCTCTCCGGGTGGACCGAGACCCAGACGGTGACCCGGTTCTGGTTGATCGCGGTCTTTGCGGCGCTAGTCGGATTGACGGTGGTCTTCTGATGGCCCCCTCCCGGCTGGACTGGTATGGAGGAAAGAACATCCACGTCCTGGGCCTGGCCGGCACCGAAGGCTCCTCCGTGGTCGATTTCCTCGTCCGGCATGGGATCACGACCATCACCGGCCACGACATGCATCGGTCCGAAGAGTTCGAGGCGGAGTTTGACCGCACGCATCAGTGGCTGGACCCCGAGCCCAGGCGCGAGGCGGCCCGTCGCCTGAGGGCGCATCCTATCACGATGCGCTGGGGCGACCGCTACCTCGAGGGGATCGAGGGCGCGGAAGTCATCTTTGTGCCACAGTCGTGGTTCCGCCATGCGCGCAACGCCCCGGTGCGCGAGCGGCGGGACCGCGGGGTGCCGCTGAGCTCGATGACGCACCTGTTCTTCGAGGAGAGTCCCTGCCCCATCATCGGGGTCACCGGCACCAACGGGAAGTTCACGGTCGCGTACCTCATCCACCAGATGCTGGCGCGCTCGGGCGCCCGGGCCTTCTTCTCCGGGAACGATCGCTCACACGTGCCGATGCTGTACCACCTCGAGCAGATCCGTCCCCAGGATTGGCTCGTGCTCGAGATCAGCAACCGGCAGCTGGTCGGCCTGCCCTACAGCCCGCAGATCGGCGTGGTCACCAACGTGGCGCCGCACCACCTCGACGACCACGGCTCGATGGATGCCTACGTCGAGGTGAAGCGCACGCTCATCCGCCACCAGGGGCCGGACGGGGTCGCGGTGCTCAACGCCGATAACCCCTACACTGCCAAGATGGCCGCGGGCGCCCATCATCCGTTCCTGTTCAGTCGCCTGCGCCGGGTCGTGCCGGGCGCATTCGTCCAGGAGGGGGCGATCGTCATCGCCCGCGGCGACATCCAGCAGTCGTTCCCGCTGGCGGTGCTCCATCAGCCGGGACGCCATGCGGTGGAGAACGCCCTCGCCGCGGCGCTGGCCGCCTCGCTGGCGGGCGCGTCGGCCCCCGCCATGGCGGAGGTCCTCTCCGAGTTCCGGGGACTGCCGTACCGCTTCCGCCTCGTGGACGAGGTCGGCGGCGTGCGCTACTACGAAGACTCGCTCGCGACCAATCCCGATGCCGCCGCGGCGGCGATCGCCAGCATGGACCGTCCCTTCATCCTGATCGCGGGTGGAGCGCGCCCCGCCGCAACGCCGGAGCAGTTCGCGCCGATGCGCGCGGCGCTCGAAGCCGCCCCCGTGCGCGCGGTCCTGCTGATCGGGGCGACGACCGCCCATCTGGCCGCAGCGCTGTCCGGACTGCACGCGCCGGTGCGGGAGGCGGGGACCCTGGAGCGCGCCGTGGATGATGCGGCCGCGGCGGCGAGGAGAGGTGAGGCGGTCCTGCTCTCACCCGGGTGTGAGAGTTTCGACCAGTTCCGCGACTACCGGGAACGCGGCGACCGCTTCGTCGAGCTCGTCCGGAAGGAACTGCACCGTGCCTGACGCAACATCTTGATAGGACGCGGAATACGCACCCTTCCATGGACCTCATCCACCGACGCGCGCCCGACTACTGGCTGATCCTCCCCGTCATCGCCCTGGCCGGACTCGGCATCGTGATGGTGTACAGCGCAAGCTCGATCGTGGCCGCCGATCGCTTCGGCGACCCCGCATTCTTTCTGAAGCGCCAGATGCTGTGGGTCCTGCTCGGTAGTGTGGCCCTGGCCGTCACCCACCGCATCCACTACGGGGTCCTGCGCCGCTACACCCCGCTGCTGCTCGCCGTCGCCGTCGCCTCGCTCGTCCTCGTCCTCGTGCCCGGCATCGGCCGGGTCGCGGGGGGGGCCCGGCGCTGGATCGCCTTTGGAGGGCCCTTCGCCTTCCAGCCTTCCGAGAGCGCAAAGCTGATCCTCGCCCTGTACCTGGCGAACTTCCTGACGAACCGGGGGACGCTGCTCCGGGACCTCCGCCGGGGCGTGCTGCCCCCGCTCCTCGTCACCGGGGTGATGTTCGGGCTGGTCCTGATGCAGCCCGATCTCGGCACCGCGATGCTCATGGCGCTGCTCACGCTGACGATGCTGTTCGCCTCCGGCGCCAGGCTCGGGCACCTGCTCATGTTGAGCGCGGCGGGACTGCCGGTTGTGGCCGTGGCGATCTTCGGAGAGGAGTACCGCCGGCGCCGCATCCTCGCCTTCCTCGACCCCTGGGCAGATCCTCAGGGCGCGGGTTTTCACATCATCCAATCGCTCCTCGCGCTGGGCTCCGGGGGCCTGCTCGGCGTCGGGCTGGGCGGCAGCCGGCAGAAGTTCTTCTACCTGCCCGAGCGGCATACCGACTTCGTCTTCGCGATCTTGGGGGAAGAGCTCGGCCTGCTGGGCACCGGGGCGGTGGTGCTGCTCTTTGCGCTGTTCGCCTACCGCGGCTACCGCACGGCGCGCCGCGCCCCCGACCGGTACGGCAGCCTGCTGGCCGCGGGGATCACGACGATGATCCTCGTGCAGGCGATCATCAACATCGGCGTGACGTCCGGCGTGCTTCCCGTCACCGGCGTCCCGCTGCCGTTCGTGAGCTTCGGCGGCTCGTCATTGCTGTTCACGATGATCGGCGTCGGCATCCTGCTGAACATCTCCCAGTACAGCAGGGATACCGCTCCCGCCCGCGGAGTCTCCGCCTCGCCGCAGACGCTCGCTCCCGCCCGCAGGCCGCTGTAGCGCGATGCGTATCGTCGTCGCCTGCGGGGGCACGGGCGGCCACATCTATCCCGGTCTGGCCGTCGCCGAGGCGCTGCGGGAGCGTGACCCGGCGATCGAGATCCTCTTCATCGGCGGCTCCGGCCTCGAGGCATCGATCGTTCCCGAACATGGGTGGTCCTTCCGCTCCGTCGCCGCGCGGCAGCTGCCCCGGCGCCCCTCGCTGCGGGTCCTCGCGGCCATGGGCGCGGTGGTGGCCGGCACGGCGCAGGCCGCGCGCCTCCTCCGGGCGTTCCGAGCGCAGGCCGTGGTCGCCACCGGAGGATATGCCGCGGCGCCGGTCGGTGCAGCGGCGGCGCTGCTGCGCATCCCCATCGTGTTGCAGGAGCAGAATCTCTTCCCGGGCCTCACCAACCGCGTACTGAGCCATGTGGCCGCGCGGATCTCTATCTCCCATGAAGACGTCAGGCGTACCTTCCCGCGCGGGGTCGTTACCGGCGTACCGATCCGGCGCGGGGCGACGGGGGGGGATCGCGCCCGCGGACTGGCGCGATTCGGGCTCGAGACCGGCTCGTTCACGGTCCTCGTCCTCGGCGGCAGCCAGGGGGCGCGGAGCCTGAATGCCGCCATGCTCGACGCCGCCCCGCGCCTTCGGGATCCGGGAACGGTCCAGATCCTGCACCAGACGGGTAAAGGACAGGCAGAAGAGGTGGGCGCGCGCGCCGCGGAGATCGGCGCGCCGCGCTACGTCGCCGTCGGGTATATTGAGGATGTCGCCGACGCCTACGCCTGCGCCGATCTCGTGGTGTGCCGCGCCGGCGCGGCGACGCTCGCGGAGGTCACGGCGAACGGTCTGGCCTGCGTGCTGGTCCCGTATCCGTTTGCCGCGGCCGGCCATCAGGACGCCAACGCCGCCCTGCTCGAATCGCACGGGGCCGCGGTGGTCCTCCCCGACCGGGAGCTCTCCGGCGGGGCGATCGCAGGCGTGATCGATACGCTGCGCAGCGATGGGGACCGGCACCGGGGCATGGCCGAGGCCAGCCGGACGCTCGGACGGCCGCGCGCGGCGGACGCGGTCGCAGCACTCGTGGCGGAGGTCGCCCGTAAGGAGCAGGCGTGATCGACCGGAGTCAGCAGGTCCACTTCATCGGCATCGGCGGCGCGGGGATGAGCGCGGTGGCCCACGTGCTGCTGTCGCTCGGCTACCGCGTCAGCGGCAGTGATCTCCGCACCTCCGAGGCCATCCGGCGTCTGGAGGCTCTCGGCGCGGTCGTGCACATCGGCCACGATGCCGCACACGTCGCGGGGGCGAATGTCGTGGTCGCCTCCCGCGCCGTGCCGGACCTCAACGTCGAGATCGTCGCCGCGCGCTACCGGGGCCTGCCGGTGCTGCACCGCGCGCAGTTGCTGGCCCAGATCCTCGAAGGCCGCTTCGGCATCGCGATCGTCGGGACCCACGGTAAGACGACGACGACGGCGATGACGGCCCACGTCCTGACCCTGGGCGGCTGCGATCCCACGGCGCTGATCGGAGGCGACGTCGAGGATCTCGGCGGGAACGTTCGCCTCGGGGGCGGTCCATACGTCGTGGCCGAGGTGGACGAAAGCGACGGCTCGCTGCTGTACGTCCGCCCGACGACCGCGGTGGTGACCAGCCTCGACATCACCGACCACCGCGATCACTACCGGACGATGGCGCATCTGGCCGAGACCTTCAAAGAGTTCCTCTCGCACCTGCCGTCCGACGGCTTCGCTGTGATGTGCAGCGACCATCTCCACGTCCGCCAGCTCATCCCCGGGCTCGAGGCGCCCGTGCACACCTATGGGCTGCTCTCCCGGGCCCGGTACACGGCGCAGATCCACAGCATGGAAGGGCGCACCTCGCGGTGCACCTTCCGCCGCGAGGGCCGGGTCCTCGGCAAGGTGACCCTCCCGGTGCCCGGACGCTACAACATCCGCAACGCGCTCGCCGCGACCGCGGTGGGCCTCGAGGTCGGTCTGGCCTTCGAGCAGGTCGCCGCCGCGCTCGCCCAGTTCCGCGGGGTGCACCGTCGCTTCGACGTTCGCGGCGAGGTCGGCGGCATCATGGTCGTGGACGACTACGCGCACAACCCGATCAAGGTCGCCGCGGTGCTGCGCGCGGCCAAAGAGTGCTGGCCGGACCGCCGCGTCGTGGCGGTGTTCCAGCCGCACCGGTACACGCGGACGAAGACCACCCACCGGCGGTTCAGCCCGGCCTTCCAGGACGCCGACGAGTTGCTGATCACGCAGATCTATGCCGCCGACGAGGAGCCGATCCCCGGGGTCACCGCGGCGCTGATCGTGGACGCGGTCCGCGCGCACCGGCCGGTGGCGTTCATCGAGGACGCCGGCGCGGTCGTGGACTATCTGGCCCCGCGGCTGCGCACGGGGGACCTCGTCCTGACCCTCGGTGCCGGGGACATCTGGCAGGTCGCCGACCGTCTGGTCGAGGCGCTGCGGGTCCGCCATCGCCCCGCGGCGAACGGCACCCGCACATCCGGCGCCGCGGACGGTCTCCTCCCGCCCCCGCAGGCCGTCTCGCCGGACGTTCGCTAGGCCGGGGAGGGCATCGGTGACGACCCAGACGGCGAAACTGGCGGAGGCCTTGCGCGCGCGGTGTCGCGACGTGCGGGAGGCCGAGCTCCTGCGCAAGCACGTCACGTTCCGCATCGGCGGCCCCGCCGACATCCTCCTCGTGCCCCGGTCCATCGACGAGCTGCGCGCGGTGGCCGGATACCTGTTCTCTGAGCGGCTGCCGGTCGTCGTGCTGGGGGCCGGCAGCAACGTCCTCATTTCCGATGCCGGCATCCGCGGCATCGTGATCAAGATCGGCAAGGGGCTGGATCGGATCGTCTACGAGGGCGAGACCATCATCGCCGAAGCGGGCGTGGGGCTGCCCCACCTCGCGCGTGAAGCGGCGACCCGGGGCCTGTCGGGCCTCGAGTTCGCCGCCGGCATCCCCGCCTCCGTGGGCGGCGCGGCCGTCATGAACGCCGGCGCGCATGGACACGCGATGCAGGAAGTCGTCCGGTCGGTGCGCGCCGTGATGTCCGCCGGCGAGGCGGTCTTCGACTCGCCGGCACTACAGTACGGGTACCGCACCAGCATTCTCCAGCGCGAGCCTGCAATCGTCCTTGAGGTGACCTTGCGCCTGACGGCTGCCGATCCCGCGTCCGTCCGCCGCCGGATGGACGAATGGCTGCGCCATCGCGGGGAGACGCAGCCGATCGGCCCCGCGAGCTCCGGATGCGTCTTCCGCAATCCGGTCGCCGATCACGCCGGGCGGCTGATCGACCTGGCCGGGGCCAAGGGCCTCGCCGTCGGCGGCGCGCGCGTGTCCGAGCTGCACGCGAACTATATCCTGAATACCGGCGAGGCCACGGCCGCCGACGTCGTGGGCCTCATGAACAAGGTGTCGGCGCTCGTGATGGAGAAGTTCGGAAAACGGTTGGAACCCGAGATCAAGTTCCTGGGGGAGTTTCCGGAGCAGCAGCGATAATCGCCTAGTCGTCGCACCTGTCACCGTCGCATTCAACGCACCCATGGCCACACTCTCCGCCGCACGCGCCCAACCGGCCGCCGTCTCTCCGACGGCGGAACCCGCCCCCGTACCCCGCGGGCCCATCGAAACATTGTCGGTCTTGCTGCGTTTCGGCGCGGTCATGGCCGTCGTACTGGCCGCGGCCTCGCTGCCCACGTCATCGCTCGTCGGCGTCCACCGGGTCGTGGTGGTGGGCGCGCGCACGGTGTCCGCCGCCGACATCGTGTCCCGATCGGGGATCCGTCCCGGGGACCGGCTGCTCGGGATCTCGACGTCGCGCGCGGCGGCACGCGTCCGAACCCTTCCCCGGGTCGCCCGGGCCGAGGTGTCGATCGGGCCCGGCGGAGCCGTGACGATTCATGTGGAAGAGCGCCGGCCCTATGCGGCCGTCGCCCTCCGGGGGCGGTACCTCCTCCTCGATGCCTCGGGCGTCGTGATCGATACCGCGCACACGGCGGGTCCGCTGCCGGTCGTGGCCGCCGAGCGCCTCAGGCCAGCCTGGTTGCAGATGGGCGATCGGTTGCCCGAACCCCGCGTGCTGCTGGCGGTCCAGGCGCTGGGGGATCTACCCCGGGCAGTGCTGGTCCCCGGCGTGAAGATCCGTGCCGCCGCGGGCGGCGAGCTGGCGCTCCTGACGCCCGATGGCATCACTGTCCGTTTGGGCCCGCTGCGGGGCCTGCGTGAGCGCGCGGCGCTGCTCCCCCAGCTCCTCACGGCCGTGCGCAACCGCGGCCTGGCCGTGGAGTACCTCGACCTGCGATTCACCGGCAACGTGGTGATGAAGCCCGCGGTCTGGCCGGGGGCAGGAGAACGACCCTAAGAGTGGAATCTTGCCACAAGATATAGGGGAATCGGCGCATGGACCATACCAGATGTAGCCTTCCGACGGCGGAGAGCTGGTGAGCGGCATGTCGTCGCGCAAGGAGCACATCGTCGGACTGGACATCGGGACGACGAAAGTCTGCGCGGTCGTCGGCGAGGTGGACGAAGACAGCGACGTGCAGATCTCCGGGGTGGGCCTCGTGCCGTCCTCCGGGATCCGCAAAGGGATCGTCGTCGACCTGGACGCCACCACGCGCGCCATCGAGGAAGCGGTGGATCGCGCGGAGCGGATGGCCGGCATGAAGGTCGGCTCCCTCTACGTCGGCGTATCGGGCGAGCACATCACATCCACGAACTCCCGCGGCGTCGTCGCGATCAGCCGGGGTGATCACGAGATCGCCTCCGGCGACGTGGAGCGGGTGGTGGATGCGGCGCGGATGGCGGCCCTGCCGGCGAGCGATCGCGAGATCGTGCACCTCCTGCCGCGCGGGTTCGTCGTGGACGGCCACGACGGCGTGCGCAATCCGGTCGGGATGTACGGCGCCCGCCTCGAGGTGGAGGCGCACATCGTCACCGGTACCTCGACCGTGCTGGCCAACCTCATGAAGTGCGTGCACCGGGCCGGCCTCGAGGTAGACGAGGTCGTGCTCGAGCCGCTCGCCTCCGCGGAGGCCGCGCTGACCTCGGCGGAGCGGGAACTGGGCGTCGTCATCGCGGACATCGGCGGGGGCACCACGTCGCTGGGCGTCTTCGCCAGCGGCGGGCTCACGCACACGGCCATCCTGCCGATCGGCGGCCACCACGTCACGAGCGACATCGCGGTAGGGCTGCGCACCCCGGTGGCCGAGGCGGAGAAGCTCAAGATCCGCTTCGGCGCCGCGACGGCGGCGGAGGCGAGCGAGGGTGAGCTCATTGAGGTGTTCAACGTCGGCGACCGGGAGCCGCGCATCCTCCCGCGCCGGGTGCTGTGCGAGATCATCGAGCCGCGCCTGCAGGAGATCTGCAACCTTCTGCGGCTGCAGATCCGGCGCAGCGGCTACGCGCACCTCGTCCCGGCTGGTGTCGTGCTGACCGGGGGCACCGCACTGCTGCGCGGCATCGCCCGTTTTGTGAGCGAGAAGCTCGAGCTGCCCGCCCGCGTCGGGTTGCCGGAGCACGTCGGCGGCCTGACCGACGCGGTGAGCAGCCCGATCTACGCCACCGGCGTCGGTCTCGTGCTCTATGCCGTGCACCACCGCGGCGCCCGCGTCGTGCGGCACACCAACGGCCACGGCTTCTGGGGCCGGATGCGCGGGTGGATGCGGGAGATGGTGTCCGGAGTCTGATCGCGACAGATCCAGCACCAAACGTAGCAGGGACCGCGCGGTCCAAAGGGGGCATCAAACGATGGCGCACGTTGATCGCGATCTCCGCAGGTACGCGGCGATCAAGGTGGTCGGAGTCGGCGGCGGCGGCAGCAACGCGGTGAACCGCATGATCAGCGCCGGGCTGCGCGGGGTCGAGTTCATCGCGATCAACACCGACGCCCAGGCGCTGGCGATGAGCAACGCCGACAAGAAGATCCACGTCGGCAGCAAGATCACGAAAGGACTGGGCGCCGGGGGCGACCCCGAGGTCGGGCGCCAGGCCGCGGAGGAGAGCAAGGAGGACCTCACCGAGGCGCTCGAGGGGGCCGACATGGTCTTCGTCACGGCCGGGATGGGGGGCGGCACCGGCACGGGCGGGGCGCCGATCGTGGCCGAGGTGGCCCGCCAGCTCAACGCGCTGACCATCGGCGTCGTGACGAAGCCGTTCTCCTTCGAGGGGCGGCGCCGTGCGCAGGCCGGGGACGAGGGCGTGGCCAAGCTCAAGCAAAAGGTGAATACCCTCATTACGATTCCCAACGACCGGCTGCTGCAGATCATCGACCGCACCGCCACGGTGATCGAGGCGTTCCGCACGGCGGACGACGTCCTGCGCCAGGGCGTGCAGGGCATCGCCGACCTCATCACCGTGCCCGGGCTGATCAACCTGGACTTCGCCGACGTGCGCACGATCATGCACGAGGCGGGCTCGGCGCTGATCGGCATCGGTGTGGGGAGCGGGGAGGACCGGGCGATCCGGGCCGCGCAGGCCGCGATCAGCAGCCCGCTGCTCGAGACCTCCATGCAGGGCGCGCGCGGCGTGCTGATCAACGTCACGGGCGGGCTGGACCTCGGTCTGGTCGAGGTGAGCGAAGCGGCCCAGATCGTCCGGGAGGCCGCGGATCAGGATGCCAACATCATCTTCGGCGCGGTGATCGACGACAAGGTGGACGGCGAGGTGCGCATCACCGTCATCGCCACGGGGTTCGACGTCGCCAAGCGCCAGGACGAGGCCGGCCTGCCGGAGCACGACGAGATCGACAACGGTGTGAAGAACCTCATCAACGACCTGGACATCCCGGCGTTCCTGCGCCGGCGCTGAGCCGTCGCGGCCGGCGGGACGAAGCATAGTAGTGGGAAGAAGGATAGGGGGGCGCGGGCGTCCCCCTATTCGTTTGCGTGCGCTGCCCCTATGATGGGGAGGACCGATGGATCTCGAACTGATGTGGCGCATGGATGAGCTCCGCCGGCTCGCCGCGACAGAGTTCCTCGTGGGCGAGACGGTCTACGACGGCGGCGCCCCCGCCTTCAGCGTGCTGCCCACGCCGGACGCGCGGGAGCGCTTCCTTGCCCTGCGCGAGAAGGTGGCGCCGCTGGGCTACCTCCCGCTGCTGCGCCGCCGCCACGGGCGCACCGTGCTCGCCTTCGTGCCGCGGCCGGAGGCGGGGCGGTGGCGCTGGCCGGTGAATCTCCTGCTGTTCCTGGTCACCCTGGTCACGACGTTTATCGCCGGCTACATGAATGCCGGCGGCCTCATCGAGGCTGGCTACCTCCGCAGCGCGGTCGGCGGCGGGCTGGCCTTTTCGCTCTCGCTCATGCTCATCCTCGCCACCCACGAGATGGGGCACAAGGTCTTCTCGATCCTGCGCGGGGTCGACAGTTCGCTGCCGTACTTCATCCCGATGACGCCGCCGTTCGGCACGATGGGCGCGGTGATCATGACCCGCACGCCCGCGCCCAACCGGGACGCGCTGATGGACGTGGCGGCGGCGGGGCCGATCGCGGGTTTCCTCGTCTCCATCCCGATCCTCGCCGTGGGCGTGGCCCGCTCCTTCGTAATCAGTCCCACTGGCTTCCAGGGGATCAGCCTCCCCGACCCCCTCATCCTGCAGTGGCTGATCCGGGTGATCCTGCATCCCCCTGAAGGCGCGGTTGTGCTCGGCCACCCCATCCTGTTCGCGGGATGGATCGGCCTGCTCGTGACGAGTCTCAACCTGCTGCCGGCCGGGATGCTGGACGGCGGCCACACCGTGCGCGCCCTGCTCGGGCCGCGCATCCACCTGATTTCCTCCTGGCTGGCCGTCGCCGCCGCGGCCATCCTGGGGTACTGGCTGATGGCGCTGGTCATCCTGCTCCTGCTGCGCCGCGGCCATCCCGGTCCCCTCGACGATGTATCCGCGGTGAGTCCGTCGCGCATCGCCGTGGGCCTGGCCCTCCTCGCCGTCTTCATCCTCAGTGCCGTCCCGCTGCGCGTGACGCCGTTCCGATGAACGACCGCCTGCGGAGGCTCAGAGTGCCTCGGGACCGGCGCGCCCAGGCGAGGCTTATCGGCGTGGTGTTCATGAAGGAAGCGCTGGAGACCATCCGGGACCGGCGCACCGTGGTCGTGGCGCTCCTGCTGCCGGTGGTCATGATGCCGATCGTCACCCTCGGCATCCCCTTCCTGTCCCAGCGGCAGCAGCGCGAGCGGGCGGAGACCCCGGCCGTGGTCGCCGTCGTCAACCGCCAGGCGGCGTCCAACCTCGTCGAGCTCGGCGTGACGAGGAAGCTCATTCGGGCCGTAGAGGTGAAGGACCCTCGCCACGCCCTGATCGACCACGAGGTCGACGCGGTGCTGCAGATCCCCGGGGACTTCGCGCGGCGCATCGCCCGTGGGACGGTCGAAGTCACCATCCTGTTCGACGAGGGCGAGGCGGCGTCGGTCGTCGCCCGACAGCGTCTCCAGGAGGTGATCTCACAGTACACCGCGACCATCACCGAGGGACGGATGCGTGCCCGGGGACTGAGCCGGAGCGAC
>DASSGA010000073.1:0-38991 GCA_035693805.1 bacterium | reverse complement strand
CGCATCAAGGGTCTGTACCTGGCCATCGCCACGCTGGCCTTTCAGTTCCTCACCGAATACACGATCATCCACGCCGCGGGGCAGGGACTCGGCGCAATCTCCCTGCGCGCCCCGCGCATCGGGCCGTGGATCCTGCGCAGCGAGGTGCAGTTCTACTATCTGCTGCTGGTCGTCTGGCTGCTCGCGGGGGTCTTCGCTACGAACCTCGTCCGCTCGCGCATCGGCCTGGCGCTCATGGCCGTGCGCGACCGCGACTACGCGGCGCAGGTGATGGGGATCAACCTGCTCGCCTACAAGGCGCTGGCCTTCGGATTGGCGGCGTTCTACGCGGGGATCGCGGGCAGCCTGTGGGCGCACTACAGCCGGGTGATCTCCCCCGAGCACTTCACGATCGTGACCTCGATCGACTACGTGGCGATGATCGTCATGGGCGGGCTGGGGAGCGTCTGGGGGCCGCACCTGGGCGCGGCATTCGTCACCGCATTGTCCCAGGGGCTGAAGATCATCACGCCGGCGCTGGTCACGGTCCTCCCGGGGTTCGCCAAGATCGCCACGCCGCTCCGGGAGATCGTCTTCGGGGCGATCCTGATCGGGCTGTTGATCTGGGAGCCCGGCGGTCTCGCGATGCTGCTGCGCAAGCTCAAACGCAAGATCGACCTCTGGCCGTTCAGCTACTGACGGCTACGTGGGCTCGCTCGACCTCGTCATCGAGCCCTGGACACGGAACGAGCGGTGACTGCCCGGGGGGACGAACGCGGGCAGCCGGAAGCGTTCCGCGATCATACGGGCGGCACGGCCGGGACGGATCCTGGTCGTATCGATCACGAGGTTGTCAGGATACGGAACGTCGAAGAACAGGTCGTGGCGGGCGAGCAGGTCGCGCAGCGCCGTCACGCGACTCATCTTATGATAGGCCCGGCGCGAGGGCAGCCGGACACGGCGCGCAAGCTCCTTCGGCTCACACGTCAGGCGCACGAAGACGACCCGGCCGCGGTGGCGCGCGACGGCGTCCACGATCCGCGCCACGAAGGCGTCGTCGGCGCCCCTGGCATAGACGAAGGTGAAGATGAGGCCGGGGAGCCCGGCTTCGGCCGCCGCATCGATGAGCTCCAGGCGATAACGGTCCACCAGCGACCAGAAGGGCCCCTCTCCCCAGTCGAAGAGGGAGCGGACGAGATCGATCGTCAGGTGATTGTGGAAGACCCGGTACCCGGTGAGCTTCGCGAGCGCCTGGGCCACCGTGAGCTTCCCGGAGGCGGGTGGGCCGTACAGAAAGACCAGCGTGGTGCCTACGCCAGCCACCGCTTGCGCCGCTTGTAGCTCTTCACCTCGGTGAAGCGGCGCCGCTCCGCCCCACGCACCCCGAGGTAGAACTCCTCCACGTCGGCGTCCTCCCGCAGCGTGGTCGTCGGGCCGTCGAGGACGACTTTCCCGTTCTCCATGATGTAGCCGTAGGAGGCCAGGTCCAGCGCCATCTTCGCGTTCTGCTCGACGAGGAAGATCGTCATCCCGGCCTCGGTGTTCAGGCGCTGGATGAGCCCGAAGATCTCGCGGGCGACCAGCGGCGCCAGCCCCAGGGAGGGCTCGTCCAGCAGCAGCACGCGCGGGGAGGCCATCATCGCGCACCCGATGGCCAGCATCTGCTGCTCGCCGCCGGAGAGATAACCCGCCCGAACCCGGCGCCGCTCCCGCAGCCGCGGGAAGTATTGGTAGACACCGTCCAGCGAGTATGTGGTCGCGCCTCCGAACTGGCGTCTGGTGACAGCCGGGGCCGCCGCGTCCTGTCCCCGCCGGTAGCGCCCCAGCGCCGCACCGACCAGGAGGTTCTCCTCCGCCGTCAACTCCTCGAACAGCCGCCGTCCCTCGCGGACCATGACGATCCCCATCCGCGCGGTCTCTTCCGGCAGCCGGTTCTCGATGGCCGCTCCGGCGAACTCGATGCTCCCTCGCGTGACATCGCCGCGCTCCAGGCGCACGAGGCCGGTGATCGCCTTCAGCGTCGTGGTCTTGCCCGCGCCGTTGGCCCCGATCAGGGCGGTAATCTTGCCTTCGGGAACGATGAGGGACACCCCCTTGAGCACAAGGATGGTGCCCCAGTAGACCACCTCGATGTTGTTGACGGTGATCGTGCCGGGGGAGGCCCCGCCTCCCCCGGCGGCCAGCTTAGAAACCAAGCCAGTCCTTCCGTCGCTCCACCGTCACTTGTTTCACGAGCGTGATGCGCCCGTTGCGGATCTGCATGATGCGCGTCGTCGTCGACGGCCGGTGGTCCGTGCGCGCGAGGGTGACCGCGGGGGCGAGCCCCTCCGGGTCCCAGTCCTTCAGCGTCTCCAGCGCGGAGCGGACCGAGGGTCCGCTGAATCCACCCAGGCGAGAGTATGTCGCCCAGTTGTCGACGATAATCTCCAGGCTCTTCTTCAGCAGCATGACGTTGAGCCAGCCGCGCACGTACGAGGCGATGACCGGGGACTGCGTCGTGCCCCACTGGAACGCCGGGACGGTGCCGCGGAACCGGGTGTAGGCATCGGTCATCTTCCGCAGACCCGCCGCAGGCTCGCCGAAGTAGGTGTGCGGCGTGCTGCCGTACACGCCCTCCGCGTTCGCGCCGATGAGCTTGATCATACTCTCGTCGTAGCCCCAGACGTTGACGAAGAACCGCGTGGTCAGCCCGGCGGCCTTCGCGTCGCGCACAATCACCGAGGCGGAATTGGTCGTCCCGCCGATCCACGCGAACTGCGCCCCGAATGTCTTCACGGCGCCGACCTGGGAACGGGCCTCGAGCGCCGTGAGGGCGACGATCTGGTCGGAGCCGACATCGAACCCCAGCTCCTGAGCGTAGGCCTTCCCGGCGGCGATCGGCGCCCGGCCATAGGGATGGTCGGGATAGATGAACACGAACTTCGGCCTCGCGATCCGCTCCGCGTCCGCGAGCTCCTTCGCGAACTTCAGCACGGCGCGCAACTGATCGGAGTAGCTGCTCACCGGATAGAAGTTGTACGGCGTCTTCGCGGGATCGTCCAGGTGCGAGGAGTAGGACGCCGAGATGTACGGGATCTGATCCTCGCTGATCTGATCCTTCAACGCCTCCGTGTCGCCCGTGCCCCAGCCCACGATCGCGTTCACCTTGTCCACGTCGCGGTACTTCCGATAGAGGGACAGGGCGTCGGGGATGCGGTAGCCGTAGTCGGACCACACCAGGTCGATCTTCACCCGTCCGCGGATACCACCCTCGATCTCGTTGATGTAGCGGACGTGGTCGAGGACCCCCTTGTGGTAGTCGACGCCGACGTCGGAGGTCGGCCCGGTCGTGTCGAACAGGGCTCCGACCTTGATGGTCGCGGGAATCGGCTGCTGCGCCGCCGCCGGGGTGAAACCAACCCCGAGCAGCATGGCCAGGAGTAAGACGGCCCACGTTCTCATCGCTATCCCCTCCCGGAAACGACGGAATAGTATCGCCACGCCGAAGCACGCCACGCGAGGCATCGCTGTTGCGGAGGGGATTCGGGACGGGGAGAGGCTTCCCTCTCGACCGGCGCTAGCGGGTGATCTTGCGGACGGTGACCGACCGGACGGTGAGGTCCTCGCTGCGGTTCCCGGCGGCGTTGATCGCGAAGTCCCAGCCCCAGGTGTTGGCGAAGGCCGCGTCCAGCAGCCGGATGGACTGCGTCACCCAGCCATCTTTGGCCTCTACGACCTGCCAGCGCGTGAAGCGCAGGTCGGTCATCGAGTCGTAGAAGAGGTTGAAGCCCAGCTGGTCCGGGGTGGACGCGCCGTACACCTCGACGCTGACCTCCACGGCGTAGCGCCCATCGACGTAGTACATGAAACTGTCGTCGACGTCGAAGTACACGTAGACGACGTCCTTCCCGACGTCCGTGCGCACCGCCTCGGATCCGTCGACCTGCACGGCCCGGACCGCGCCGTTGCGGCGCTCGCGGAAGAGCATGTTGTACAGCCCCTCTTCCACGTTCGCCTTGCCCAGTCTCGCGCTCACCTCGGTAACCCGGCTGAACTCCCTCGTCCCGGCGAACGCCGGTGAGGCGTCCGCCGCCATCGCATCGCGGGCCGCGGAGGCGGCCGACGCCGCCAGCCCCTTGATGAGCACGGGCTGCGTCCCGACCGTCACGGTGCTTCTGCCGCCCTCGGCGGTGACGGCGCGGGTGTCCCCGGCAGGGGTGATCGCGGTCAGTCCCTCTCCCTCCAACGCCAGCAGCGTCTCTCCCGCCCCGCTCCAGGCGATCGCGCTGGGCGCGCCCTCCCCGAACACGAACGCCAGGGCTCGGCCCTGCTGCAGGTAGCCCGCGAAGGGCTGCCCGCCCACGGCGGAGGACACCGTCTCGAGGGCACCGGAGGCGATGGCGGGATCCACGGCCAGGTCGACGCGCTCCACATTGAAAGCGGCGGCGATCGCCAGGACCTTGATGATCTGCGCCGACCAGGACGGTCGTTCCCCGGAGGCGCGCGGATCCCACTCGATGCGGAGGGGCTTCGGGCTCCGCGCCAGCACGCGCTCACGCAGGGTGCCGAGCGGCCGCAGTAGCGCTTCGGGAGCGAGACCGCGTGGGTTCAGGGAGATGGCATCGAACGCATCCGGGATCTCCAGGAGCGCCCGGCGGACTGAGATGAGGTCCGCACCGTGGGGCGTGGCCAGGATGACGCGGCTGCCGGGGTCCGCTGCCTTCGTTGCGGCCTTCGCCGCGGTCACCAGCGCGAAGTACTCGCGCGCCGTGCCCCGCCAGATGGGCAGGCTGAGGACGGTCCAGACCTGCCAGTCCCGCACGCGCCCTTTGTACCGGCCCGCGATGGCCTCAACGAAGTGCTCCCAGTCCGCCGGCCGCTTGGGAGGCTGGCGCGACCAGATCGCGGGCTCGCGCAGCTCGACGCCGGTGGCGAGCGATGCCCATTTGGGGGTGTAAGCGAGCACCAACGTCACGGCGAGACCGGCCCGTGCGGCGGCGCTGACGGCGGCATCGAGTTCCTGCCAGTGGAAGGTTCCCCGATCGGGTTCGATGGCCGACCAGTCGGCCACCAACTTTACCGCGCGAGCGCCGCTGCGGCGCATCGCCGGGAAGTCGGCGCCGCTTCCAGCCACGAAGCCGGTGAGCACGGGGAGCGCGACGACCGGCGCCCCCGCGGCCGGGTGCGGTGGCACCGTCAGCAGCATCGAGGCCAGCAGCAGCGAGATGACAGGGATCACGGCGCCACGCACGACCATATACTAGCGCATTACCCCGCGATGTCGAGGTGTAGTACGAGGGGGAGGACCGTGTGGCGCGTGCTCGGAATACAACAGTGCATGTGGCAGTTTCCGAGGGCGGCCTCGGTGGTGGCGGGCAGCGGCGAAGGCCGCACCGAACTCACCGCGTTCGACCGAGCGCTGCTCGACGCCGGGATCGCGAACCTGAACTTCCTCCGCGTCACCAGCATCCTCCCGCGCGGGACGGCGTTCATCAGGGTGCCGCCGTTCACCCCGGGCATCCTCACTCCAGCGGTGTACGCGCGCATCGCCGGCCACACTCCGGGGGAGCGGATCGCGGCCGCGGTCGGCGTGGGGGTCTCCCGCGCCGACTACGGCGTGATCATGGAGTTCAGCCACCGCGGCACCGCCGAGAACGCCGAAGCGATCGTGCGGGGTATGGTCGAGGAAGCGATGGCCCTGCGGGACCTGCCCGTGGCAGAGATCCGCGTGGCCGTGAAGGAGCACATGGTCGAGCGCATCGGCTGCGCCGTCGCCGCTGTGGTCTTCTGGCCGGAGGCCTCTGCCCCGTGACGCAGTGGATCGTGGATGTGGTGGGTGGGGGGTACGGGCAGGCCCTGCAGGTCGGCGACATCCTCTACGATCACCGTTCCGCCTTCCAGCGCGTCCAGGTCGCGACTTCGCCCGTCTTCGGCCGGATGCTCGTGCTCGACGACGCGGTGCAGACCACGGAACGGGATGAGCACGTTTACCATGAGATGCTCGTCCACCTCCCGATGGCGGTCCACCCCGCTCCGCGGCGGGTTCTCATCATCGGCGGCGGCGACGGCGGCACCCTGGACGAAGTGCTCAAGCATCCCGTGGCCGCGACGACGATGGTGGAGATCGACCGTGAGGTGGTCGAGGTCAGCCGGGCGTTCCTGCCCTCCATTGCGGGG
Source organism: bacterium (assembly GCA_035693805.1). Taxonomy (GTDB): domain Bacteria; phylum Sysuimicrobiota; class Sysuimicrobiia; order Sysuimicrobiales; family Kaftiobacteriaceae; genus Kaftiobacterium. The sequence goes on along the minus strand of DASSGA010000073.1, from coordinate 32,856 downwards.
CGCGCCTTCGACGATCCACGCGGCCGGCTCCTCATCGACGACGGCATCGCCTTCGTCCGGGGGACCGACGAGCAGTTCGACGTGATCCTCGTGGACTCGACCGATCCGAAGGGACCGGGGGTGGCGCTGTTCTCCGAGGAGTTCTATCGGGGCTGCCGTCGGATCCTCACGCCGTCGGGCGTGATCTCGGTTCAGAGCGGATCCCTTCTCTACCAACGCGACCTCATGGACCTCGTGGCCCGCCATCTCCGTGCGGTCTTCCCGGTCGTCGCGCCGTACTGGGCGGCGATCCCCGCCTACCCGGGCACACTGTGGAGCTTCACCCTTGCCGCCGCACAGGGCGACCCGGACCGCCCCAGGCAGCTTGCGATCCCTGGGCTCCGCTACTATTCGCCTGCGGTCCACCAGGCTGCGCTGCGCCTACCGCCGCTTCCGTGACGTTCCTCGGCGCGGGCACGCACGTGCACCCGCAGGTCATCCTCATCGGCGCCCCCTACGACGGCACGGCGAGCTTCCGCCCGGGGAGCCGCCACGCGCCGGGGGCGATCCGCTGGGCGTCGCAGAGCATCGAGACGTACAGCCCCGTGCTCCGGCGCGACCTCGAGGATGCGGCGCTTACCGATGCGGGCGACCTCGACCTGGAGCATCTTCCGCCCGAGGCCGCCGTGGACGCCGTGGCCGCACGGATCGCCGCCGTCGCCGGGACGCCGGCTGCGGACATGGCGGTGCCGTTCCTCATCGGGGGGGAGCACACCCTTACGCTGGGCGCCGTGCGAGGCCTGGCGCCCGCGCACCGTGACCTCGCGGTCATCCAGCTGGACGCCCACACCGATCTCCGGGAGGAGTACGAGGGCCGATCGATCTCACATGCCACGGTCATGAAGCGCATCGTGGAGGTCATCGGCGCGGGGGCCGTGGTCAGTGCCGGGATCCGCGCCGGGACCCGGGAGGAGTTCGCGCTGGCGGGCACGATGCGCCACAGCGCCCGATCGCTGGCCATCCCGTCCGGTGTCTGGACGTGGCTCCAGGGCCGCGCCGTCTACGTGACGATCGACATCGATGCGGTCGATCCATCCGAGGCGCCTGGGACGGGCAACCCCGAGCCGGAGGGCCTCGGGACGGGCGACGTGCTGGCCTTCGTGCGCCGGCTGGGCGACCTTCGCGTCGTGGGGGTGGACCTGGTCGAGGTCTCCCCGCCCTACGATCCGTCGGGCCGGACGGCCGTTCTGGCGGCAGCGATCGCCCGTGAGGCGATCCTCGCCCTCACCGGCCCCAGACCTGCCTGAACACCCGCAGCGCGTTCCCACCCAGGATCTTCCTGATGGCCGCCGGCGTGTAGCCCCGGGCGACCAACCCCGCGGTGAGGTTCGGCAGGTGCGACACATCCTCGAGGTCCTTCACCGTCTGGCTGAAGCCGTCGAAATCCGACCCGAGCGCAACGTGATCTGCGCCCATGACGCGGACGAGGTAGTCGATGTGGTCGAGGACGTGCGCCAGCGTGGCGCCGCCGGTGAACGTGGGGTAGAAGTTCACGCCGACGATCCCGCCGCGCCGGACGATGGCCCGCAGCTGGTCGTCGGAGAGATTGCGCCGGTGCGGGGTGAGGCCGGCCGCGTTGGAATGCGTGGCGACGAGCGGCCCGGTGGTCGCGGCGAGCACGTCCCAGAAACTGCGCTCGGAAAGATGGGAGACGTCGATCACGAGGCGGAGCTCCTGCATGCGCGCGAGCACGCGCCGCCCGAGCGGCGTGAGCCCGCCGGCGACCTCTTCCGAGGCCCCATCGGCCAGGTCATTGCTGTTGTTCCAGGTGAGGCTCATCATCCGCACGCCGCGGGCGTGGAGTTGGCCGAGGTGCTCGAGCCTGCCGTCGATCGCCGTGCCGTTCTCCACGGCGAGCACGACCGCGATCCGCCCCGCGCGCACCGCCTCCTCGATCTCCGCGACCGACGTGACGCGGACCAGGGCACCCTGCTGCGCGTCGAGGCGGTCGAACGCGTCCAGCAGCGCGGTGACCCGGGCGTACCCCTGGCCGGCGAACCGCGGATCGACGAAGAGGGCGAAGACCTGGACGTCCACCCCGCCCTCGCGCAGCCGGGGCAGGTCGACGTGCCCGGCGGTGCTGCGCGCCGTGATGTCCCGTTTGCCGGAGGCGATCTCGAGGATGGTATCGCTGTGGAGGTCGACGACGGTGGCCTCGCGGTGCACGGCGTCGCTCATCGGCGCAAGCAGCGCGACGGCGGCGATCAGCCCCGCGGCTCGCCGGGGCAGACGCACGGGATGGCGTGGCACTTCGGGCACCCGAGGGCGTAGCGGGAAGCGGCGCTCTCGGCGTCGACGCCGCACAGCGAGGCGAGGCTCACCGTCCAGGCCAAGACGTCCGAAAACTCCATGTCCAGCGAGTGGGCGTCGCCCGTGCGCACGGCGCGGGCCAACTCACCGACCTCCTCGGCCAGCCAACGGAACGTGCCGTCCCGCCCGCGCGAGCGGTCACGCTCGCCATAGGTGGCCTGGATGATTTCCTGGAACTCGCGGAGGCGCATGGCAGGCTTAGATTTTCTGTCCGGGGGAGGAGAACCCTGCCTCGCCGGCGAGCCCTACCGGGATGCGGCCAACTCATCGGCGATCGCGATGAGCACCGCCTGCGGCACGTTGCCAAGCACGGCATAGTTCATCCCGCGCGACTGCCAGACCAGGACGCGGAAGTAGCCTACGTCGAGGAAGCGGGCGCCGCCCGTGCGGGTGGCCACCGGCTCGCCGACGTTCGGGAACGCCATCCGGGAGGTCGGCGTCTGGAAGACGGTGACGACGCTGACGCCGTCCGTGTAGACCGCCGCAGCGGCGGTGAAGGCGCCGTGGCGCGCCACGCGTCCGTCGCGGAAGGCGAAGCGACTCACAAGCCGCGCAGGCAGGATGATGTCCTGGCCTGCCCGCGCCTGCAGGGCGTTGACGGACGTCACCGCGTCGCCCGACACGTAGAAGTTGAGCACCTTCGCCCCTGCCGGCTGCCGGAACCGGAACAGGGCCGGGGGCAGGTTCAGGCTGTAGCTGACGCGGCTGAAGTAGCTGACGTAGACGATCTCGCCGCCGGCATCACGCTCCTCGGTGCGGAGCGCCACCCCGGTCGCCTCGTCGATCCACAGGCGCCGGTTGCTCCCGGCGTCGCCGGGGTCGAGCGCGACGACGACGGTGTCGCGGCCGATGACGGCTTCTCGTCCCAGGACGGATACGCGATAGCGGCGCAAGACCTCGGCGGCGCGCTCCGGATGCGCCGTGCCCTGCACGAAGGAGGGGCCGCGGATGACCAGGTGTAGCGAGGGCTCGTATTGCCACGCGCTGAGTCCGTCGTCCACGATGAGCCGGCCGCTGACCGACTCCGGGGACAGGAACTCCAGCCGGAGGCGGCCCAGGCGCTTGTAGGCTTCGAGGATCGTCACCGTCTCGGCGCCAGCCCCCCGCACGGTGGAGATGACCTTGGTGCCCTCGTAGTCGATCAGGGCCGGGGCGGCGAACATCGTGCGAAGGATGTCCGCGGCGGAAGGCAGCGGCTTCGGGCTCTGCGCGGACACGACCGCGCCGGGAGCGGCAGCGGCGACCGTAAGAGCACAAGCAACCGCGGCCCGAACCACGAAAGACGGGCCTCGGCGCTCGCGCGCCTCGGCGACTGCGATCATGGTTCCTCCCCGGGCGCGCGCCGGGCCCCGGCAAGAGCCAGGTTCGCGTCGCCGATCAGAAGACCGAGGTACGCACGGTCGACGAAGGGATCCGCCGCGGACTGCAAGGCGTGCTCGCGGACGTAGAGATCAACGCCGATGTCCGCAGCCTGCAGCCGGTCGATGCGCCCCTTCACCAGCGGGATCGCGACCAGCAGGAGGACCACCATCGCCGCCGCGGCGGCAACGGCGGGACGCCGGAACGCGGCGCGCACCGTGTCCAGGATCGTCACGGCGGGCCGATCCTCCGCGGCCAGGCGAGCCCGCAGACCGTGCCAGACGGCTTGAGGAGGCTCCACCTCCGGGAGACGCTCCAGCAGCCCTTTCACCTGGCGCAGCGCCGCCAGTTCATGTCGGCAGGCATCGCACTCCGCCAGATGCGCCGCAACCGCGCGCGATACCGATGGATCCAGTTCCCCGTCCAGGTAGGCGGAGAGTTGGCGCACGATACGGGCGTGAATCATCCGTCGACCCTTCCTTTCTCACCCCGCGGCATCAAGTGCCGCAACCGGGTCTGCAGCAGCCGGCGCGCCCGGTGCAGCCGTGATTTCACGGTCCCCACAGGGATGCGCAGCGCTTCGCTGATCTCCTCGTAGGACTGCCCCTCGACGTCGCTCAATACCACCACCATTCGCAGGTCCACGCTGAGCGCCCCCAGCGCCCGCTGGATGTCCGCGTCGAGCTGGGCGTTCAGCACGGTCCCTTCGGGGTCGGCGCTCACATCCGGCACCTCACGCGCGACCGCGTCGCCCTTCGCCGTAACCAGCGGTGCGTCCAGCGACTCGATCCGCGCCTTGGGCCGCCGCCGGAGCATGTCGATGTAGAGGTTGGTGACGATGCGGTACAGCCAGCTCTCGAGGTTCGCCTGCGGATCGATCCGCGCGAACGCCCGGTAGACACGGATGAATGCCTCCTGGGTCAGATCCTTGGCGTCGGCGTCGTTGCCGGCCATACGGTACGCCAGTTGGTAGATCCGGCGGCCGTACCGTTCCAGCAGCGCTTCGAACGCCTCGATCTCGTGGGGCGGGTTGGATGGGACCACGGACGCTCCAGCCAGCACCCGCACGCTTACACTCTAGGGTACGCGCGTGACGGGCGCCGAAGTTCCGGCAATGGGCACCGTTTCATCGTATCACAACGTGTTCGCGCAATCGGGCGAGCAGCCGGGGGCCGATCCCTTCAACCGCCAGTAGATCCTCGAGCCGGTAGAAAGGACCGTGGCGATCGCGGTGGGCGACGATGCGGCGGGCCAGTACGGGTCCGATCCCGGGGACCTGTTCCAACGCCGACGTATCGGCGGCGTTGAGGTCGACGGCCGGCTGAGCCGGCTGTGGGGCGGCGCGTCGGGGAATGGTGAGGCGTTCACCGTCACGAAGGAGCCTCGCTTGATTCAGAAGACCCAGATCCGCGGCGGGCGTGACACCGCCCGCTGCGACAATGGCGTCGGCCGCGCGAGCCCCTGGCACGAGACGATACAGGCCCGGGCGCGCCACGGCGCCGTCAACCTGAACGATGAGCTCTGTGAATGGGGGCGACTCGAAGACGCGGATGGAGGGCGTGGGGCGCCGGGCGGTGACGAGGGCGGCCGCCCCAGTGATCACTGCGGTGGCCGTAAGGAGAACGAGCAGCTGCTCGGGGCGCGTCCACCGCACGCCGAAGCCTCCGCCCTCCGCCGACGCCCTCCACTATAGCACAGCTGCATTACCGCGCTTGCGATACCGCGCCGGGGCGAACGCCGCGGGCCTATGCTTCCCTCCTGAGATGAAATGATGAGGGCCGGGCACGTCCCGGCCCTCATCCGCGATGAGCCATCAACCCTAGTCGGCACGTGCCTCAGTGCTGGACCCTCCGCGTGACACGGCAACGATCGCCAGGATCACGACGAGGACCAGAACAACACCAACAATGACTGCCGTGGTCTGGTCCATGCCGAAGATCGTGGATCCCTCAGGACCGGGCAATCCCGGCGGTCCGGGCGGCCCCGGCGGTCCCGGCGGCCCGGGCACGCCGGGTGCGGGAGGCTCCGCCTGCGCCAGAACAACCCCCTGGGCGGCGAACAGCACGAGCAGCAGCCCGAAGAAGAACCACGCTGCGCCTTTCCTCATCATCCGCGTCCTCCTTTCAGCCAGTTCTCGGCGAGTCTTTTCCCGCATCGCTCTCTGGTCAAACGAACGCCTCCAGGCGATTCGGCCCCCGGCGTGTGGGGAAAAGGAGGGGTCCGCCCGGCGTGGCAGCGAATCCATCTCCCGCGGCCAGGAAGGCACGTGATTCAGCCAGGCGCTCTACCAGGCGCTCGAAGGGAGGGCCACCTCGTGGAAGTGCAGCTGCACCGGCGGTCAGAGTCCGGCGTGGAGATCCTCGACGTTCGCGGTGAGCTCGACATCTACACCTCCCCCAAGCTCCGTGCGGCCATCCAGGAGGTGCTGGCCGGGGGCCGTGCCCGGCTGGTGATCAACCTGCTCAACACGACCTATCTCGACAGCACGGCCCTATCCGTCCTGACCTCGGCGCTCAAGCAGGCCCGGGACGCCGGGGGCACCGTCGCGCTCGTGTACAATCAGCCCCAGATCGAGAAGATCTTCACGATCACAGGACTCCACGAAGTGTTCCCCGTGTTCCGTGGCGAGCCTGAGGCCATCAGCGCTGCTCGCTCCTGGTCCGCGGACGCGCGGTCCTGATCCCCGCCGGGCCTCACCCCCTGAACCAGGGGGCCATGGCGGACCCTCGCGAGATCGAGCTGCTCAACGCCATCGCCCTCGCCGCCTCGGGTGAATCGGACCTCGACCGCATCCTCGACGCGGCGCTCGAGCACCTCGCCCGGGCTATCCCGTTCACCGGCGGATCCATCGCCCTTGTGGATGGCGACGCGCTGGTCGTCCAGGCCGCGGTCGGTCCCTTCGCCGCCGACGCCCAGGGACAGCGTGTGAACCGCGGCAGCGGCCGGTCGTGGCAGGTCATCGAAACCGGGGAGCCATTCCTCTCAGGGGACGTCGTGGCCGAAGGGCTCCGCCGCACGACGCCGATCCGCTCCTACCTCGCCGTCCCTCTGGCCTGGCGGGGGAAACCCTTCGGGCTGCTCGAGGTGGATTCCACTGAACCGGACGCCTTCTCCGCAGCGGACCTCACCCTGTTACAGCGGGCGGGCTCGCTCCTCAGCGGTCCCATCCAGCTCGCCCGGCGCGCCGAGGTCGATGCCGAGGCGCTGGCCGAGGCGGAGCGGGCGAGGCGCCGCCTGGGGATCGTTGCGGAGGCCAGTCGCATCCTGGCCACGTCCCTCGACTACGAGACCACGCTCGCGAACGTCGTGCGACTGATCGTGCCCGCGGTCGCGGACTGGTGCCTGGTGGATGTGCTCGGCGACGATGGGACGCTGCGGCAGGTGGCGCTCGCCCACGTCGCCCCGGCCCGGGAAGAGCTGGCCCGGGAGCTGCGCCGCCGCTACCCCCCTTCCCCGGATACCCAACCGCCGCACCCGCTGTTCCAGGTCATCCGTAGTGGTGGGTCGATCCTGCAGGAAACGATCACGGACGACGACCTGCGCGCGCGCGCACACGATGCCGACCACCTGGCGCTGCTGCGCGCGCTGGACATCCGCGCGCACATGATCGTGCCAGTGGCCTTACGGGGCCGGGTCTTCGGGGTGATGTCCTTCGTCTCGGGCCCGTCCGGCCGCCGGTTCACTGCAGATGACCTGTCCCTCGCCGAGGAGATCGCGCGCCGTGCCGCGCGGGCGATCGATACCGCGCATCTGTACGCCGCGGAGCAGCAGGCGCGGGCCGAAGCCGAGGAGTCCGCGCGCCGCGTGAACGCGATTAACACGTTAATCGGCCTCGCCGCGTCGGCGGTCGACCTGGGCGACGTCTTCGACGAATTCGCCGACGCGCTGCGGATGCTGATTTCGTTCGTGCGTGTCTCCGTGTCGCTGCACGTCCCCGACAAGGGCATCCTGACGGTGCCATATGTCAAGGGATCGCCCCTGACGGGCCCATCCCAGCGGTTGGAGGGGCCCAAAGAGGGGACGGCCCGCGGCTGGGTGATCGATCACGGTCGCCCCCACATCCGTACCGACACCGCCGCGGTGGACGAGTTCTCCGAGGACACTCTCCTCGGCGAAACCGGAATCCGGTCCTACCTGGTCGTCCCGATGCGCGTCGGCGGCCGTGTCATCGGAACGCTGAACTTCGGCCATGAGCGCCCCGGAGCGTACACCGAGTCCGACGCGCGACTTGCCCAGCCCATCGCCGATCAACTCGCGCTCACGGTCTCTCGCTTTCAGTTGTTCGACCAGGTGCAGCGAAGGGCCGGAGAGCTCTCCGAGACGCTGCAGCGCGCCCTCCTGCCGGCCGGGCTGCCCGAGCCGCCATTCACGGCGATCGGCGCGTTCTACCTCCCGGCCGATCCTGAGGCGGGCATCGGCGGCGATTGGTACGACGCGCTCATCCTGCCGGATGACACCATCCTCCTCAGCATGGGTGACATCGCCGGGCACGGGGTGCAGGCCGCCGCCGCGATGGGCCAGGTGCGGCACATCGTCCGCGCCTACGCGCTCGAGGGACGCGGTCCGGGAGAGATCGTCTCGACGCTCAACCGCTTCCTCTGCCGCCTCCCGGACGGCCCCCAGCTGTCGGTGTGGATCGCCACGCTCGACCCCTATACCGGCGCGTTCACACACGCCGGCGGTGGCCACCCTCCGGTGCTCATCCTGCGCCCGGAAGACCCACCCGACCCTGTGTCCTGCGCCGCCCCGCCGGTCGGGCTGATGACCACGCTGGCCTATCCTGAACGGCGCCTGCAGCTCCCGCCAGGCACGCGGCTGATCGCCTGCACGGATGGGTTGCTGGAAGCCACCCGCGACATCGCGGGGAGCGAGCGGCGGCTCATCGAGGCGTCCGAGGAGACCCGCGCCGAGCCCCCGACCCGCACGGCGCAGCGGCTCGCCGACCTCGTGCTCGGCAGCCATCGGCACGAAGACGACACGGCCATTGTCGTGGTGGACCTCCTCCCCGCCGACGCCCCGCTGTCGTTCAGCGTCCCAGCCACCCCGGAATCGCTGCACCGGGTTCGCCGCGCCGTGCGAGCCTTCGCGGAGCGCTGCGGGATCCGGCCCGAGCGGGCAGAGGAGATCGTCTTCGCTGTGGGCGAGGCGGCGCTGAACACGGTCGAGCACGCCTACCGGGCCGCGGGGGGGCAGCTGCACGTCAGGGGAGAGCGGCGCGGAGACGCTCTCGTCGTCACGGTGCGTGATGTGGGGGAGTGGCGCGAACCCGTCGAGCGCGGCCGCGGGCGCGGCCTGCGCATCATGCGGCAGTTCGCCGACGAGGTGAACGTCGAGACGGGCGCTGAGGGAACCTCGGTGGAGCTCGTCTGGCTCGGCGCTAAGCCTCGATGAGCTCCTTGAGGCGCTTCAGCGCGTCACGCTGGATGCGCGAGACGTGCATCTGCGAGATGCCGAGCTGGCGTGCGATCTCCGCCTGCGAGAGCCCCTCGTAGTAGCGCAGCCGCAGAATCTCGTGCTGCCGCTCCGGCAGCGTGCGCAGGGCGCCTTCCAGCGTGTGGCGGTCCTCCAGCCGGGCGAGCTCGGGATCATCTCCGCCGAGGTAGTCCATGAGCGAGGTGCCGTGGTCCTCGTCGCCCTCGGCCAGCTCCGCATCGAGTGAGGCCGGGTTGTAGGCGCGGCCGAGCTCGAAGGCCTCGACGACTTCCTCGAAGGGGACCCGCGACTCCTCCGCGATCTCCTGCAGTGTCGGCGAGCGGCCCAGGCGCTGCGACAGGGACTCCATGGATTTCATCAGCGAGTTGTTCAGCTCGCGCAGCCGCCGCGGCACGCGGACCGTCCAGAACTTGTCGCGGAAGTGGCGCTTGATCTCGCCGACAATCGTCACCGTGGCATATGTGGTGAATTCGATGCCGCGCGTCGGGTCGAAGCGGTCGATCGCTTTGAGCAGGCCGATGCTCGCCACCTGGGTGAGATCGTCCAGGGGCTCCCCGCGGTTCGCGAACTTGCGCGCCATGTAGGCGGCCAGGCTGCTGTACGCCAGGACGAGCGACTCGCGGATCGCTGCATCGCGGGTCTCCGCGAACTTGACGAACTGCGCGCGGAGCGCCTCTTTGTCCTGGCGGTGCTTGCTCGATCGGGTGGCCATGCTTATGTGGCTGTGGTGCGCTTGACGAGCCGGGTGATTCGCTCCCCTCCGTCGGCGTCGGTGGCAACCTCGTCCATCAGCACACGCACGAGCAGCTTGTCGAGCTCCTCCTCCGCCGCATGCCGGCGGGGGCGCGCGGCGTGGTGGCGGACCGTCACGCTGAGCGCTTCGGTCGCCACCTCGAACGTGATGCGCACGCTCGGCCCGCCCTCGAGGATGGCCGCGGTGCAGACCTCGCCCACGGCCACCTTGAGATCCTCGATGTCGTCGAAGGAAAAGGCCATGCGCCCGGCGATGGCCGCCGCGGCCAGCCGGACGACGACGACGTACTCCGGACGGCCGGGCACAGTGAGCTCGATGTGCTCGGTCGCTGGGTGCTGGTCCACGAGGTTCACCTGTCCTCTCGCTTGAGGCGGCGTTGGCGCACGGGGGGATCACCGCCGGGGAATTTCCCCCCACAGCCGCCGCGGCAACACCTGGAACGGGGGGCGACGTATCAGCTACCATCTCTTCCCCTAACCAAATGCTTTTTCCCCCAAGACGATGGCTCGAACCGCACGGTTTCCCGGCGCGTGATTCAGCGCGTGATTCACGAAGTTTGATGGCCGCCGGGCCGGGGGATAAATCCAACCGCGCGGACTGCGAAGGACCGCGTCACACACTGTAGGAGGAGGGAAGAGACACATGAGCCATCGAGGCATCATCGTGCTGGTGCTGACCCTGTTGCTCCTGACCGGCGCGATCGCTCCGGCGTTCGCGCAGCAGGTTCCCAACGTCGCGAACCTTGACCCATTCTCGGCCGAAGCGAACTACATGTCGCTCCCCGAGTACCTGCGCTGGCTGACGTTCCAGCAGTCCGGGAACTGGATCACGCGGGCCGAGGCCGTTCGACTGGTGAACGAGCAGCTCGCGGCCGCGGGGCCGCCCTAGGTCGCCCCGCGCGACAGCATCGACAGCCCGGGGCCTCTGGCTGCCGGGCTGTCGTCTTGTCAGCAGCAAGCGAGGCGGCGCGGCGCACGGGTCGCCCGCACCAGACCATGCTCGAATAGGAGGAATGATCTGTATGCGACTCCGAGGCTCCACCGTGGTACTGGCGGCGATCGTAGCTGTCGCCGCGATCAGCCTTCCTGTCATCGCCCAGGGGGCGGTCCGGGTCTTCGTCGACGGCTCGCCCGTCGCGTTCGACCAGCCGCCCGTCATCCAGGGCAGCCGCGTGCTCGTGCCGCTGCGCGGCATCTTCGAGCAGATGGGGGCCACCGTCGAGTGGCGTCCCCAGACCCGGACGGTGCTCGCCGCCCGTGCGAGCACCCTCGTTGAGCTCCAGATCGGCAGCCGCATCGCCCGCGTAGACGGGCGGCCCGTGACGCTCGACGTCCCGGCCGCGATCATCGGCGCCCGGACCCTGGTGCCGCTGCGCTTCATCAGCGAGTCGCTGGGGGCCACCGTCACGTGGCAGCCCGAGACCCGCACGGTCCTGATCACGAGCGGAACGGGCGGTCAGCCGGCCCAGCAGCCGCCCGTGACCCAGCCGCCGGCCCCGCCCCAGACGAGCAGTATCCGCGGCACGATCACGAACGTGATCCTGGCTCAGTCGGCTCAGGATCAGCCGCGGATCGTCGTCGAATCCGGCACTGTCGCCTACACGCTCCGGATCAACACCGACACCGCGATCACCCGCATCGACAGCGCGTCGGGGAGGGGCGGCGCGGTGGGCGTCGCGGCCCTGCGCCCCGGCGATGAGGTCGAGGTGACCCTGTCTGGTGAGGTGGCCACGCGCATTCGGGCCACGACCACAGAGACGAGCGGACGCATCGAGGCCATCGCCTCGACCAGCCGCACCATCGTGCTGACCGACGGCCGGGCCATCCGGTTCGTCCCGAATCTGGTGGTCCTGGCCAACGGCCAGGTCCAGGCCGGGGGCGTCGCGGCTCTGCGGGCGGGTCAGGTCGTGGAACTCCGCCTGAATCCGAGCACGAAGGAAGCCTGGGAGGCGAACATCATCACCGGCGCCGCCCAGATCCCGACGAGCGACATAACGCTCACGGTCACCGAGCCTCGTGAAGGCCAGACCGTGGGCAGCCCGATCCGCGTGAGCGGTACCACGGCGGCCGGGTCCCGCGTCGAGGTGGCCGTGAGCTGGTTCCTCGGCGTCCCGGTCGGACGGGGGACCGCCACGGCCGGACCGCGCGGCCGGTTCAGCATGCAGGTCCCGATCAACGTCATCGCGCCCAACTCACCCTACCTGATCACGGTGACGTCGACGCACAGCCGGCTGGGCCAGGCCCAGCGCCAGTTCACGGTACTGGTCGGACCTGAAGCCGGCCGCTGACCTGTATCGCACGTCGCACGCGCGGGGGGAGAGGTTACCTCTCCCCCCGTCTCGCTGTGACGAAGTTGACCACGCGGCCGGGGATCACCACGACATCCACCACGTCACGCCCCGCGAGCACCGAGGCGATCCTCTCCCGCCCCCGGGCGGCCTCGATGAGGACGTCCCGGTCCGGGATCCCCTTCACCACGATGCGATCGCGCACGCGCCCGTCCACCTGGACGACGATGGTCGCTTCCGCGTCCCCCTCCGCCGTGAGCGCCGGGTCACCCTTGGGCCAACTGCTCTGGTGAACACTTCCCTCCCCACCGAGCATGGCCCAGGCCTCCTCCGCAAGGAATGGGGTGACCGGCGCGATGATCCGGACAAGCATCAGCATCGCCTCGCGCCACTGGGGCGTGCCCGCCCAGCCTGACTCGAGGGGCTCGAGATCGTTGAGCAGAGTCATCAACTCCGCGACGAGCACGTTGAACCGGAATCCTTCGATCAACTCCCCTACCGTCCTGATCGCGTGGTGGAGCCGCCGGCGCGGCGCCTCAGCCCCCGGAGGCTCTCCTGTGGCCGGCGGAGCGGGGCGGGCTGCGGCCTCCGCGGCCCGGGCGATCAGCAGGTGAAGGCGGCGGACGAAACGCGCGGCCCCCCTCGCCGCGTCCGGGTCCCAGGTGACGTCCTGATCGAATGGGCCGATGAACATCACGGCCAGCCGCAAGGCATCCGCTCCGTGCTGGGCGACCACCTCGTCCGGGGTCACGACGTTGCCGCGGGACTTGCTCATCCTGGCGCCGTCGGACGGCGAGAGCATGCTGCCCTGGTTGCGCAGCCGGACGAAGGGCTCCCCGAAGGCGATGAGTCCCGCGTCCTGCAAGACCTTGGTGAAGAACCGGGCGTAGAGCAGGTGCATCACGGCGTGCTCGACGCCGCCGATGTACCAGTCCACCGGCAGCCAGTAGCCCGTGGCCTCCGGATGCCACGGACCGGTGTCATACCGGACGTCCGCAAAGCGAAGAAAATACCAGTTCGAATCCGCGAAGCCGTCGAGCGTGTCCGTCTCGCGTTCGGCAGGACCGGCGCACTGAGGGCACGTGGTGTGGACGAACTCCGGAATGGTTGCCAGAGGGGAGCGGCCGTCGCCTGATGGCTCGTAGCGTGCAACCTCTGGCAGTCGAACCGGGAGTTGATCCTCCGGGACGCGCACCGTCCCGCAGCGCTCGCAGTACACGATCGGGATCGGGGCGCCCCAGTACCGCTGGCGGCTGATCAGCCAGTCCCGCATCCGGTAGCGGACGGCCGGACCGCCGGCACCGCGCCGCGCGACGTCGGCCAGCACCCCGTCAGGGTCACCGATGGGACGGCCGGTCCCCACCGGCAGGCCGAAGCGGCGCGCAAAGACCGCGTCCCGCTCGTCGCAGGCCGGAACCCCCATCACGGCGCCCGTCCCGTAGTGGGCCAGCACGTAATCCGCTACGTACACCGGCACGAGGTCGCCGCTCGTGGGGTGGGCGGCGAATGCCCCGGTGAAGATCCCGCCCGCGCCGCCGCCGTCGGCCATCCCGCCATTCGCCCTGCGGGCGATCCCAGCGCCCACCATCCGCTCGATCTCCGTCCGGCGCAGGGCGCCCATGACGAAGCGCTCCACGTCGGCTCGCCGATCGGAGGAGGCCAGCTCGACCGCACGGGGATGCTCGGGCGCGAGTGCGATGAAGGTCGCGGCCGGCAGCGTCTCCGGACGCGTCGTGAAGATGGCGATCTCCCCTCCGCCCCACGGCAGGGGGAAGCGGATCTCGGCCCCCGCGGCGCGCCCGATCCAGTTTCGCTGCATGGTCTTGACGTGCTCGGGCCAGTCCAGGTCGTCGAGGTCTCGCAGCAGCCGGTCAGCAAGGGTAGTCGTGCGGACGTACCATTGCTCGAGCGACCGGCGTTCCACAGGTGTGTCGCCGTGGCGCCAGCACCGCCCGGCTTCGACCTGCTCGTTGGCCAGGATGGTCTGGCACTTCGGGCACCACCACTGCCACCCCACCGCACGGTAGGCCAGTCCTCTCCGGTGCAGCAGGAGGAAGCCCCACTGGGTCCAGCGGTAGAAGGCCGGATCGCTCGTCGCGATCTCCCGCGACCAGTCGTACGAACACCCGAGCAGGCTGAGCTGAGCCCGGTAGTTCGCGGCGTACTCGCGCGTCGTCTCCCCGGGATGCCGGCCGCGCAGCAGCGCTTCGTTCTCAGCCGGCAGGCCGAAGGCATCCCAGCCCATGGGGTGCAGCACCGCATTCCCACGCATGCGCAAGTACCGGGCGAGCACGTCGGTCGGCACGTAGTTCCTGGCGTGGCCGACGGAGAGTCCCGCCCCGGACGGGTACGGGAAGAAATCGAGGACGTACTGCTTCGGCCGGGGTGACGGCTCGGGCGTGCGGTAGATGCCCTGCTCGTCCCAGGCCCGCCGCCACCGGGCTTCGACCGTGGCGAAATCGTACGGCCCGCCTCTCACGCGACCCCCTCGATCGGCGTCACCGCGGCGTTCACCCCGTAACGACGTTCACCAAGCGGCCGGGCACGACCACGACGTCGGCGACCGACTTCCCATTCACGAACTTCTTGACCCTCTCATTCTGAAGCGCCAACTGCCGAGCCTCGGCCTCGCTGAGCTCGGCCGAGACCATGATGCGGTCACGCACCCTGCCGTTGACCTGCAGCACCAGGGTGACCAGCTCCGCGCGCGCCAGCGTGTCATCGTACGCGGGCCACGCCTGCCGGTGCACGCTGTACGGCCCGCCGAGCTTCTCCCACAGCTCCTCGGCGAGGTGCGGCGCGATGGGCGCGAGCAGCAGCACGAGCGTGCGGATCGCTTCGCGCCAGGCCGGTGTGCCGGCCATGACCTCCTTGCCCTTGGTCAGGAAGTTCACGAACTCCATCATCGCGGCGATCGCGGTATTGAAGTGGAAGCCGTGGAGATCTTCGGTGACTCTCTTGATCGTTCTGTGCGTCCAATGCCGCAGGTCCCGTGTGCCATTGGCTGAAGGCGCCGCCGATGCTCCACGCTCGGATGACGCACTGCCGGCAACGACCATCCACACCCGCTGCAGGAAGCGCTGCGCGCCTTCGATCCCCCGGCTGTTCCAGGGGCCGCCGCCGTCCCACGGCCCGATGAACATCAGGTACGCGCGCACCACGTCCGCGCCCATCGTGGCGACGTAGTCGTCCGGGTTCACCACGTTGCCGCGAGACTTGCTCATCTTCTCGCCGTCTTCGCCCAGGATGACGCCCTGGTTGAACAGCCGCGTCATCGGTTCCCCAAAGGTCACCAGCCCCAGATCGCGCATCACCTTCGTCCAGAACCGCGTATACAGCAGGTGCATCACGGCGTGCTCGACGCCGCCCGTGTACTGATCGACCGGCAGCCAGTACGCGCCCGGCGCCGGGTCGAAGGGACGGTCGGGCTCGTGCGGGCTGACGTACCGGTACTGATACCAGGACGAGTCGATGAAGGTGTCCATCGTGTCCGTCTCGCGCTCGGCCTCCCCACCGCAGGTCGGACACGCGACCTTCCGGAAGCCTTCGTGCTGCTTGAGCGGCGACTCGCCGGTCGGCAGGAACTCCGCGTCCATCGGGAGCCGGACCGGCAGATCCGTCTCCGGGACCGGCACGGTTCCGCAGCGCGGGCAGTAGAGGATCGGAATCGGCGTCCCCCAGTACCGCTGGCGGCTGATCAGCCAGTCATGCAGCCTGTAGTTCACTTTCCTCTCGCCGAGACGATGCTGCTCCATGGAGTCCGCGATGGCTTGCCAGCCCATCGCGGACGGCATGCCGTCGAACGGACCTGAGTTCACCATCGTCCCCTCGCCCAGATAGGCCTCGCGCGGCGGGGCGCCGTCCCAGCTCGGGGGGGCGATGACGACGGGGATCGGCAGGCGGTACTTCTTTGCGAAGTCGAAGTCCCGCGCGTCGTGGGCCGGCACGCCCTGGATGGCGCCGGTGCCATAGGTCAGCAGCACATAGTCCGCGATGAAGATCGGCACCTGCTCCTGGTTCATCGGGTTCAAGGCGTACGCACCGATGAAGACGCCGTCGCGCTCTTTCTCGGTGGACATCCGCTCGATGTCGGACTCGCGCGCCGCCTTGAACTTGTAGGCCTCAACCTGTGCTCTGCGGTCCGGCGCGGTGAGACGATCAACCAGGGGATGTTCCGGCGCCAGGACCGCAAAGGTCATCCCGTACACGGTGTCGGGACGCGTCGTGAAGACGCGGAACCCTACCCCGGCGTGGCCGGCGATCTTCAGCTCGAACTCGACGCCGACGCTCTTGCCGATCCAGTTCTCCTGCAGCACCCGCACGCGCTCGGGCCACTCGATGCCGGAGAAGTCCAGCAGTTCGTCGGCGTATGCCGTGATCCGGAGGAACCACTGCTCCAGGTTCTTCTTGATGACCGGTGTCCCGCAGCGCTCGCAGACCCGCTCCTCGCCGACGACCTGCTCGCGGGCCAGGGTCGTGTTGTCCGTGGGGCACCAGTCCACCGGCGCGAGCGCCCGGTAGGCCAGCCCCTTCTCGTACATCTTCAGGAAGAACCACTGGTTCCAGCGGTAGTAGTCGGGATCGCAGGTGACGACCTCGCGCTGCCAGTCCCACATCGCCCCCATGGAGCGCAGCTGCGCTCGCATCCGGGCGATGTTGTCCATCGTCCATCGATACGGATGGATCTTGTGCTGGATGGCGGCGTTTTCCGCCGGGAGTCCGAAGGCGTCGAAGCCGATCGGGAACATCACGTTGTACCCCTGCATCCGCTTGAAGCGCGCCGCGGCGTCGGAGGGCGCCATCGCGTACCAGTGACCGATGTGCAGGTCCCCCGATGGATACGGGTACATCGTCAGGAAGTACCACTTCGGGGCCGGATCGAAGTCGCGGGCGTGGTGCAGCCCGTCGGCCTCCCACCGCGCCTGCCACTTCGCCTCGATCGACACCGGATCGTATCGCTGGACCATGGACGTTCGACTCCTCTACGCCCGCTCGCCGCTGCCGCGGCGCGCCGGCGCGGGACCGTCGCCCGCACGGTGGCCGTCGCCCGAGTCATCCCCGCTGCCGGAGCGAGTGGCGCTGCTGGGCCGGTCGGCGCTCACGTACGTGAGCCAGCCGTGTCGGTCGGGCAGGTGCCCCCCGGTGATCCCGAAGAACTGCTCGGCCACCTTGGCCGTCACCGGTCCCCGGCGGCCCTCGCCGACCGCGATGCGGTCCACCGACCGCACCGGTGTGATCTCCGCGGCGGTGCCGGTGAAGAACACCTCGTCGGCCATGTACAATGTCTCGCGCAGCAATGGCTCCTCACGGACCGGAAGCCCGAGATCGCGCAGCAGGGTCAGCACGGCCGCGCGCGTGACGCCGGGCAGGACGCCCGCCGACAGCGGCGGGGTGAACACCACCCCGTCGCGCACCATGAAGACGTTCTCGCCGCTGCCCTCGCTGATGAACCCTTGCGCGTCCAGGGCGATGCCCTCGTTGAAACCGTGGTCGGCGGCCTCCATCGCGATGAACTGCGAGGTCACGTACTGTCCGCCGATCTTCGCCATCGGCACGGCGGTATCGGGCGCGGCGCGCCGCCAGGAACTGACCATCACGTCGACACCCTGCTCCACGGCCTCGTGCCCCAGGTAGCGTCCCCACTCGAAGGTGATGATCGCCACTTCAACCGAGGCCGTCCGCGGGTCGAGGCTGAACGTCCCCGGCCCGCGAAACACGAGCGGACGGATGTAGCAGCTCTCGTGCTTGTTCGCGCGCACCGTGGCCACGATCGCCTCCGTTACCTCGGTGGCTGTGTACGGCAGCGTCATCCTGAAGATCCGGCACGAGTCCATCAACCGCCGCACGTGCTGGGGCAGGCAGAATACGGCCGGCCCTTTCGGCGTCGCGTAGGCCCGGATCCCCTCGAAGACGCTGCTGCCATAGTGCAGGGCGTGCGCCGTGACCGGCACGCGCGCCTCCGCCGCGTTCACCAAGGCCCCGTTGAACCAGATCGATGCCGCGCCCCCCATCGCCATCCCCCCGTCGTTGATGAACGAGCAGATCGCCGGTGAAAACACAAATGCCGCCGTCGCCATTGGGACGAAGGCGGCCTCCGCGGTACCACCCAACGTGATAGCGATCTGGTGGAGCTGGAGGGAATTGAACCCTCGACCTCCCGCACGCCAAGCGGGCGCTCTCCCGCTGAGCTACAGCCCCATTCGCTATCCGCTCAACTCACGTATCGTGTGAGGACGGCGGCCCTGCGCGCCAGACGCCCCTGCGCGGTCGGGCCTGCTGCTCGCGGACGAGTTCGGCTGACTCCTGGCGCCGGTCGTTCCACCCTCTCCACCGGCTCGCTCCATCCCGAGCACCAGCCTACTGCTTCCGCTCATCGCGTTTCAGACCCTGTCATTATACCGACGGCTCCCGAGATCCGTCAATCGACGCGGTCCCTCCGTGGATGGGCCGAGCAGCCCGTGTGGTTCATTGTGCGCAGGCGCCAGATCACCATCATGGATAGTCATGAGCACAGAAGCGGCGTTTGCGAGCACGGAGACCATGTCCACGAGTCGGGGGATGATGTCGTGTGCTCGAGGGCTCTCCAATCACGAGCTTATCGCGCGTGTCAGAGAGCTGGCCGACCACGAGCGGCGCGCCACCGCCGTGCTGATCGTCCACCTGTCCGTCCTGGACGAGCGACAGCTGTACCTCGCCGAAGGATGCTCGTCCCTCTTCACCTACCTCACGCAGGTCCTTCACCTCTCCGAGCACGCCGCGTACGGTCGCATCCAGGCGGCTCGGCGGTATCCAGTCATCCTCGATCTGCTCGGCGAGGGGGCGGTCAACCTGACGACGATCACGCTGCTCGCCCCCGAGCTCACTACATGCAACCATCGTGAACTCCTCACGGCGGTCAGGCACAAGAGCCGGCGTCAGGTCGAAGAACTCGTCGCGCAGCTGCGACCCCGGCCCCCGGTCCGCTCGTCCATGCGCAGCCTGCCGAACATGGCGCATGGCTCGCCGCCGGCCCCGGGCCACCCTGTCACCGCGGGACCTGCGGCTGCGCACAGGAGCACCATCACCCCGCTGGCCCCGCAATGCTACAGGGTGCAGTTCACGGCGAGTGCCGAGATGCAGGCGAGGCTGCGCGCGGCCCGGGATCTCCTGCGGCACCAGATACCGGATGGGGATGTGGGGAAGATCCTGGAACGCGCGCTCTGACGGCGCTGCTCACGGATCTGACGAAGCAGAAGTTCGCGGCGACTGCTGGACAGGCCACCGCCGGCAACATCCAGCTCCGGTGCCGTGCGCACAATAACTATGAAGCCAACCTGTATCTCGGTCGGAAGGCCCCCCGTCGGGGATGCGCCGGTCTCGACCGATCGTCCGGGTGCACTACCACCGGACCGGGGCAGCCCCGAGCCAACAGGACCTCCGGGCGCCGCCACTTGACTACAGCGCCCGCTCGAAGTAGAGGTACGTCCGCTCGGTCCGGGCCCCGAGCGCGCGGATGAAGCCCGCTGCGGCGACATCCGTGCCCCAGTACGTCGTCATGGACGGGACGCGCTTGGCCTGGAAGAACTGATGGGCCGCATGCGCGAGCGTGCGTCCGATGCCCCGGCCCCGGTGGCCCTCCCGAACACCGACCGTCCATCGGCCCGCGCCGTCTCTGACCTGCGCGATCAGCAGGCCTACGGGAAACTTCTCCCGCTCTGCCAGCATGACCCGAACGTCGGGCTGGCGCCAGAGAGCGTCCAAATCGCTGCTCCGCAGCGCGTGCCCGATCGTCTCCTCGTGCAGGCGCGCGATGTGCTTCCCGTCAGCCTGCGCGGCCCGGCGGATGTGATAACCCTCCGGCGCACTGCCGGCCCCCGCCGCCCCGCTACCGCCTGGGGCCCTACTCGTGGCGACCAGCAGTGCGTTCCCGAACGTGAATCCGAATGACCGTGCGATGGCGAGGGCCGCGGCGTTGATCTCCGCGCATCGCATCGTGAGGACGTCCTGTCGCTCCTGCTGGAAACGCGCCGTGAGCCAGTCGTGCAGCTGGCGAAGCGGAGGATCGCCCCCTTCCGGCACCGCGTCGAGGAGTACTTCCTCCGCAAGGAACCGCTTGCCCGATCGCCCGAGGATGACGAGGCCGACCGGGTGCCGGTTCAGCTCGACGACGGTCACCGACTTCTCGGACTGCACCCACCAGAAGTTCTGCGGCGTCGCCGGGCCGTAGCGATCGAAACAAGCCGAGTAGCCGCCGCAATAGTGGCGGTCGTAGAGGCTGACCAGCGCGGCGACGTCGGCGGGTTCTGCGGGGCGAAAGACCAGCTTCGGGGAGGCCATCACCAGTCGACGATCGGCGCGTCGGCCCAGAGCCGCT
The DNA here is from genome assembly GCA_035693805.1 of bacterium. GTDB lineage: Bacteria > Sysuimicrobiota > Sysuimicrobiia > Sysuimicrobiales > Kaftiobacteriaceae > Kaftiobacterium. The sequence continues at coordinate 12,321 of DASSGA010000073.1, read as the reverse complement.
CGAGACTGTACAGGCGGCGGGCGTCCGGGCCGAAGACGTGCACGACCACGGGCCCGAAATCCAGCAGGATCCACCGCGCGCGCGCGTGGCCTTCCCGGCCGAGCAGCCGAACCCCCTCCTCGGTCAGGGCCTCTTCCACCCCTTCGCTCACGGCCCGCAACTGCACCATCGTCTCCGCCGAGCCGATCACGAAGTAGTCGGCAACGGGGGTGTGCCGGCGCAGGTCGAGCACGACGACGTTGTCGGCTTTCTTCGCATCCATCGCCTCGGCTGCGACCAGGGCTAGCTGGCGCGCCGATTTCACTGCAGGGACCTAACGGGCGGACGATACAGGCCCTGCTCGGCGATGTACGCCGCCACTTCGTCGGGCAGCAGGTAGCGGATGGGGCGCCCCTCGGCGACGCGGCGCCGGATGTCCGTCGAGGAGATGGACAGCGCGGGAATCTCCATCACGTGCAGGTTGTCGAGATGCTGCCGGGTCACGTTGTAGCGCCGGAGGTCATGGACATCGATCGGAAACCCGGGGCGGCTCGCCGCGATGAACTGGCACAACGTGAGCAGCTCGGGGGACCGCTCCCATTCCCCGCGGACGATCTGGAGGATGGCGTCGGCGCCGGTGATGTAGTAGAGGTCGCGCGCGTTGTGCTCGGCGCGCAGCGCCAGCAGCGTGTCGATCGTGTAAGATGGGCCCCTCCGGTCGATCTCGAGGCGCGAGACGGAGAAGCGGGGATTGGTCCGCACAGCCAGGCTCGTCATCCGGAACCGGTGTTCGGGGTCGGTGACCTGGTCGAGCTGCTTGTGGGGCGGGTACCGGTTGGGCACGAAGTACACGTGCTCCAGCGTGAACTGGACGCGGGCCTCCTCGGCCGTGACCAGGTGACCGTGGTGCACCGGATCGAACGTCCCGCCCATGATGCCGACTCGCGCCACTGCCCCCTCCTTGTCTGCGACTACGGCGCCGAGGACTCGGGTGTCACCGGCTGCCCGACCGGCTCGGCTCGCTCGCGGACTCCCGCCAACAGGTCCGCGGCCGCATACAGGAGGGCTTCGACGCCCTCCCCGGTCGCTCCCGAGATCGGAAACGTCCGGAACCCCATCCGCTGCAGGGTCGCGGCGACGTCGGCCAGCCGTATCCGGGCCTCGGGTTGATCGATCTTGTTGAGCGCGACGAGCATTGGCCGCTGCCCCAGCGCCGGGTCGTACAGCCGGAGTTCGGCGTTGACCGCCTCGAAGTTGGCGACGGGATCCCCGGCCGGTGCGGCCAGGTCGACGAGGTGGATCAGCACGCGCGTACGCGCGATGTGGCGGAGGAACGTGTGCCCGAGGCCCGCGCCCTGATGCGCTCCTTCGATCAATCCCGGGACGTCGGCCAGGACGAAGCTCCGTCCGTCGGGCAGGCCCGCGACGCCGAGGTACGGCTCGGTCGTCGTGAACGGGTAGTCCGCGATCTTGGGCCGCGCCGCGGAGACAGCTCTCAGGAGCGTGGACTTGCCGGCGTTGGGGAAGCCGACGAGGCCGACGTCGGCGATGAGCTTGAGCTCAACCTCGACCGTGCGCTCCTCCCCCAGCCCGCCCGGCTCGGCTTTGCGGGGAACGCGATGGGTCGGGGTGGCGAACCGCGCGTTGCCCCGCCCGCCCCGGCCGCCGCGGGCCACGACCACTCGCTGACCGTGCTGCACGAGGTCGCCGAGGACATCCCGGGTCTGGGCGTCCCGGACGACCGTGCCGACAGGCACGGGGACGATCAGCGGCCCGCCCCGCTTGCCGTGCCGCTTGGCCCCCTGGCCGTGGGTCCCCCGCTGGGCGCGGAAGTGGCGGCGGTGCTGGAAGTCCAGCAGCGTGCTGAGGCCCTCGTCGGCGACGAGGATGACGTCCCCCCCGTGGCCGCCGTCTCCCCCATCCGGACCGCCCTTCGGGATGAACTTCTCCCGGCGGAAGCTGACGACGCCGTTGCCGCCGTCGCCGCCTTTGACGTAGATGACCGCGCGATCGATGAACATGGCCGCTGACCGCCCGAGCCGGAACACAGAAGGCTCGACCCGCGGGTGCGGCGTCGAGCCCTCAGATCACATCGGACCTATGAAAGCCGCGTGCTACGCCTGCACGGGATAGACGCTCACCTGCTTGCCATCGCGCCCGCGGCGCTCGAAGGCCACCCGGCCGCCGACCAGCGCGAACAGGGTGAAGTCGCGGCCGATGCCGACATTCGTTCCCGGCTGCACCTTCGTGCCGCGCTGGCGGATGAGCACGCTGCCGGCCGTGACCTGCGCGCCGGCGTACGCCTTCACGCCCAGCCGTTTACTCTTGCTGTCCCGCCCGTTGCGGGACGATCCCATGCCTTTCTTGTGCGCCATGGCCTGCCCTCGGTTACAGCGTGATCTTGTCGATGCGCAGGGCCGTGAAGTGCTGGCGATGCCCCTGCTTCCGGCGGTAGTGCGCTTTCGACTTGTACTTGAAGACGATGATCTTCTTCGCCCGGTCGTGGCCGAGCACCGTGGCCCGCACGGCCGCGCCCTTCACGAGGGGCGCCCCCACGGTGACCTTCTCGCCGTCAGACACGTACAAGACCCGGTCCAGGGTCACTTCCGCCCCAGGTGTCGCCTCCAGGAGCTCCACCCGCAGCGTCGCGCCTTCTTCCACGCGGTACTGCTTCCCGCCGCTCTCGATCACTGCGTACATGACAATCGCTCCTGACCTCAACCACTCCAGGGCTCAATAGCCCCCGCGCCGCATCACGGCGGCACGGGGGCGGACGCGTGGCATTCTATCACATCACGTTCCACCGAGCAATCGCCGCAGCCGCGTGAGGAGACCGTCCCGCCGGCCCGGGGCGGCGAGCGCCACCTCCTGCTCTTCGTCCGGCTCGGTGAGCCCCACGGCGTCGGAGGGCTCGTGGTCGATCCAAAAGAGTTGCTCGCGCTGCCCTTCGCGCGCCGCTTGGTCGAGCGCCTCAACGGCGTCCGATTCGACGACCCGCATCCGCTCCACGTGCAGCCCGTCCCGACCGCGCAACCGCACGCTCTTGCCGGTCTGGCTCTCCAGCTGGCGCAGCCATCCGTCGCCGCCGTCGGTCAGCCGCTGGTGCACCTCCGGGTGCACCTCAAGCAGCATGGCTTTGCCCTTGGCGGCCCGCAGCAGCCGGCGCAGCTCGCGGCGCACGCGCAGGGCCATCGTCTCCGCGGAGAGCACGCGCCCCCGCCCCTCGCAGTACGGGCAGGGCTCGCGCATGACCTCTTCGAGATCCTGGTACATGCGCTTGCGCGTGATCTCGACAACCCCCAGGCCGGTCATGTCGATGATGTGGACCTTGGAGCGGTCGCGCCGCACCGCCTCGTGGAGTGCGGCCATGACCTTCTTGCGGTGCGACTCGCTCTCCATATCGATGAAGTCGACGAGGATGATCCCGCCGATGTCACGGAGCATGATCTGGCGGATGGTCTCCTCCACGGCCTCGAGGTTGGTGCGCAGGATCGTGCTGGCCAGGTCCGTCTTCCCCACGTACTTCCCGGTGTTCACGTCCATGATCGTGAGCGCCTCGGTGCGGTCCACCACGATGTAGCCGCCCGACTTCAGCCAGACCTTGCGGCGGAGGGCCTTCTCGAGCTCGCGCTCCACGCCGGTGTGCTCGAAGACCGAGGTCTCCCCGCGATAGAGATGCACGCGCGGCTTGAGCTGCGGCGCGAACGACCCGAGCAGGTCCTGGACGCGCTGGAACTCCTCCTTCGAGTCGATCAGGAAACGCTCCACCTCGTCGGTGAAGAGGTCCCGCACGACGCGGCGGATGAGGTGTAGGTCCTGGTACACGAGGGCCGGCGCGCGGCTGCTCTTGGAGCGCTCCTCAACGCGGTTCCAGACCTGCAGGAGGAACTGGATGTCCTGGGTGAGATCCTTTTCCTCCGCGCCCTCGGCCGCGGTGCGCACGATGACCCCCATGCCCTTCGGCCGCAGCCGGTCGGCCATCTGGCGCAGGCGTTTGCGCTCCGGTTCGTTCTCGATGCGCCGGCTCACGCCGACGTAGTTCACCGTCGGCATGAGGACGACGTAGTACGCGGGCAGGGCGACGTAGGTCGTGACGCGCGCGCCCTTCGTGCCCATCGGCTCCTTGGTGACCTGGACCAGGATCTCCTGACCGACGCGCAGGCGTTGGGCGATAGCGCCCTTGCCGAACGACTCCTCGACCTCCTCCCCGGCCAGACGCTGCGAGCGGATGTCGCCCACGTGGAGAAAGGCGTTGCGCTCGAGGCCGATGTCCACGAACGCCGCCTCCATCCCGGGCAGGACGTTCGCCACGCGGCTCTTGTAGATGTTGCCGGCCAGCGGCTCCCCGCGCTCGATGTACAGGTTGACGAGGGTGCCCTGGTCGAGCACGGCGACACGGGTTTCGAGTGGATCGATGTTCGCGATGATCTCTTTGGCCATGTCGACTCCTAAAAGAGAATCTTCTTACGGCGCATGCCGATGTTCAGCAGCAGCCCCGTGCCGGCGAGCATCGCGAGCAGCGCGCTGCCCCCGTGGCTGATGAACGGCAGGGGAATGCCGGTGACGGGGGCGAGGCCCACCGTCATGCCGACGTTGATGAACAGGTGGAACGCGATCATGGCAAGGACGCCCACCGCCATGAGCATGCCGAGCCGGTCCTTGGCCTGCATCGCGGCGGTCATGGCCCGCCAGAGCCACAGGCCGAACAGCGCCAGCATGATGACGGCGCCGGCGAAGCCGAACTCTTCGCCGATGACCGTGAAGATGAAGTCCGTGTGCTGCTCCGGGATGAAGTGCAGCAGGTTCTGCGTCCCGTGCAGGAAGCCTTTGCCGAACAGCTGCCCGGACCCCACGGCGATCTTGGACTGGATGAGGGCGTAGCCCGCGCCGAGCGGGTCCATCCCCGGGTCGATGAAGACGAGGAGCCGGCGGCGCTGGTAGTCGTGCAGCGCCTGCCAGAGGACCGGCGCGGCGATCGCCGCTGCCGCGCCGAGCCCCGCCATCGCCCGCAGGGGCGTCCCCGCCGCGAAGAGCATCGTGGCCAAGATGGCCAGCAGCACCATCGACGTGCCCATGTCCGGCTGCTGGACGATGAGCGCGATGGGCAGCGCGGCATGGAGCAGGATGGGCACGAGCTGGCGCAACGAGGTGATCTCACGGTGGCCGTCGAGATGCTTGGCGAAGGTGATGATGAGTACGAGCTTGGCCACCTCCGAGGGCTGGAAGCTCAACGGACCCAGCGGAATCCAGCGCTGGGCGCCCTGCGCCGTGCGGCCGATCACGTCCACGACGGCGAGGAGGACGATGGTGCCGAGCAGCAGCGGCCGCCAGAGCCGCCCGAGCGCCTGGTAATCCACAGCCGTGAAGACCACCAGGACGGCCAGGCCCAGCGCCGCGTGCATCGCCCGCGCCTTCACGAACCCCCACGGATCGGGGAACGTGCGGGTGGCGGAGTAGAGGACGACGGCCCCGCCGATGACGAGACCGAGCGTGGCCCCGACCAGGCCCCAGTCGATGTACCGCAGCATGCGGCGGCTCATGGCTGAGTCTCCCGCGCGCTGGCCTCGGGCGCCGGGAACGCCGCCTCAAGTACACGGCGGACGATAGGCGCAGCCGCCAGTCCGCCGCGGAAGCCATGCTCCACGAACGCAACAACGGCCACGCGCGGTGCGTCTACCGGCGCGTATCCTGCGAACCACGCGTGCGGCTTGCCGCGCGGGTTCTCGGCGCTGCCGGTCTTGCCGGCCACGGCGACCTGTTTGAGGTTCGTGGCCCGGCCGGTGCCGCGCTCCACCGCCGCCCGCAGCCCTTCGTGGAGGACGGCCAGCGTCTTCGCGCCGTACACGCCGCTGGCCTGAACAACGACCGGCGCCGGCTGCGGTTTGCGGTCGGCGCCCTGCGCCTGGAGGAGGACGTGCGGCTGGAGCAGCGTCCCGCCGTTGGCGACGGAGGAGATCATCCGCGCGACCTGCAGCGGCGTCACCGTCACGGCCCCCTGCCCGATCGACATGTTCACGGCATCGCCCGGATACCAGGGCTCGCCGATCAAATGCAATTTGGTCGAGGGGCTCGGGATGGTCCCGGCGATCTCGCCGGTGAGGTCGACACCGGTCTTGTCCCCGAGACCCATCTTCCTGGCGTACGCGGCGAGCTTCTCACCGCCGAGCCGGAAGCCCAGCGTGTAGAAGACGACGTTGATGGAGTTCTGGATCCCCTGAAGGAAGGTGACGGTCCCCCAGGCGCGCAGATCCCCGAACACCCAGCGGCCGAGGCGAAAGTACCCTGGCGCGTAGAAGGTGCTGGTTCGGTTGACGATGCCTTCCTCGAGCGCCGCCGTTGCGGTAACGATCTTGAACACCGAACCAGGCTCGAACGCCGCCCCGAGGGCTCGGTTCAGGAGCGGCCTCAACGGGTCCGTGGTCAGAGCCTGCCACTTCTGAGCGGTGATGCCGATCGCAAACAGGTTGGGATCGTAAGCAGGCATGCTCTCCAAGGCCAGGATCTCGCCGGTCCGGGGATCCATCGCCACGACGGCGCCCGAGCGCTGGCCACTGCTGCGCAGGCCGTCGTATGCGGCCTTCTGCAAGCTGAGGTCGAGAGCCAGGACGATCGGACGCCCCGGAATCGCGCCGACCTGCTGCAGCACACGAAGGGGGCGTCCGAAAGCATCCACCTCCATCCGCAACCGCCCGTCCACCCCGCGCAGGACCGGCTCGTACACCCGCTCGACGCCCGCTTTGCCGATGAGATCGCCGAGCTTGTAGCCCTGATCGCGGCGCTCCGCCAGTTCGGCCTCGCTCACCTCGCCCACGTGGCCGAAGACGTGCGCGCCCATCTGTCCGTAGAGGTAGTGGCGCACCGGTTCCGCGAGGATGATCACCCCCGGCAGGTCGAGGCGGTTCTCCTCGATCTTCGCGACGACCCCGGCGCCCACGTCCCGGCGGATGCGCACCGGCTCGAAGGGCCGCGTGCGGTTCGCCTCGATCCGGCCGCGGATCTCTTCGATCGGCACGCCGATCAGCGCGGCGAGATGCGGCAGGACCTTCGCGGGCTCGATCAGCTCGAGCGGCAGGATGGCCACGGTGAACGAGGGGCGGTTGCTGACCAGCGGCCGGCCTTTCCGGTCGTAGATCACCCCGCGGGGCGCGGTGATGGTGTAATCACGGACGCGGTTCTCCTCGGAGAGGCGCAGGAATTGCGCACCCTGCAGCACCTGGATCTGCCACAGCCGTCCGACCAGCATGCCGATGAGCGCGACAATGATCGCGTTGAGCACGCGGAGCCGCCGCGTGGGCGGGATGTAGTCCATGCGCATGTGATTACCGTGACCGCTCGATCCGAACCTCGATCCGTCTGATGCCGCGGAACAGGAACGGCGCAACGGCGCTGTTCAGGATGGCCTGGGCGAACATGCGGGGCAGCGCCCCCGCGCTCTCCAGACCGAGGCCCGTGACCTGTCCCACGACCACGAGGAGGATCTCGCTGAGCAGGGTGCCTGCGAAGGTGGCGACAGCCGGCAGGAGCGGGTTCTCGATGTAGATGCTGCGCTCAAACAGCCCTGAGGCGAATCCGACCACCAGCTTGGTGAGTCCGTTGACGCCGAGCGGCCCCCCGCCCAGCAGGTCCTGCAGAAGCCCCCCGGCCAGCCCCACCGCTGCACCGGACTCAGCCCCCCGCAGGATGCCGACCGCCACCGCGATCGGCAGCAACGGATCCAGGATCGCCCCTGAAATCTCGACACGCGCCAGCCACGCTCCGTGCACGAGCCCGGCTGCGACCAGCAGGCCGCTGTAGACGAGCGCCCTGTTCACTGCCGCGGCAGGAGGACCAGCAACTCCTCGAGCCGGCCCAGCTGCGCCGCCGGTTCCACCTCGGCTTCCTGCAGCAGTGCTCCCTCCTCTCGTACCACGGTGATGATCCGTCCCACGACCAGGCCGCGGGGGAACACTCCGCCCAGCCCGGAGGTGACCAGCAGATCGTCCGTCTCCACCCTCGCCGCGCGCGACAGGTACTTGAGGTGGAGACGTTCCATGCCCCGTCCCTCGACCACGGCCGCGTCGCGCGAGTCCTGCACCAGCACGCCCACGGCGCTCCGCGAGTCGGCGATCAGCAGCACACGCGAGGCGAACGGGGTCACCTCGATCACCCGTCCCACCACGCCGTCCGGGGTGACCACCGGCGCGTTGCGCGCCAGCCCATCCCGGCTGCCGCGGTCGATGATCACCGTGCTGAACCAGCGGCTCGGATCGCGGCCGATCACGCGGGCCGCCACGCCGTGGTAACTCACCTGCGCCCGCAGTTGCAGCAGCCGCTCCAGCCGCTCCGTCGCCGCGGCGGCCTCGCGCAGGGCGGCCACCTCGCGGTTGAGCGCCTCCACCTGGGCGCGCAGCCGCGCGTTCTCCACCCGCAGCCGCCCGATCTCGGTGAAACGCTGCCAGACCTGCCCGATCCCGTCGGCGAGCCGGACCAACCCCGCCTGCACGGGCAGCAGCACGGTCAGGATCGCCCTCCCGACCGCCCCCACCTCGCGCCGATCGGCGGTTCGGGTCTGACTGCTCAGCAGCACCAGGCTGAACAGCACGAGCACGAGGAAGATCGCGATGCGCCGCCGCGCGAGGAGGAGCTCGCTCACACCGGCTACAACCTCCGAGACGTGATCAGGACCCTCTTCAGCGTCTCGATCTCTTCCAGCGCCCGCCCCGTGCCGAGCGCCACGGCGGAGAGCGGATCGTCCGTCAGCGTCACCGGCATCCCGGTCTCCTCGCTGAGGAGCCGGTCCACGCCGCGCAGCAGCGCGCCGCCCCCGGCCAGGATGATGCCGCGGTCCACGATGTCGGCCGCCAGTTCAGGCGGCGTACGCTCCAGGGTCTGCTTCACGGCTTCGACGATCTGCGCCACAGGCTCGGCGAGGGCCTCGCGCGCCTCAGAGCTGGTCATGCGCACGGTGCGCGGCAGCCCGCTCACCAGGTCGCGGCCCCTCACGTCGATCGTCTGTTCATCCTTCATCGGGTAGGCGGAGCCGATCTGGATCTTGATATCCTCGGCGGTCCGTTCGCCGATCAGCAGGTTGTAGGCCCGGCGGCAGTACTGGATGATCGCCTCGTCCATCTCGTCGCCGCCGACGCGGATCGATTTGCTTGTCACGATCCCCCCGAGGGCGATGACCGCCACCTCGGTCGTGCCGCCGCCGATGTCGACGACCATGCTGCCGACCGGCTCGCTCACCGGGAGGCCGGCCCCGATCGCGGCCGCCATCGGTTCCTCGATCAGATAGGCTTCCCGCGCCCCGGCCTGTTCCGTGGCGTCGATCACGGCGCGCCGCTCGACCCCGGTGACCCCGGAGGGGATGCCGACGATGACGCGCGGCCGCAGGAAGGTGCGGCCTTTGAGGCCCTTGCGGATGAAGTAGGCGAGCATCGCGGCGGTGGTATCGAAGTCGGCGATGACCCCGTCGCGCAGCGGCCGGGTCGCGATGATCTCTCCGGGCGTGCGCCCGATCATCCGCTTCGCCTCTTCGCCCACGGCGAGGATCTGCCCGTCGTCGGCGCGCTTCGCCACGACGGAGGGCTCCCGGACGACGATGCCTTCGTGGCGTACGTAGATCAGCGTGTTCGCCGTCCCGAGATCCACGCCCATGTCACGGCTCAGACGACCGAACAACCCATTAAACGGCATCGTGCCCCTCCGTCGTCGTCCCTCTCATCATACCCTACCCCCCCGTTGCCAGTCCGCAGCGCGTGCGGCCGCGCCCGCATCGCGGGCGCGCCGACTAAGGAAACCCCTGCCGTTGTTCGCGAAGGCTCGTGAACGTCCTCTCGCCGATGATCAGATGGTCCAGGACCTCGATCCCCACCAGATGACCCGCGGCGCGCAATTGCTCGGTGATGAGGACGTCGTCCCGGCTGGGCTCGGGGTGGCCGGACGGGTGGTTGTGCACCAGGATCACCGCCGCGGCGCTGCGCCGGATCGCGTCCTTGAACACCTCGCGGGGGTGGACGGGCGCCGAGGCCAGCCCGCCCACGGAGACATCCACGACGTCCAGGATCTCGTGGCGGGTGTTGAGGAGGAGCACCCGGAAGTGCTCGCGGTCGAGCCGGCGCATCGGCGCGCACACCGCCGCAGCATCGGCGGCCGAGCGGACGACACGACGGGCGGGCGCGGGCTCGACGACCCGCCGGCCCAGCTCGATGGCGGCCCGGACCTGGAGCGCGCGCGCCTCACCCACCCCGGCAACGGTCGTGACCTCTTCCAGCGGGGCGGCGGCCAAACCGGGGAGGGATCCAAAGTGGCGGAGCAGGCGGGTGCCGATCTCGAGGGCCGAGGCCGCCCGCGTACCCGTGCCGATGATGACCGCCAGGAGCTCGGCCGGGGAGAGCGCGTCGGCCCCCCGGGCCCGGAGGCGTTCGCGGGGGCGCAGTTCGGTTGGCAGCTGCTTGATGCTCACGGGGGGACGCGTGGACCTGTTGTCAGCCGGGACAAGTATACGGCCGGCCGCGGGAGGCTTCAATGCGGCCGGCGTCCCTCGCTTGGGTCATTCGCCGGAGGCGACTACTGCAGCAGCCGAAAGATCCAGATGGCGATGACGATGCCAATCGGCACGGCGAGGTTCAGGCGGAACGTGAACCCGAGCGTGAAGGTGAAGAACTTGAGATCAACCGTGAAGGGAGGATCGACCCCGACGTGGAGGTCGCGGGAGAGAAACGCGAGGACGGGGTAGCCGACGAGGGCCTCCCCGATCACGATACCGAGGATGGCCCCCAGGCTGACCACGACGACCAGCATCCACCACGGGTTGCGTACCCGCCTGCCCGACCGCATCCCTTTCCCGCCGCGTCGAGATGGGCTGCGGCCGCCTTCCGCCGCCGCCAGGAGTGGGGTTTCAGTCTGCCGGAAGCGATTCCTGCCGCGGGCGCGATGGGGCGAAGGCCCGCGCCACCCAGATGCTCACCTCGTACAGCAGATACGTGGGGACGGCCATCATGGCCTGCGAGACCACGTCCCCGCCGGGCGTGAGGACCGCGGAGAGGACGACGATCCCGAGCAGCGCGTACCGGCGGCCCCGGGCGAGGCTGGCCGGTGTGACGATCCCGAGTCGCGCCAGAAAGAGGATAACAACGGGCAGCTGGAACACGAGCCCGAACGCGAGCACGAAGGCCGTCGCAAACGACGTGTAGGCGCCGATGGAGATCATCGGCACGAGGGCCTCGGTTTGATAGCTCAACAGGAAGCGCACACCCACCGGCAGGATGGCGAAGAACGCGAACGCGGCGCCGCCGAGGAACAGGAGGAGCGAGAACGGCAGCAGCGACATGGTGGACCGGCGCTCCTTCGGCGTGAGGCCCACCGACACGAAGCGCCAGACCTGGACGAGCACGACCGGAAGGCTGAGCAGCACCCCGGCGAGGGCCGCCACTTTCACCCGGACGAAGAAGGCCTCGGTGGGGGCGAGGAAGACTACCGACCCGACCGGCCGGATGAGGACGCGCAGGATCGTCTCCACGAAGAGGAATGACACGACGGTGCCGATCGCGAACGCGCCGATCGCGATGAGGAGCCGCCGGCGCAGTTCCTCGAGGTGCTCGATGATCGTCATCGGGCGGTCTTCCATCATCCTCCTCTAGTCGTTTCAGCCCTCCGACACAAAAGAAGTTGGATGGCCGAGGCTCCGGCTCCGCCATCCAACCCCATGCGTCGGCGAGCTATGTGCGCTTTTCGGGGGTCGTGGTCTTCTCGACCTCGTTCTCGGCGTCGCGGACGGCGCCCCGGAACTCCCGGATGGCGCGCCCCATCGCTCCACCGATCCCCGCCAGGCGCGCCGGTCCGAAGATCAGCAGCGCGATGATGAGGATCACCATCAGTTCCGGCCAGCCGATGTTGGGCATGCCCCACCTCCAGAGCTGATTATAGCATCGCCGACGAGGCGGGGCGACGCGTTACCGGGGCGAGTCCACGGGAGCTCTCTTCAGCCGGTTCCGGACCGAGAACACGAGACCGGCGAGCGCGCCCGCCGCCGCGGCCGTGGCCCATCCGGGGTTCGTGCGCAGGATCCGGCTCACCTGATCGGGGATGTCCCCGGCCTGCATCGTGCTCACGGCGGGACGCCGGAAGGTTTGTCTCAGAGACCGCAGGTCGGCGGCGATCTGCTCCCGCAGGCGAGCCGCCTCGGGGTGGTCGTGCGCGTCCGTCATCGTCGCTCCTCCAGGCGCTGCCGGATGGCCTCCCAGTCCGCTCTCAGGTCCTGAGGGAGGCTGGGTCCCTTCCACCGCAGCCGGCTGCGGGCGAACAGGAACAGCCCCGCCACGGCGACGAGCATCACCGCCAGGACGATCCCGGCGGCGGCCC
>DASSGA010000072.1:0-2752 GCA_035693805.1 bacterium | reverse complement strand
CATCCATAAAGATCATGCGGTCGGCTGCGGCTTTCGCAAAACCCATTTCGTGGGAAACCACCACCATGGTCATGCCCTCCTTGGCCAGGTCGAGCATAACGTCCAGCACCTCCTTGATCATCTCCGGGTCGAGGGCCGAGGTCGGCTCGTCGAAGAGCATCACCTTGGGCTCCATCGCCAGAGCGCGGGCGATGGCCACGCGCTGCTGCTGCCCGCCGGAGAGCTGGGCGGGGTACTTGTCGGCCTGGTTGGCGACGCCAACCCGTTCGAGCAGGGTGCGGGCCTTCTGCTCGGCCTCGGCCTTGGCCATGCCGCGGACCTTGACCGGCGCGAGCGAGACGTTCTGCAGCGCGGTGAGGTGCGGGAAGAGATTGAATGACTGGAAGACCATGCCCACTTCGCTGCGCACCGCGTCGATGTTGCGCGTGTCGTCGGTCAGCTCGATGTTGTCCACGACGATCCGCCCGCGCTGATGGCTTTCCAGGCGATTGATACAGCGGATCATCGTTGACTTCCCGGACCCGGAAGGCCCGGCGACCACGACCACTGCTCCGGGCGAGACGCGGAGGTTGATTCCGCGCAACACGTGGAGCTTTCCGAACCACTTGTGCACGTCCTCCAGCAGGATGATCGGTCCACCATTCCGCGGCTCCGCCATGCGCTCCTCCATCAGCGTTCTCCGAGCCCCAGCCGTCGCTCGAAGCCCCGGCTGGCTTTGGACATCGCGAACGAGAACACGAAGTAAACGACGAGCAGGAATACGTACACCTCGCGCACGTCGTGCAGGTAGGTGGTGATGGCGAGCAGCGCCCGCCCCGTGCCGACGAGCTCCGTGAGGCCGATGATCACGGCCAGCGAGGTGTCCTTGAACAGGCTGATGAACTGCCCGACGAGGGCGGGGATCATGTTCTTGATCGCCTGGGGCAGGACGATGCGCAGCATCGTCTCCAGGGCAGAGAGGCCGAGCGCCCGCGCGGCCTCCACCTGTCCCCGCGGCACCGCCTGGATGCCGGCCCGCACGATCTCCGCGACATAGGCCGAGGTGAAGACGGTCATCGCGATCATCGCCCGTTGCACCCGCCCCAAGGCGTCCCCGCTGACGAGGGTGACGAACACCGAGAACCAGAGCAGCACGGTGATGAACGGGATGCCCCGGATGAGCTCGATATAGAGGATGGAAAAGGCGCGGATCACGGGCAGGCGGCTGACCCGGCCCATGCCGACGAGGACCCCTACGGGGAAGGAGGCGCTGATCGCCACCACGGCGAGCAGCAGGGTGAGGTACAATCCCCCGACGTAATCCAGCCGGACCGGCAACATCACCCAGGCCGCGGCGGCCACGATGCCCGCCCACAACCCGAGCAGGATCCGGGGCGGGACGCGCACCCTGACGCCCACCGCGCTCAAGACGACCGCCGCAGCGATGAGCCCGCCGGCCCCGTAGGCGCGCGGGGCCAACTCCACGGGCATCGGCCCGATCAGCCAGAAGCGCGGATTGTCGACGACCACGCCCCAGTGCGCCCGCGCGGCCCAACCGACCAGACGCGGGACCGCGGCGACGAGTGCGCCCGCGGTGGCGACCGTGAGCAGCGTGTTCCACAACCCGTCGAACAGGTTGTGCTGCGCCCACTCCCAGGCGGAGACGCGGTCCTCGGGTGGAGTGAGGATGTCGACCCGGGTCGCCATCAGGAGTGCCCCGGCAGGGCGAGCCGGGCCCGGAGGAGGTTGAGGGCGCCGGAGATCAGCAGCGACAGCACCAGGTAACCGAGCGTGACGAAGCTGAACGCCTCCAGGGACCGGAAGGACTGGCTGCTCACGGTGTTAGCCGTGGTGAGGAACTCGGCGAAGCCGATGCCGAGCGCCAGGCTGCTGTTCTTGGTGAGGTTGAGGAACTGGTTGCCGAGCGGCGGGATGATGATCCGCAGCGCCTGTGGCAGGACGATGTGCCGCAGCCCCTGGCCGTAGGAGAGCCCGAGGCTGCGCGCGGCTTCCATCTGACCGCGGGAGACGGTGAGGATGCCGCCGCGCACGATCTCCGCGATGAAGGCCGAGGTATAGATCGACAGCCCGATGACCAGGGCGGCGAACTCCGGCGTGAGCTGGAAGCCGCCGTCCACCATGAGGCGGCCGAAGCGCTCCACCACGGTCCCGCCGAAAGCCAGGCCGGAGTTCGTCAGCACCACCGCGTCATCGAACAACCGCAGCGGCAGCTGCTCCGGGGACCCGTTCGGCAGTTGCAGCAGCACCGCGAAGTACCAGAAGAACAGCTGCACGAGCAGCGGCGTGTTCCGCAGCAGCTCGACGTACGCCAGCGCCAGGCGGCTCATCAGCCAGTTCCTCGAGAGGCGCGCCACCCCGACCGCGAAGCCAAGGAGCAGCGCGAAGCCGATGCCGAGCACCGCCACCTTGATCGTGTTGAAGAGTCCCGCCAGCATCGCTTCCCCGGCCGAATCGCCGGGATCGTAGCGTTTGGGGCTCAGGGTCTCGAGGTCGATGGTCCAGGAGAGCGCGCTCAGCTCGAATCCCGCGCTCTGGCGCCAGAACGACCAATCGAGGCGGATGTTTTGCCGGCGGAAGCTCGCCTGGAGGGCTTCGACGCCGGCCCAGACGGCGAAGAGGATCAGCAGGACGAACAGGATCTGCACGGCGGTGGCGAGCCTGCGCTCATCGCGCCAGAACGGCGGGCGGGCTTCCGGACGGGGGGTCATGACGGATCAGCAGCGCACGGCTGCGCGATGGGAAGTGGCGAGCG
>DASSGA010000071.1:0-4979 GCA_035693805.1 bacterium | reverse complement strand
CTCTCGTCGCTGCTCCATCTGCTCGTACCGGGTATAGGGGATGATCACAGCGAGAGGCTTCCCGCGTCGCTGGATCACGAACTCGTTGCCCTGATAGTGAGCCTCGTCAAGGATCTCCCCGAGGCGATCCCTGACAGCGTTTGTGTCGAGCGCCTTGCGGCTCATCCACCGGCCCCCAAACCTCGAATTCCATGGTAAGTGCGATACTTTGGAAGCATTGTAGCATCCTGTGGTCGGGGCGGTGCTCATGGCGCTCGAAGCCGCCGGCATCCACCTGACCGCGCAGATCTTCCGGCGGCTCCGCTCAACACTCGCACGGACTTGACGGGAGCCCGGAGGGCTGGATTGGGCTCGGTCACGAACAAGGTAGAGGGGAACTTCGGTGAGGGGGCAGTGACATGTCGACACAGGCAGCAGCGGCACCGGCCGCGGCGTACCCGGTGCAGTTCGACATCCAGTATCCGCAGCAGCAGCTATCGAGGGGGCTGCTCTTCGCGAAATGGATCCTCGCGATCCCGCACTTCCTCATCGTGAGTGCGCTCGGGAACCTGCAAGGGGTTATCACGTTGATCGCATTCTTCGCGATCCTCTTCACGAAGCGGTACCCACGGGAACTGTTCGACTTCTATGTGAAGTGCAACCGCTGGGCGGCCAACGTCACCGCGTACGCGGGGTTCTTCCGCGATGAGTATCCGGCGTTCGGGTGGGACCGGGGGCAGTATCCGCCGGTCACGTTCGACGTGGAGTACCCCCGGGAGCTGTCGCGCTGGCTGATCTTCGTGAAGTGGCTGCTGGCGTTCCCGCACTACATCGCGCTCGCGGTGATGTTCCTCATCGCGGTCTTCGTCTGGATCGTCGCCTGGTTCGCGATCCTCTTCACGGGGCAGTTCCCGCGGGGGATGTTCGACTTCCTCGTGGGCGTGCTGCGGTGGAGCTACCGGGTGCAGCTGTACGCCGGGCTGCTGCGGGACGAGTACCCGCCGTTCTCAACGGTCTCCTGAGCCGGCGGTGCTGGAGGACGGTCCTTGGCACCGGCCGCCCGCCGATGCTAGAGTACACTTGTTGTCTAATCATCTGCAGCCGTGCTTGAGGTGATCACAACAGTACCTCGACGATCTCGCTGGATCGTGGTCTCGAGAAGAGGCGGCAGCGTTCGATGAAGTGCTACAGGAGCAGCGGACGATTCAAAACATCGAGGACTTCTGCGTCGACCGGGACTTCCGTCCCTGAACGCTAGGTACCGACGACCGTAAACCCGACTTCCTGAGCGATTGCCACCAGGTTTCGATCGAGGCAGACGAAGGGCCGCCCGCGTGGTTTGTCGCCACACCATATCAGCGCAGCTGCTAGCTGGAAGGCATCAGCCGCAGTGACCCTGTGCCGGGCGGGAAGCACTTCGGCAAGGCTACGCACCTTCTCTGACGGCAGGATCTCATGCCAGGCTGTCCGGAGCGTTGCCAGGCGGTTTGCGGCCTGCACCGCAGCTGGTTGGCTCAACGTCCCCTCACGTGCCAGTCGGCCCAAAGCGCTTTGGATTTCGACGGGGGTGCCCCACCAGACAACCACTCGCGGATCGCCCGCGATGATCCGGCGCATCGCCGGCGTGATGGGCTGGTGCACGCATAGGGGAACGACGGCGCTCGTATCCCAGAAAGGCATCTCAACGCTCCCCACGCGCCCACTTGATGGCGGCGGCCACGCGTTTTGCAGAAACACGCGGGATCGGGAGCTTCCAAAATGACTCAGGCAATCTGCCCTCCGCCGGTCTGAGCAGGCCAGCGGTGATCAAGGCCTGTTCCTCGGCCCCCCAATCCTGAGCCGACAGCGGCACGATCTTCGCGATTGGCCGGCGGCGGTCGCGGATGATGATTTCCTCGCCCTCCCTGACCTGGTCAAGGTAAGCGCTGAGGCGGTTCTTCAGCTCGGCAATGTTCACGGTGCGCACGACCAGCCCTCCTACATGGCTATAATAGCCACATTAGGACCTCGGCGCAAGACCGAGGGGCAGAGTTAATGCAGTTGGGCTAGGCCTGCTTCCTGAGGAGGCGGTTGCGTCGGTGGATCAGACGGTCGGGCGAAGGCTGGCTGGCACCTTGGAGATGGGTCAAAGCTTGTTCGGTACACATGAGGGCCTGACGGGGGTCGCGCAGCTCCCACTCCCAGACCATCGCCAGTCGTTCCAGGACGAGCCACCGGGGCAGGACGCCCGTGTGGAACTCACCATCCCAGAGCTCGAGTAGCACCTCGACCTGCCCTTTCTTCCGATAGTGCCGCGCCAGCGCAGTGACGGTACGGCGCCTCGCCCGAGGGTCACGCTCGTCCGGGAGGGCCGCCCGATAACACTCCACTGCGCCATCGCCGTCGCCCCGCGCATCCAGCAGGTGGCCCAGGCCGGACCAATCCACGGCCACTGTGGTCTCCCGCGGGTGCGTCAGCATCTCACCGGCGAGGCCGTGCAGCGACAGCAGCGAGAGCAGGTCGGAGGCATTGTGCGCAAAGACGGGCTCGAGCGCGTCGAGATCCCCCGTGCTGAGGTACTGCACGTACAGCGAGGGGATCATCCAGCCGGCGACGTCGAGGAACCGGTCCACCTTCAGGATCATCTGCTCGAGCAGGGCCATGCTGTAGCCGCCCAATCGCCGGTACCACAGACGCCGGGCCAGCGTCATCAGGTCGAGGTGGGGGCTGCCCTCGAAATCGTGGCGGAGCCGCGACAGCAGGAAGCGCGTCTGCAGGAGCGGCAGGTCGAAGCGGCTGCCGTTGAAGGTAACGAGGGCGTCGAACTGCCGCAGGTGATCCGCGAGGGCCTGCAGCATCTCGATCTCCCCGCCCAAATCGCGCAGGAAGTACTGGGTGAGGACGAAGTCGCCCTCCTTAATGGCGCCGAGTCCAACCAGGAAGACGTAGGTCCCGGTCCCGCCGGCGAGGCCCGTGGTCTCGGTGTCGAGCCAGGCGATGCGTTCTCCCGGCGGACCAACGACGCGGCCGATCTGGGCGGCGGTTTCGAGCGGCATGTGCGCGTGGACGTGGTCGAGGGGCCACGTCCGGCGGCGGACGTCGAAGGCGGCCGTGCGCGCCGCTTCGGGTGCGATCGCCATCAGACCGCTACGACGGCTCGCGCGCCGCGCAGGATGGCGAGCGCGTCGGCCTTGCCCGTGCCGCCGACCTCGAGCACAGGCCCGACGCAGGATGGGCAGCCCCACTCGCAGCCGCAGCCGGTGATCAGCTCGATCGCGGCCTTGGTCAGGTCGTCGTGCAGGCGGAACATCCGCTCGGCGAGGCCGACGCCCCCAGGCGCGCGCTCGTAGAGGTAGATGGTGGGGCGCTCGGTGTGCGGGGAGCGGATCTCGTAGACGCGGCCCAAGTCGCCTGGGTCGCACATCAGGTAGACGGGGGCGATGTTCAGCAGCGCGTGCGACAATGCCGCCAGGGCGCCCTGCACCCGGTCGTTGGTGAAGCCGCCCACGAGCTGGGGCGGCAGGGCCCACCAGGCGGCCGTGGTGTGGAACGTCGTCTCGGGGAGGTTGATCTTCCCCCAGCCGACGTTCTCCTGCGTGAAGAGCTTCAGCTTCTTGAAGATCGTCGGGCGGAAGGTGACGACGACGTCGCCGTGGGCGCGCGGGAGGGCGTCCCGTGCGGCGTTGTCCTCCTCCAGCACGTGGATGCCGACCGCGATCTCGGCGTCGGTGTAGTAGTCGATGTCGACGCGCTTCACGTAGGCCCTGCGCTGCTCCCAGTCCAATCGCTCGACGTGGAACTGCTGGCCGAGGTGGATGTAGATGGCGTCCTCGTGCACGAAGGCGGGCGCCGCGGCGAGGTCCACCTCCCCGACGACGTCGGGCTTCGGCGTAGTCTCATCGATGATGACGACGTTCTCGGTCGAGGCCGAGCGCAGGCTCACCTCCTCGGCGGGGAAGCGCTCCGCGACGTAGTGCCAGCGCTGCCCGTCGCTGTGCACGATCTTCTGCTCGGCGAGCGCGCGCATGATGTCGCCGACGACCGCGGCGCCATAGACCTCGTCCACGCCGAGGGGGAGCTCGAAGGCGGCGCACTTGAGGTGGCTCGTCAGCACGAGCAGATTGTCCGGGTTGATCAGCGCGTGCTCGGGCGAGTGCCCGAAAAAGTACTCGGGATGGCCCACGATGTACTGGTCGAGCGGGCTGCTCGTGGCCACGAGGAACGCCGCCGAGAGCTCGGTCGTGCGGCCGGCGCGGCCCATCTGCTGCCAGGTCGAGGCGATCGTGCCCGGGTAGCCGGCGAGGATGGCGGCGCCGAGCTGGCCGATGTCGATCCCGAGCTCCAACGCGTTGGTGGCCGCCACCGCCTGCACCGAGCCGTCCCGCAGGCCGCGCTCGATGGTCCGGCGCTCACTCGGCAGGTAGCCTGCGCGGTAGCCCTGGATTGCGTTGGGATCGCGTCCGCTCTCGCGGGCGAGATCCTTCATGTACGTCGTGAGCAGCTCGGCGGCGAGGCGGCTGCGGCCAAAGACGATCGTGGGCACGCCGCCGCGGATGTACTCCCCGGCCAGTTCGCGCACCTCCATGAGCGTGTCGCGGCGGATGCCGAGCTCGCGGTTCACGACGGGTGGATTGATGAAGGCGATGACCTTCTCGCCGCTCGGCGCTCCGGTCTGGTCGATGAGGGTGATGGGCCGGCCGGTCAGGCGCTCGGCGTGCTCCTGCGGGTTGCCGATCGTGGCGCTCGTGCAGATGAACTGCGGGTCGCTGCCGTAGAACCGGCAGATGCGCTGCAGCCGGCGCAGCACGTTCCCGACGTGGCTGCCAAAGACGCCGCGGTACTGGTGCAACTCGTCGATGACGACATAGCGGAGGTTCTCGAATAACCGCAGCCACTTCGTGTGGTGGGGCAGGATGGCCGTGTGCAGCATGTCAGGGTTCGTGACCACGACGTGCCCGGCGGCACGGATCGCCCGGCGCGCGCTGGATGGCGTGTCCCCGTCGTAGGTGAAGGTCTTGATG
>DASSGA010000070.1:0-6601 GCA_035693805.1 bacterium | reverse complement strand
CGAGGGGGAGAGCAAACGGCGCTTTGCGGAGATCCGCCGCGACGCCCGCCGCGCGGCCCTGCCGAATCCCGACGCGCCCGAGGTACAGGCGGCGCTGCAGAAGGTTTACGACGATACAGTCCACACGCCCGTGATCGTTGTCTTCACGTCCGCCGGGCACGCCGATCCCGAGATTCAGGAGGAGAACTACTGGTCCACGTTCGGCGCCGCGTACGCTGTCATGCTGGGGGCCTGGAGCCGCGGGATCGGCACCTACTTCCGCACGGGCAGGGCGGTCATCGACTCCCCCAGACTGCGCGCGCTTCTGGGCCTGCCCGATGACCGGCGGGTCATCGGCGCGCTGTATCTCGGCCATCCCGCGGCGGTTCCGCAGAAACGACGGACTCCTGCGGCAGAAAAGACGGTCTGGCTCTCTTAGGGCGTGGGCTTCAGGGCTTTCGTTTCGACCGCTCAAGCATTGCTTTAAGCGGGGTCCAGTAGAAGTCTCTCCATCCCTGCCGGACCGAGTCGACCTGGTCGGCCGGCACGTCGGTCTGCGTGAACGTCAGCTTCGTGCCCTTGTCGGCCTTCGCGAGCGCGAACGTCACCGTCGAGTAATGTCCCGCCGGCCAGTCCTCCGCACGCCACGTCTGCACGATCCTCCGGTCCGCGACGAGCTCCACGTTGACGCCTTCGGCGTACCCGTCGAAGACCGAGAACGTCCCGCCCACCTTGCGGCTGATCCGCGCCGGCCCGCCCGTGAGCTTCGCGTGGAGGCGTGAGTCCATGAGCGCCTCGTAGACATCGTGCGGGCTGGCTCGTAGCGTGACGGTCTGCCGTATGTGGGTGGCCATAGGCGAGGGGTTCGCGGGCACCGTCACACATCCTGGCGACGCTCGATTCAGGTCATCTGGATGCGCGACTTTCGCCACCGGGATGGGCCGCGCTATCCCTGCGATATGGCTCACCCCTTCGTGGCCCGCGTCCGTCCCTTCGTCCCGCAGGCCGAGGCCATGGGCGTCCCCGGAGCGGTGCTGATCGCCCAGGCGGTTCTGGAGAGTGGATGGGGTCGTTCCGGTCTCGCCCTGCTGGGCAATGCCTGGTTCGGGATCAAGGCCGGTCCCCGTTGGACCGGCGCCGTCTACAGCGGGACGACGCGCGAGTGGGTGGCCGGGCAGCGGCGCCTCATCCCCGGCCGCCATCGCGTCTACCCGTCGAGGGCGGAGGCGCTCGCGGACGGCTGCGACCCCGGCGCGCTGTTCCGCGCGTACGCCGACGTCGCGGGGAACGTCCGTGACTACCTGCGGTTCTTTCACGCCAACCCCCGCTACCATCCTGCGCTCCTCGCCTATGCCCGGCGGCGCGATCCCCGCCGCTTCGCCGCGGACATCGCCGCGGCCGGGTACGCCACTGCGCCGGACTACGCGGAACGTCTCATCGCTCTGATGGAACGCCTGGCCGCAGATCTGCTGCCGGCGCGCTCCTTCGGTCTGTGGCTGCTTGGGCGGTATGTGCCGCCGGACGCGCTGCTCGTGCGCGAGCATCGGGTGTACGTGCGGATCCGGACGCTCGCAGTCCTGCTGGGCTGGCGCATCGCCTTCGACCACGATCGCAAGGCCGTCCACGTGAGAAACACCGAGAGGGAGGGAACACGATGAAGATCTCAGGCGCCCTGATGGAAGCCCTGGTCGATCTGCTTCGGGGGGTCGGTCTGCTCCGCGACCCCAGTCAGGAGGTGGATTTCCGCAAGGCGGTGGCGGATCTGGAGAAGACGAAGGCGACGGTCTGGGTCGATTTCGTGAAGGCGACGAGCCCCGATCCGAACCGCGTCTACATCTGGGCGAACAGCGTCATCGCGCTGATCCGGCCGGCGATCTCCACCCTCATCGTGTGCGGGATGGTCTTCGCCCCGGAGCGCATCCTCGAGCTGGTCCGGACCTTCGGGGACGCCGGCCCCTCCGGGTGGATCATCATGGCGCCGGTGCTCTGGTGGTTCTTCGGCCGCGATGCGAGCAAGGTGCTGGCGATGCGCTACGGCGGGCTGATCCCGGTCGGCAGCGGCGCCGCGGAGCAGCGGTTCGCCCTCGACCGCTCATTCGAGCATGCGGACACCGGGACCGCCTGGGATCCGCTGGAGCGTTTGGAGGAGGTCGACGGCCGGCCCGAAACTCTTGAAGACATCGAGACCGACCTGGGACGCCGAGACCGTGACTGACGGCACCGTGCTCAGCCTGCAGATCCTCACCCATCATGGGGAGCGCCCGCGCGCCGTGCATGATGTCCGGGCGCTTCCCGGCCACGGGCTGGAAGGGGACATCCACGGCAAGTCGCGGTCCGGCTCGGGGCGGCAGGTCTTGATCGTAGACCGCACCACCCTGGACGCATTCGGGCTGCGCCCCGGAGACCTGCGCGAACAGATCACCGTGGCGTTCGCCGCGCTGGAATCCCTGCCGGCCGGCACGCTGCTCCAGGCCGGCGAGGTCACCCTGGAGCTGACCGGTCCCTGCGAGCCCTGCACGCACATCGGCGGCCTCAACGGGGTGGTCGACCCGATCGCCTTCCAGAAGGCCCTCGACGGCCGGCGCGGTCAACTGGCCCGGGTCATCGGCGTCGAAGGCGAGGGCCGCATCCGCTCCGGCGACCGCATCGCCGTACGCACTCCCGCGCCCCGCTAGCACCTCCGCAGGGCGCCCGTTCCGCTGCGCAGAAGGGGTGTTGTCGGTGATCCCCCATGTTGCTGCGTGACCGTGATCCGGACGTCTTCCGCATCCTCGACGCCGAGCGCCGCCGGCAGCGGGAGGGCGTCGAGCTCATCCCCTCGGAGAACTACGTCTCAGAGGCCGTCCTCGAAGCGATGGGGACGATCTTCACGAACAAGTACTCGGAAGGGTATCCGGGCCGGCGCTACTACGGCGGCAACGAGTACGTCGACGACGTGGAGCGTCTCGCCCAGGACCGCGCCAAGGCGTTGTTCGGCGTGCCGCACGCGAACGTCCAGCCCTACTCCGGCAGCCCCGCGAACCTCGCCGTGTACGTTGCCACATGCCGGCCCGGGGATCCCATCATGGGTCAGAACCTTCCCGACGGCGGGCACCTGACGCACGGCTGGAAAGTGAGCGTCACCGGGACCTACTACCGAAGCTTCCCGTACCACGTCAAGCCGGACGGCTACATCGACTTCGACGACGTGTGGCGTCTGGCCCGGGAGCACCGGCCGCGCCTGATCTGGTGCGGGGCGACCGCCTACGTCCGCGAGTTCCCCTTCGAGAAGTTCGCCCAGGTCGCGGACGAGGTCGGGGCCTTTTTCGCCGCCGACATCGCCCACGTGGCCGGGCTCGTCGTCGCCGGCGCGCACAAGAGTCCGGTTCCTTACGCTCACATCGTCACCACGACCACGCACAAGACGCTGCGGGGGCCGCGCGGGGCGATGATCCTCGTCACGCAGAAGGGGCTGGACAAAGATCCCGAGCTTGCCGAGCGCATCGACCGCGCGATCTTCCCGGGGCTGCAGGGCGGGCCGCACGATCACACCACCGCGGCGATCGCGGTCGCGCTGGGTGAGGCGGCGAAGCCGGAGTTCAAGGCGTACGGGCGACAGATCGTGACGAACGCGAAGGCCCTGGCGGATGCGCTCCTGCGGTACGGCTTCCGGGTCGTCACGGGCGGCACCGACAACCACATGGTGCTGCTCGACCTCACGCCGGGCGGTCCCGGCCGCGGCGTCTTCCTGCAGGAGGCCCTCGACCGCGTCGGGATCACCGTCAATAAGAACACCATCCCGGGCGAGCCGTCCTCGGCCTTCTATCCCTCGGGGATCCGTCTCGGAGCGCCGGCCGCCACTACCCGGGGGATGCGCGAGGGTGAGATGGACCAGATCGCGGCATGGATCGCCGTCGTGGCGGAGGAGATCGAGGAGTTCCGGCTGCCCGACGGCCGCGAGGAGCGCGCCGGGGAACTCCGGCGGTTCCGGAAGGCCATCCAGGAGAGCGCGCGGCTGGCGACGATGCGCGATGAGGTGCGCGCCTTCTGCCTGAAGTTCCCGGTGCCGGGGACGGTCTAGATGCCGCTGCGCAACAAGAAGTTGCTCATCACCTCGGGCCCGACCCGCGCGCCGCTGGACGCGGTCCGCTACATCACGAACAAGGCCACCGGCCGCCTGGGTGCGCTCATCGCCGAGGAGGCCATCGCCCGCGGGGCGCACGTGACGTTTGTTTACGGCCGCCCCAGCCAGGTGCCGGTCGTCCGCGGGCATCCCCACGACCACCTCACGCTGATTGCTGTCGAGACGATCGACGACTTGATCAGCGTGTTCCGCAGCGAGATCCCGAAGGGCTACGACGCCGTCGTCCATCCCATGGCCGTACTCGACTTTCAGCCCGACGTCGTGCGGTCTGAGAAGACCGCCAGCGGCGTGGAGGAGTGGGTGGTCCGCCTCGTGCCGACCCCCAAGGTCATCGGCCTGGTCAAGGATCTCGCCCCGGATACCTTCCTCGTCGGCTTCAAGCTCGAGGTCGGCAAGTCGCGCGGGGAATTGCGCGAGATCGCCTATCAGTTCCTCAAGAAGAACCGCTGCGACCTGGTCGTGGCCAACGACCTGCGGGAGATCGAGGAGGGGCAGCACACCGGGTACTTCATCACGCCCGACGGGCAGGTGGCGCAGATCGTGGTCGGCAAGGACGCAATCGCCCGCGCGGTTGTCGAACACCTCGACACGCACCTCGAGTAGGCC
Organism: bacterium; assembly: GCA_035693805.1. GTDB lineage: Bacteria > Sysuimicrobiota > Sysuimicrobiia > Sysuimicrobiales > Kaftiobacteriaceae > Kaftiobacterium. The sequence goes on along the minus strand of DASSGA010000070.1, from coordinate 1,893 downwards.
TGTTGATTTCCGGCCCTCCCATTCGTCCTTGTGGAGCGGTATTCGCTGGGGCGGGATTCAGAAGGAGGCAGCCGATGGCGAAGATGAAGCCGTGGAAGAAGGCACCGCAGAAGCTGGCCGATCTGTTCACCGACGCGCTGAAGAGCGTCCCCGAGGCGCAGCCCCGGAAGATGTTCGGGTACCCCGCCGCCTTCGTGAACGGCCAGATGTTCACCGGGCTCTTCGCGGATCAGATGTTTCTGCGTCTCGACGAGGCCGGGCGCGAGGAGATGACGCGCCTGGGCGGCGGCTCCTTCGAGCCGATGCCGGGCCGCCCGATGCGCGAGTACGCCGTCGTCGCCCCCGCCATCCTGGGCTCGAAGCCCAAGCTCACCGCCTGGCTGAAGCGCTCGTTCGCGTACGCGAGTTCTCTGGGGCCGAAGAAGGGTGCATCGAAGAAGCCGGTGACCAGGAAGCCGGCTCGAAGGCGCTGAACCCTGGTGTATAATCGGGGTAGTCGAGCGGGCGTAGCTCAGTGGTAGAGCATCGGCTTCCCAAGCCGAGGGCCGTGGGTTCAAATCCCATCGCCCGCTCCAACCCGCATCCAGAGCGGGTTTTCGAAACTCTACCCCCTCTGGAAGGCCCCTCGAAAGCCGATGCTCACCTGCACGCGGCCATCGAGGCGTTTCTCCTCAACCGCCGCGTCGGCAACTGCTCGGCGCGCACCCTTCAGACCTACGCCTACAACCTGCAGCGGTTCGCCCAGGCCACCGGCGTTGTCGGGCTGCTTGAGGTAACGCCGCTCATTGTGCAGCGGTACCTCACGGGCGTCCGCGAGCGCGCCAAGCCGATTACCGCCCACCAGCACTTCCGCACCCTCAAGACGTTCTTCAAGTGGTGCGTGGAGACTGGCTTGCTCAGTGACCACCCGATGCGCGGGCTGACCATGAAGGCCCCGAAGATGCTGCCCACAGTTCCGGAGGACGACCACGTGCGGCGGCTGCTGGCGGCCTGCCCGGACACGTTCGAGGGTTGGCGCAACCGGGCTCTGGTGGCGCTATTGGCGGACAGCGGGCTGCGGATCTCTGAGGCGCTGCGGCTGCGCATCGAGGACGTGAACTTTGCCACTCGCACCCTGATGGTGCGCGGAGGGAAGGGCGGCAAGGATGGTGTCGGGTTCTTCGGGGCAGAGACGACGCAGTATCTCAGGGCCTGGCTCGCGCGGCGGCGCGACGCGCACCCGGAGGACTTCCTGTTCTGTAACCGGAACGGCCGCCCGCTTACGCAGAGCCGCGGGACGCACATCCTCCACCGGCTTTCGGCGAAAGCGGGCCTGTCGCGTAAGGTTGGGCCACACGCACTGCGCCACCATGCCGCCACCTCCATCCTGCGGCAGACCGGGGACCTGGAACTCGTGCGCCAGGTCCTCAGGCACGAGAGCCTGACGATGGCGTTGCGCTACGCACACCTCACCAAGCCCGACGTGAGCGCCAAGTTCCGCCGGGCGAGCCCGCTGGATAACCTGCGGGCGGGGAGGTGAGGCGGTCATGTGGACGGTCACAAGCATGCGGCCTACCTTGCCGGATCACCTCCGGGCGCTTGAGGATGAGGACTTCCTCACCATCGCCTGTACACGTTGCGGGGGCACCATCGCTACCTTCTCTGCTAAGGGCGCGGACGTTGCAGCGATAGATGCCTGCCTCACGCGGCACGTCTGCACACAGCTGGCTTCAGAGGGCAGCAGAGACAGGCGAGGGCGGCCTCCTCCTGTGAGTGCGCAGACGGGGGGAGGGGCGCCCGCGACCCCCCGGGAGATGGTGTACGGCCCCTCACTCTGGCAACAGCATAACGTTTCAAGGCCCTCTGACTTTCCAATTGCGCCTTCCAGGTTCCGGAGCCGCGAGACCGGCGCCC
>DASSGA010000069.1:0-7443 GCA_035693805.1 bacterium | reverse complement strand
CCAGCCCGACCCGCTCGGCCAGCTTCAAGGCCGCGTCCGTGCGCAGCTTAGGCACCTCGGCCGGGGCGACCTGGTCGATGATGTCCAGCTCACCGGCGCGCAGGTTTGCCAGGCGCGCGTTCTCGTCGATGAATGGGCGGTAAATGATCTGCTGAGCGTTGCCCGCGGTGCGGTCCCAGTGCCGGTCGAAGCGCTCCAGCACGATGCGCTCCTGCGGCCGCTTCTCCACGAACTTGTAGGGACCTGTCCCGACCGGCTCCAGCGAGAACTGTTTGCCCACCCGCCGCGCCGCCGTCGGGGAGACCATCATCCCGGCACGGTCGGAGAGCACCGAGAGGAACGGGCTGAACGATTTCTCGAGCGTGAACCTGACCGTCAGAGGATCGACGACCTCAACCTTGGTGACAAGGTTCACCTCGCTCCGGCGCGGGGAGCCGAACGCGGGGTCCAGCATCCGCTCGAAGTTGTACTTGACGGCCTCCGCGTTGAACGGCGTCCCGTCGTGGAAGACGACGTTGGGCCGCAGCTTGAAGGTGTACACGCGCCCGTTCTCGGTGATCGTCCAAGAGGTGGCCAGCATCGGGACGATCTCCAGGTTCTGGTTGATGTCCACGAGCTTGTCGAACAGGTTCTGGTAGACCTGGCGGTCGACCGCGGCCGAGGACTGGTGGGGGTCCATCTGCGGCGGATCCGCGTTGAGCCCGACGCGCAGCGTGCCGCCGCGCCGCGGCGCCGCCATCGAGATCGACGTGAAGGCCAGGACGGCGATCACGACGAGGACGAGCAATCGCTTCATCATGCATCACCCTCCTACGGGGAGTCCTTCGTCACATTGGCGCCTGCCGCAGTCATTCCTGCACCACGCTAAAGCGCAGAAGCCGGACTTTGGAACAGGCCGGGAGGCTAACGGAGGGGGCGAGCTTTGACGTGCGCCAGCTTCCCGCCGGCCAGGATGAAGCGGCGCTCGCGGGGGTTGAGGTCGACGGTGACGAGAAACGTCGTCCCTTTCGTTACGTTGTGGACGGTAAAGCCGGCTTCCTGGCCTTCCAGGTGCGCACGGATGCCGGGGATCTCCAGCTCATCGCCCTGCACCACGCGGTCGTAGTCGCGCGGGTCCGCGAACACCATGGGGAGCAGGCCCCAGTTGATGAGGTTCGCGTGGTGGATGCGCGAGAACGACTTGGCGATGACCCCCTTCACCCCGAGGTACATGGGGGCGAGGGCGGCGTGCTCGCGCGAGGATCCCTGGCCGTAGTTCTCTCCCCCGACGATGAACCCGCCGCCGGCCTGCTTCGCCCGCGTGCTGAACGTCGGGTCCACCCGGTGGAAGACGTACTCCGCGAGCCGGGGGATGTTGGAACGGTGGGCCACGATCTCCGAGCCGGCCGGCATGATGTGGTCCGTGCTGATGTCGTCGCCCACCTTGATCAGCACCGGCCCGCGCAGCGTCTCCTCGAGCGGCGCCTTCACCGGCGCCGGCCGGATGCTCTCGCCCCGGTGGATCGTGATCGAGGCGGCCTCCGCCTCACTCGCCGGGGGAATGAGATTCGGATTCTCCTGGGCGATCCGTCTGGGCAGCTCAGGTGGAGGGGCGGTGATGTTCAGCGTGCGCGCCAGGTCGCGCGGGTCGGTGATCACCCCCGTGATCGCGGTGGCGGCCGCCGTCTCCGAACTCGCCAGGTAGACCTGGTCGTCGGGAAGGGCGCTTCGTCCTTTAAAGTTGCGGTTGATGGCGCGCAGGCTCTTCGTCCCGGGCGCAGGCACGTGCCCGAACCCGATGCAGGCGCCGCACGTCGGCTCGGCGACGTTCACGCCGGCAGCGATGAGGTTGGTCAGCGCGCCCTCCTCGGCGAGGAGCTCCAGGTCGGCGCGGCTGCTCGGGTGGATGAAGAAGTAGACTTCGGGGTGCACGCGGCGGCCCTGCATCATGTGGGCGACAGCGCGGAGGTCGGTGTACGAGCCGTTGGTGCACGAGCCGACCATGACCTGTTCGACCTTCACGCCGGCGACCTCCCGCACGGGCACGACGTTGTCGGGGAGGCTCGGTTTGGCGACGAGCGGCTCGATCGTGGAGAGGTCGAGGGCAAAGCTCTCATCGTAGGCGGCGTCCCGGTCGGGGAGGTGTTCGCGCCAGTGACGTTCCCGGCCGAGGCGCCGGAAGTAATCGCGCGTGATGTCGTCGGACGGGAAGATGGAGGTCGTCGCGCCCAGCTCGTAGCTCATGTTCGTGATGGTCACGCGCTGCTGGGCGTTGAGCGCACGGAGGCCGGGTCCCGTGAACTCGAAGATCTTGCCCTTGCCGCCCCGCACGGTGAGCCGGCGCAGCAGTTCCAGGATGACGTCCTTGGCCGTCGACCAGGGCCGCAGGGCTCCGCTGAGCTCCATGCGCACGACCGCCGGCATGTCCACGTAGTAGGGGCCGCCGCCCATGGCGATCGCGACGTCCATCCCGCCCGCGCCGATCGCGATCATCCCCACGCCTCCGCAGTGCGGCGTGTGGCTGTCCGCCCCGAGCACCGTCTCGCCGGGGACCGCGAAATGCTCGAGGTGGATCTGATGGCCGATGCCGCTCGCGGGTTTCGCGAACCAGATGCCGAACTTGCGCGAGGCGGTCTGCAGGTACAGATGGTCCTCCATGTTCTCGGGCTGGATGTGGAGGACGTTGTGGTCGGCGTAGCAGGCCGCGATGCGGCAGCGCACGCGCGGGATGCCCATCGCTTCGAACTGCAGGAAGGCCTGGGTGGCGGTGAGGTCCTGGGCGAGGACCTGGTCGATGCGGATGCCGATCTCCTCGCCGGGGACCAGGCGGCCCTCGACGAGGTGGGCCTGGAGGATCTTGCGAGTGAGGTTCTCGCCCATGTGCGCCTCGCAGAGACTACGTGTCGACGGCCCGGCGGGCCGCCGTCAGCCGTTCGTCGGAGACGTCTACCGGCACAACGCATCCCGCGGTGACGATATGCCGCCTCCCTCCGGTCTGCGTGATGGCCTCGCGCACTTCTGCGGCGACGGCCTCGGGCGTCCCCTTGAGCAGCGTTTCCCACTCGTTGATACCGCCGGCGAGGCACGTCGAGGTCTGCGCGCGCGCGGCCGCCAGCCCCGGGGGCGTCTTGCGATCGTGCCAGTTGATGATATCGACCGGGTAGTCGGTCAGGGCATCGAACATGATGTCGGTGCCGTGGACGTGCAGGAGCCGCACCTCGGCGCCGGAGGCCGCTTCCAGCACGCGCAGATCGTATGGTCGGCCGAACTCCTCGTATTCCTCCACCGTGAGGTACTTCGTGGTGGCGCACTGCGTGGCGAAGAAGATCCCATCCGCCCCCGACGACAGCGTCTCGGCCGCAAAGCGCGCGGTAACGTCCGTGATCGCCTCGAGGCCGCGGTGCAGATCCTCCGGATTCTCGCGCAGATAGCGGATGAGGGCCTGCTCCCCGGCCAGGGTGCGGGCCACCGTCAACGGGCTGAAGACGGTGGAGAGCATCAGCGCGTCGGGCAGCCCCTCGCGGATCCGCCGGAGCGCGTGCAGCTCGCGCCCGTAGACCCCACTCGTCACATCCAGGTTCTTGAGATGGGCCCAGTCCGCGGGCTTCTTGATGGGGCGTTCGGTGACGTGCCGCACGCCTTCAGGATTGGGTTTGTAGCCCGCGCGGAGCCCCCAGTCATCCCCGTAGTAGCTCGCTGCGGGCGTCACTTTCAGGACATCCCACTGCCAGCGCTTCTGGAACGCGACGTGCGCCTGCGCGAGCGTCTCGGCCTTCTGGTCCTGCTCAGGGAAGTGCCGCCACAGGGCGATCGGCACCCGGTCCACCGGTTTCCCCTGGATTGCGGCCAAGACCCGCTCCCGCCCGGTCATCGCTGCACGATCATCCGGCGCCGTAGCGCGCGCGCATGAAGTTCAGGATCTCGCGATCCACGAAGTGATCCTCGCGCCAGCGCTCCTCGAAGTTCTCCACGGAGCAGAACTTCCGGAAGGCCTCCTTCGTCTGCAGATCGTAGACACCGTGTATCTCTCCGTGGTACAGGCCCCGGCGCGTGAGGATCTCCTGGACCTCCTTTGCGACGTTCCCGGCGAGCCGGGTCAGGTTCGCGGGTTCGGTGGCGCCGAAGTAGAGCCGGTGCATCTCCAGGAGCTTGCGGAGCTCGACGATGGGCGTGGGATGATCGTCTACGCGCAGGTCGATGAAGCGATCGATGAAGCCGCCGTACCCGCCCTTTTCCTTCGCGACGTAGATCGCCGCGGACTGCTGGCCGCGGCTGTCCCCGCCCTCGGCCTGCCCCGCCTCTAGCGCGGCGATCAACCGTTCGGGCAGCGAGCCGGCGGCGTGCTCGAAGGCGGCGGCCATCCCCGCCACGACCGCTTCACCGACCAGAATGTTGCCCTGGCAGGTGTAGCCGCGTCCCATGCGGTGCCCCGCCCAGTTGAAGCACTCCTTGCCGGTGAAGGCCGCCGTATTGCCGTTCCGGTCCAGCACGCCGAGCTGCCGGTGCTCGCGGTCCTGATCCGCCTCGGTGAGTCGCCGCACGACGTCTTCGGCCGGGACACCCTGCGCGAGCAGCGCGAGACCGTCCGGCCCGTAGCTCAGATTGGCCCAGGCCTGCGTCGCGACCGCGCCGGCGCCGGCCTGCGCCCAGGGCACGGCCGCTCCTACCGCGAGGAACTTGCTGGCCACGGCCACGCCGACCTCGCCGGTGGACGGATCGAGGGCGACGATCGAAAAGGTCGACGGCCTGGCCACGGTCATGACACCACCAGCTCGGCCAGGGTCTTGGGGAACTTCGTGAGGACGTCGGCTCCGGACTCGGTGACGATGATCGTGTCGGAGTGGCGGAAGCCGCCCACCCCGTCGACGTAGATCCCCGGCTCGACCGACATCACCATCCCCGGCCGCAGCACCGTCTCGTCACTCGCGGAGAAGTACGGCGCCTCATGGATGTCGATGCCGATGCCGTGGCCCGTGCGGTGCATGAACTGCGGGCCGTAGCCCGCCTGCTCGATCACACCCCGGGCCGTGCGGTCGATCTCCTGGCATTTCACCCCCGGCCGGATGGCATCGACCGCCGCCTGCTGCGCGCGGGCCATCACGTCGAACAGCCGGCGCTGCTCGGATGTGGGGGGGCCCACGAAGATCGTGCGCTCGTCCTCAGAGTAGTAGCCTTCGACCACGCAGCCGGTGCCGTGGATGACCACGTCGCCGCGCTGCAGGCGCCGCCCCGAGGGGATGGAGTGCGGCAGCACCGACTTCTCCCCGGAGACGGGCCGCGAGCCCGACGTGATGTGCAGGTCTGGAAACCGGCGCGCCGCCAGCTCCAGCATCGCCGCATTGCCGCGCGCCATGATCTCGACTTCGGCCGTCCCCGGGACGCTGTCGTCCACCTCCACCCGCATCCCGTGCTCGGCCAGCTCGCAGCCCACGCGGATGAGGTGCAGTTCTTCCTCGTCTTTCACGGTGCGCAGCCGCTCAACGAGGCCCTTGACCGGCACGAGCGGCTCGCCCCAGGCCTGGGTCAGGTAGGCGTGGCCGTCCACGGTGAAGCTGGTGGGCTCGAAGCCCACGCGTTTCCCGCGCAGGCCCAGGTCGCGCATGACGTCTACGGTGAGGTCGATGGCCAGCTGAAAGGTGGATCTTCCGGTCAGACCGCCAAGGGCCATGTCCGAGTAGGTGCGGATGGTGCGGATGGCCGAGCGGAGGCGGGCATGGGATTCCTCGAGCTCGGGGATGATCAGTGCCGGGTGGTCGGTGACGACCACGAGCACGGGCCGCGAATAGGTGATCGCCCGGAACCCGGAGACATAGTACGTGTTGGCGGGCGCCAGGACGATCAGGGCGTCCACGCCCGCCTGCTGTGCATCGTACAGGACCCGCTCGTGACGCATCCGCCGGCCTTCTATTCCCGCAGTTCGAGCTTCATCTGATGCATGTACGTGGAGAAACCGAGGCGCTCCCAGAAGCGTACCGCGTCGTTGTTAGCGGCCACGGTCAGCTCGACGAGGTTCACGCCGCGGCCCCGCAGCCACTCCAGGATCTCCTCCACCATCCGGCGGCCGATCCCCTGACGGCGGTAGGCGTCGCGGACGTAGACGTCATGGATGTAGCCGCGGAAGCGATGCTCGAAGAACGGGGGCAGGGCCGTGATGCGGCCGATGGCATAGCCGATGACCTGGCCGGCGTCGCGCGCGATCACGGCCATCGCATCATCGCGGACGATCAGCGCGCGCAGGTATGCCCCGTACTCGCGCGGCCACTGGGGGGAGGGCGTGAAGGCGGGGTCGAGATCCGCATGGAAGCCCGCCAGCTCGCCCCAGACGGGCAGGATCTCTCGCACGTCGCGGGTCGTGGCCCGCCGGATCTGGACGGTCATCGGCACACGGGAACAGGTCGGTTCCGGGTGGAATTCCGTCCCGGCGGAAGGCAATCCTCTGATGGCCACGCGCGAGCCGATCGTTCAGGTCCGCGACCTGCAGAAGCGGTACGGGACCGTCACCGCGGTCACGCAGGTCAGCTTCGACGTGTTCGCCGGAGAGATCTTCGGCATCCTCGGCCCCAACGGCGCAGGGAAGACGACCACGCTGGAGATGATCGAGGGGCTGCGCCGGCCCGACGGCGGCACAGCCGTGGTCGATGGCGTGGATGTCGGTTCGGATCCCCGCGGCGTCCGCGCGCGCATCGGCGTCCAGCTGCAGGAAGCCGGCTTCTTCGAGCGCCTGACGGTCGAGGAGACGCTCATCCTCTTCGGCGCCTACCATACGCGGACCATCGACGCGAGCCGGATCATCGCCCGCATGCAGCTCGAGGACAAGCGCCGGGCGTGGGTCAGCACGCTCTCCGGAGGCCAGCGCCAGCGCCTGTCCATCGCCGTGGCGCTCGTCAACGATCCGCGCATCATGTTCCTCGACGAGCCAACCACGGGGTTGGACCCGCAGGCGCGGCGCAACCTCTGGGAGGTCATCGCCGGGTTCCGGGGCGAGGGCCGGACGATCATCCTGACGACCCACTATATGGAAGAGGCGGAGCGCCTCTGCGACCGCGTGGCCATCATGGATCACGGGCGGATCGTGGCGCTCGACGCCCCCCGCGCGCTGATCCATGTCCACGCGGGGGCGACGACGATCAGCGTGACGCTTACCGGTGGCGAGGCCGACCTCGCCGCCCTGCCCGGCGTCCACCGCGTCGAGCAGGGCAACGGCGAGATCCTCCTCGCCTCGACCGATCCGATGCATACGGTCCACGCCCTGATGGATCTCAACCGCGCGGGCACGCTCCACTTTCATCAGCTGCGGGTCGAAGAGGCCACGCTCGAGGACGTCTTCCTGCACCTCACGGGACGGAGGCTCCGCGAGTGAAGGCGTTTCTCGTCACCGTCTACATGCTCTTCAAGCACTACTTCCGCGATCGCACGAGCGTCTTCTGGGGGATGCTTTTCCCGCTCATCCTGATGAGCCTGATC
>DASSGA010000068.1:0-3073 GCA_035693805.1 bacterium | reverse complement strand
TCCACGACGCGCACAACATCATCGTCGTCGGGGCAAGCGATGACGCCATGCGCGCGGCGGTGGAGATCATCCTCGAGATGCGGGGAGGACTCGTTGCCGTGGCCGGCCGGGAGAGCGCGCGGCTCCCGCTGCCCATCGCCGGACTGATGTCCGACGAACCGATCACCGCCGTCGCCGAGCGCATGCGTGACCTGCTCGCCCTCGCCCGGCGGATGGGCAGCCGCCTGGGCGATCCGTTCATGACCCTCTCGTTCCTGGCGCTGTCGGTGATCCCCGCGCTCAAGCTCACCGATCGCGGGCTGCTCGACGTCGACCGCGGGGAACTGGTGCCGCTCTTCTTCTAAGAGCCCGCCTTGTCAAAACACTCCGAGTGAAGCCCCTGGAACTGATATAGGGTCTCCGCCCGATTGTGCGCGACCAGCGAACCATTCACGCTGGGCATAGATCCTTTTGGATACTTTATCCCATCCAATATCCGGAGCGATGCTCAGCCGTCGGGGCCCAGTCAAGCTGGCGAGGAAGACCACCCAGGAGGCGGTCGCGGGCGCTCTCCGGGAAGCGATCTCCCAGGGGGACCTTCCCCACGGCACCCGGCTCACGCAGGACTACCTGGCCGCCCAGTTCGGCGTGAGTCGCATCCCCATCAGGGAAGCGCTGTGGCAGCTCGAGTCCGAGGGATTGATCGAGATCACGCCGCACCGGGGGGCGGTGGTCTCGGCCCTTACCCTCCAGGAGCTCCAAGAGATCTACGAGATCCGCATCGCCCTGGAGGCTCTAGCCGTCAGCCTGGCCGTGCCACGAGCCGGGGAAGCGGACCTGAAGAAACTGGATGCTCTCATCTCCGAGATGGATGACCAGACGGATCCAGCCCTCTGGCTTGACCGGAACCGGGACTTCCACAACGCGCTCCACGCCCCCGCCGGACGGCCTCGGCTGAGCGATCTGGTCGACATCCTGCGCCGCAACTCGGAGCGCTACCTCCGCGTGCTGGTGAGGCTCATGGGGCGGACGAGCGTGGCGCAGGAGGAACATCGCCGTATCGTCGAGGCCTACCGACGGCGTGATGTCGATGCCGCGGTGGCTGCCTTGCGCACCCACCTCTCGAACACCCTCGCTGGCGTGTCGGAGCTGCTCCGGGATCCGGTCGCCCGGCCGGACTCTCCGATCACGACGGCCGGTCATCGAGAGGAAGGAACGCACGTATGACGGAGCCATGGATGACCGATCGCTGGTTCACCAGCCCAATGAACTTCGCGGCGGAGGTCCGAGCACGCCTCAAGTTCACGCCCAACATCCGCTTCCATGACGTCACGCTTCGAGACGGCGAGCAGCAGGCCGGGATCGTGTTCAGCACAGATGACAAGATCCGGATCGCCGAAAAACTCGCCGAAGTGGGCGTGCACCGCATCGAGGCCGGCCTGCCGTCCGTGTCCCCCGCGGATGAGGCGGCCGTCCGGGCAATCGTCAAACGCAACCTTCCGTCGCAGGTCTTTGCCTTCTCCCGCTGCATGGTCGAGGACGTGAAACGCGCGGTCGATTGCGGCGTGAGTGGCGTCGTGATGGAGATCCCGAGCAGCGAGCACATCATCACATACGCGTATCAGTGGCCCCTGGAGCGTGCGATCGACCTTTCGGTCCAGGCCACGCGGTACGCCAAGGAACAAGGGCTCTACGTCGTCTTCTTCCCTATCGATGCCACACGCGCCGATCCGACGTGGTTCATGAACCTGATCGAGAAGGTCGCCACGGACGGGCACATGGACTCCCTGGTGCTGGTGGACACCTTTGGAGGGACGTCCCCCCACGGGATCGCCTACTTCATCGAGCAGGTGCGCCGCCGGATCCGCAAGCCGCTGGAAGCTCACTTCCACGATGATTTCGGGATGGGCGTGGCCAACACCATCACGGCGCTGTCCATGGGCGTCGAGGTCGCCCATGTCACGGTGTCCTCGATCGGAGAGCGGGCGGGGAATGCGGCCCTGGAAGAGGTCGCCCTCGCGTTGCTCACCATGTACGGCCAGGATGCCGGACTCCGCTACGAGGGGCTCACCGAACTGTCCGAACTCGTGCAGAGTCTCTCCGGCATCCGCGTCCCGCCCAATTGCCCGGTGGTCGGTCGCCGGCTCTTCGATGTCGAGTCAGGCATCATCGCCTCGTGGTTCATGAACGCAGGGCACACCCGGCCCGTGGAACTCTTCCCGTTCCACTGGGACCTGGTCGGCCAGCACGCTCCACAGATCGTGCTCGGCAAGGGCAGCGGGCGGGATTCGGTGCTCTTCCATCTCCGCCGGATCGGCATCGAGCTGGCGCACACCGACCCGCACGTGGACGAGATCCTGGCAGAAGTGAAGCAGGCCTCGCTGGTCAAGAAAGGCCTGTTGACAGAGGATGAATTCCTGAGGATCGTTGATCGCCTCCTGCGACGGCCGGCCACGTCGTCGCCCGGCGGCGCATGATCCGCTGAGGGAGGGATCCTCCGATGCCGTCTTCTCTGAAGGGGATCGCGGCAACACCGGTGACGCCCTTTACGCCTGATGACCGCATCGACTGGGAGACCTATGAGAAGCTGATCCACTTCCTGATCGGGAACGGCGCCAATCTGCTTGCCGTGCCGCTACACATCGGAGAGTCGCTGAACCTCTCGCTGGAGGAACGGAAGCAGCTGGCGGAGTTCGCCGTCAAGGCTGCCGCCGGACGCCTGCCGGTGATTATCAACGTTGGGCTGCCCGGCACCGGACAGGTCGTCGACCTGGCCCGGCACGCTGAGCGCGTCGGCGCTGACGGCGTCATCGCGATCGCCCCTTATCATTGGGCCCCTCCACGAGAGGGGCTGCTCGCCCACTTCGCGGCGATCGGGTCGGCCGTCGGCATCAAGGTTCTCGCGTACAACTTTCCCAGAAAGATCGGGGTCACCCTCACTCAAGATCTCCTCCTCGAACTGATCGACCGGTTCGAAAACTTCGTGGGGATGAAAGACGCCTCGTATGACATGCAGTACTTCACCGAGACTTGCCGGGTGACGTCCGCGGCGCGGCCTGGATTCGCGATGTTCACCGGGGTCGAATACGTGCTC